>NZ_JAUZMY010000008.1:0-229324 GCF_036327455.1 Nocardiopsis codii | reverse complement strand
CCAGCGGACGCCACCGGGTGGACCTGGCGCTGCTGGCCGAACGCCTGGGCAAGGAGGCCGTCCGGCGCGCCACACCGGAGGAGGTGCGCGCCGCCACCGGCCAGGTCATCGGCGGGGTGGCTCCCCTGGGGCACCCGGCGCCCGTCGAGACGGTCGTGGACACCGCCCTGGAGGAGTATCCGGAGCTGTGGGCGGCCGGGGGCACGTCCAACACGCTCTTCCACACCGACTACGCGGAGCTGTTGAAGATGACGGACGGGATCCCGGTCGCCGTCAACTGAGGGGCGCCGGAACCGGATGGGGTCCGGTGGCTCGCGCCGGGTCTCAGCAGCGTTCGCGCAGGGTGGCGACCCCCTCTCCGTCGAGCTCGTCGCAGTACGCCCCGCGGCCGGTCATCGCCATGACGAGCGCCAGGGTCGGGCCGGACACCGGGAGCCCGGAGCCGGTGGTGAAGGGGCCGTCCGTGGCGGCCAGGCGCAGCCCGCCGATCCGGCCCTTGGCCAGGACCACCAGGTCGGAGCCGCTGTAGTACTCGGCCAGGCGTGTGAGGGTGGCGAGGGGGTAGTCGCGGCTGAGCCCCAGGGGGCGTCGGATGTCCTCCGCGTGGACGACCGTTTCGCCGAGGCAGGCCACGACCGGGCCGACCGGGGTGGTGGTGTTGGCCTCGACGCGGCGGAAGTTGTCCAGGGTCTCGGCCGGACTCTCCCCGAGCTGCTCGGCCAAGCGCATCTCCACCTGCCTGTCGAAGTCGAACCGGCAGCGGATCACCCCCGCCATCCACCGGGCCCAGCTCAACCCGGCCGCCGACGCCAGGTGGGCGAGGACCTCGCGCACGCTCAGCCCGGTGCACAGGGACGGGGTGGCCCACTGCTGGTCGGTGAGGTGCGCGAGGTCGGCGGCGAGTGACGCCCGTTCGGTGTGGACGTCCGGCCAGAGAGGGTTCATGCGGGCAGCTTAGGCTCCGCCACCGACATCGGAGCCCTGACCCGCGGCTCAGCCGTCGGCCGCGCGGGCGACGGTGACGATGTCGGTGCTCGTGGGGGTGAGCGGCCCCCGCGACCAGTCGCCGTGGCGTGCCTCGACCTCCAGGCCGGCGCCGTTCAGGAACCCGTCGACGCCCTCCGTGTCCAGGAAGCGCAGGCTTCCCCTGTCGACCCGGAGGGTGTCGCCGTCCCCGGTGGCGGTGGTCTCGGTGAGTGTGACGACGCCGCCGTCCACGGACTCGACCCGGTGCGACACGCGCAGTGCGCGCCCGTCGTGGTCGACCACGTCGGTCGCGTTCTCCGGGGTCCAGCCCTCCCAGGCGCGGACGAGGGGGTTGCGGGTGCCGAACACGAACCTGCCGCCGGGGACGAGTGCCGACCGGATCGCGGCGAGGGACGAACGCAGGTCGTCGTCGGTCACGAACACCTGGAAGGCGTTGCCGGCCATGACAGCGAGCTCGAACTCGGCGTCCCACGTCATCTCGTCGGCACGGCCCTCGACCCAGGTGATGTCGTCGCGGGTGCGCGCCCGTTCGAGGGAGGCCGGGTCGGGATCCAGCCCGCAGAGCCGCCCGGGGTGCCCGCTCTCGCGGGCCCGGTGCAGCAGCATGCCGGTGCCGCAGCCGACGTCCAGGACGGACGTGGAGGCGATGACGTGGGAGAGGTAGAAGTCGTCGCTCGGGCCCCAGGCGTTGAGGACGTCGTAGAGAGCGGCCGCGTCGGCGTCGGAGTACATCGCTGCAGTGTGCTGTCGGTCGGCCCCGGTCCGCCAGGGGCCTTCGCCGGATGGGACCGTCGCGTCGCGCACATCCCGCGTGCGCGGTGAGGCAGGAGACCGCCGACGTCGCCGTCGGCCCCGTGTGCGGCGCATCCCCGCGTGCGCCGGGAGCGGGGCGCCTCCGACGCACCCCCCGGGACGAGAACCCGCGGCCGTGCTCGACTCGCACGGGACCGTAGGGAGCAGCGCAGGCGCCGGTCGACGCCCGGCGGCTCCCGCCCCTGCGAAGGCGTCTGGCAGCCGGGGACGCGACGCGGTCGCCTGTCAGTCGTGGAAGGGCTCTCCGGTCACGACGTGGTCGGCGTGGTTGAGCGCCTCCATCACCAGGAGGCGCAGGTGGCCGTCGCGCAGTCGGTAGATGACGTTCCGGGACTGCTTGCGCGACTCGACCAGCCCGGCCAGACGCAGCTTGGCCAGGTGCTGGGAGACCGCGGTACGCGAGGCCCCGCAGGCCTCGGTGAGCCGGCCCACGTCCGCCTCCCCCTCGGCCAGGGTCCACAGCAGGTGCAGCCGGGTGGGGTCGGACAGCAGGGCGAACACGTTGGCGGCCACGGCGAGCCGCTCGTGTTCGGGCGGGGCCGGGTGCGCGCGGCTGGGGGCGGCATGCTCGTCACTGGTGCGCATGTGCGCAGTCTAGGACGCGTACACACCCCGGAGGCGACGCGACCCCACACCACATGACATCATGTGCGTACTTGCGCACATGTATGGCGCGAGTGATCTCTTGTCCCCTTTCTCCCGGGTGGTGGTCGTGGTGTGGCGTGTGCTGGCGGAGTTCGGGTCCTACCGCAGGTTGTTCTGCGCCCAGGTCGTGGCGTTGGCGGGCACGGGGCTGGCCACGGTCGCCCTGGCACTGCTGGCCTACGACCTGGCACCGGACCAGGCCGGTCGCGTGGTGGCCACCGCGCTCACCATCAAGATGCTCGCCTACGTGGGCGCCGGCCCCCTGCTGACCGCGGCCCTGGCCCGGGCCCCGCGCAAGGCGGTGCTGGTGGGCGCGGACGCGGTGCGCGCCCTGGCCGTGGCGTGCCTGCCCCTCGTCGAGCAGGTCTGGCAGGTGTACGCGCTGATCGCCGTGCTCCAGTGCGCCTCGGCGGCCTTCACCCCCGCCTTCCAGGCACTCGTGCCCGAACTGGTCGACGACCGCGGCTACACCTCGGCGCTGGCGCTGTCGCGCCTGGCCTACGACCTGGAGGCGCTGGCCTCCCCGCTGCTGGCCGCGCTCGTGCTGCTCGCGGTGCCCTTCGACGGCCTGTTCGCGCTCACCGCGCTCGGCTTCGCCGTCTCCGGAATCCTGGTGGCCACCACCGCTCTGCCCGACCGGACCCCAGCCTCCCTCGGTGCTCGCCGGGCCGCGGCGAGCTGGCGCGTCTTCGCCACCGACCGGCGACTGCTGGCGCTGATGGCCCTGAACACGGCCGTGGCCGTGGCCACCGCTCTGGTCCTGGTCGACACCGTCGTCCTCGTCCGCTCCCGCCCGGGCGGCACCGACACGGGGGTGGCGCTGGCGCTGGCCTGCTTCGGCGCCGGGTCGATGCTCGTGGCCCTGGGCCTCGGGTTCCTGGTGGACCGGTTCGGCACGCGCATCCTGATGCTCACCGGACCCGGGGTCATCACCGCGGGGGCGGCGGCCACCGCCCTGGGGTGGGCTGTGACCCCGGGGCAGGTGGTGCTCTGCGCCGGATGGGCAGTGCTGGGCGCGGGCTGCGCGCTGGTGTCCGCGCCCACGGGGCGGCTGCTGCGCGAGGCCGCTCCCGAGGGCGCCCTGGCCGGGGTCTTCGCCGCCCAGTTCTCGCTCTCCCACGCCTGTTTCCTGCTCACCTACCCGCTGGCGGGGTGGGCCGCAGGCCTGGACCCTGCGCTGGTGCTGGGTGGGGCCGGGGTGTTCGCGGGGGTGTGCGCCCTGGTGGCGGTGGGTCTGTGGAGGCCCGGAGCGGTGGCCGCGCACCGGGCCTCCACGGTCACGGACGGCTGACAGCACCCCGCGGCAGCCGGCGTCTTCACTCCGGCCGGCAGGCCCGTTGTCGACGGGCACGGGCCGGGTTCCGGCACCGGTCCCGTGGTGAGGTGACAGCCTGTCACTCGGACGGGGGATGCCCCGGTTCAGCAAGAGGTGGGCCGCCCCGTGACGGGCGGTGTCTCGGCGGTGGTCGCCGTCGACTCGCCCCTCCCGCGGTGATCGTGGTCGTCCCACCCGCACCTGCCTCTGCTCGGGCGAACCGGCTCGGGTGCGACAGGACGGAGAGACGGCGACCGGCTATCCGGCGGGCGCCGGCGGTGCCTCGAGGACGAAGAACAGGAAGCCCATTCGGGTGGAGAGGGCCTGGAAGTCGTCCGGGAACAGCTCACGGGCGGCCGGGTCGGGCTGCGGCTCGCTGATGACGCACAGGCGGAAGCCGGCGGCGGTGAAGGCATCGGTCATCGCGTGCAGCGGCCTGCGCCAGAACCTCAGCCGGACGGACTGCCCGCCGAACGTGAACTCGTCGGCGTAGCTGGTGGTCGCGGAGTAGTCGGGCCGAGGGTCCTGGACGGCGTAGTCAACGAACGGGTGCTGCACCGAAGCGATCAGCCGGCCGCCGGGCCTGAGCACGCGCCGCATCTCGGCCAGCGTCGGACCCCAGTCCTCCAGGTAGTGCAGCACCAGCGACGCGACCACGTCGTCGAACGCACCGTCGGCGAACGGGAGGGGGTCGCTCAGGTCGGCCACGCGCAGGTCCGCGTCGTCCCCGAGCCGCCGCCCGGCGAGCGCCAGCATCTCGGCGCTGGCGTCGATGCCGGTGACGACGGCGCCGCGGTCGCGCAGGGCGGAGGACAGGGGTCCCGCGCCGCAGCCGGCATCCAAAATCCGGCGGCCGGTCACGTCTCCCGCGAGGGCCACCATCGCGGGCCGTTCGTAGTAGGCGTTCTGGAGGTTGTTCTCGTTGTCCGCCGCGTACGCCTCGGCGAAGCTGTCGTAGTCGTTCACCTGGGCCGGGTCCGCGGGCGGGGCGAGGGTCTCGGGCGCATCGGTTGCTCGGTCCATCGCCGTAGCCTAGCGTCCGCGTGATCCGCCGGACAGACCCCGGCCGACCGGGGGATCGGGCACCGGACCGCCCGTGTCGTCGCCGCGCGGACCGCTTCTCGTCCAGGCTGCCACCGCCGTGCCGGGGGCGACCCTGGCAGGGGACGGGGTTCCTGTGCCCCGGGTTCCTGGGACGCACCGACCCCCTTTCGGGATGAATCGGGCACAGCTCAGCGGGGCATCATGGAGAACTTGATCCACAGCGTGGAGCGGAGCGAGCTCCCGCGGCACTCCGCGCGCCGCATCGCCGCCGAGCGCTTAGATCGTGTTTTTTGCATCCTTCCGGGCTCGCGTCCGCCAGGCTTCCTCTCGCTGCGCCTCTGCGCTCGTGAAGCACAACCAGGCTGAACGTCGCACATCGTCTTGCGAGAGATCGCCTGGACGGCCGCTCACCGACCCGGAAGCCTCCTCAAAAACACTCCCTAGGCGCAGCCGGGCGCCGAGGCAAGCGCGCAGCACGTCGGTGCGGGCAAAGGGTTCCCATGACACAGCCAAAACTACTTTAAGTTATCGTTTAGATACTCAGGGTTACCGATGGCGGGTCGTGGATATCTATTCCGCGGGGGGACGGCACCAACTCCGACCCCCCACATGGCTCCTGCGACACTCCATCGCCTTGGTGGGGTGCCAGACCATACCGAAAGGAAACAGTATGAACCGCAAGACCGTGACCCGCTTTGTCTTCGCCGCCGTCGTCGCCCCCGCTCTGGCTCTCGGCGCGCCGGCTGTTGCCATGGCGGACACTTTCTTCGGTGCCAGCTACAGCGAGGCCGGCCCCCACGGGGCTTTCGAGGGCAGCGTCATCGCCGTTGCGAAGGACGGCCACGGCGACGACAAGAGCGGCAGCTTCTACGCCAAGAAGTTCAGCCAGGCGGGCCCCCACGGGGCCTCCCAGGGTGCCGTCATCAGCGCCGCCAGCTAGGACGTTCTGAGCGCGGGTCCACGGGTGCACCGCCCGCGGGCCCGCGCGGAACACCGCCCGGACACGGGTGAACTCTGGCGCGGTTGCGGGAGGGCGCCGCGCCGGAGTCGTCTTCCACCTCAGAACACGATTGGCAGGATCGATGCGTCTTTCATCTCGTGCCCTGACCACGGTGGTGCTCGCACTGGGCATCGCCCTGGGCGCCCCCGCGGTCGCCGCGGCCGACGCCCGCTTCCAGAGCGTGGACAGCTTCGCCGGGCCGCAGGGGGCCAGCATCACCGTGATCCGCAGCGTGGTCGGCGACGACGGGAAGGTCACCTACAAGAGGGTGACCTACTTCGCCGGCCCCGACGGCGCTCAGGTCTTCCGCAGCCACAGCGCCGCGAAGTGACGCCCCGGGCCACCCGTGCGCGACACGGGTGGCCCGGCGCCGTCCGATCGAGGACGGCCTGCCCCTGAACGATGAACGGCCCCGCCTTCGGTCGGGGCCGTTCGCCGTTCACGGAAGGTCCCTGGCTCCTGGGGGGCTCGGGCCGATCCCGGCCGGGCGCCCGCCGCGGTGCACCGCCCGCTCTCCCCGGGGGCGGGCACCGCCTCCCCCGACCGCCTGCCCGTGAGGGTCCCGTCCAGATGCTCCCGGAGCCCGCCCGCCCCGGATGGCGTCGCCGTGTCAGGGGCCCCGCCGCGGGTCGGGCGGTTCCCTCGGCCCGGGGTGTCCTCGCGGGTCGGACCGGACCCGAAACACCATCGGCGTCCGCCGGCGCTTCTCCGGACCTGCGGCACGGGCCCGAATACGGGTAGTACAACCGCGTCAGGCAGCGCGACGAGAAAGGTGAGACGTTGGTCAAACTCGCACTGGTCTGCGGAGACGGGCTCCCCGTCAGCGGTCTGCTCACCGTCTTCCGCAATATCGTGACCCGTTTTCACGGGGAACCGACCTCACAGGAGCCCATCCCGGCCGACCTCGGCTACTCCTGGCGCCCCGACAAGCCGGCCTTCTTCCCCCACGGCACAGGACCGGGTTGCTACCCTCCCTGGCTCGAGGTGAGCCGGACCCTCCCCTGCGCGGGGCCGGATCTGCCCGAAGAGCTGCTCGACGTACGACGCCGGGTCGCACGGGCGGGCGACCTCGACCCCGGGGAGAGGGCACACCTGTGGCAGCGCATCGAGGCTCTGGCCGGCCCCTACGAGGCGTACTTCTCCGCCTGGTTCGACGAGCACGACGTGGACTGGGTGGTGGCGGTCAACATGACCCTCTCCGACGCGGTCCCGGTGACCCTCGCCCTCCACCGCGCCGCGGCGCGGCGTTGGGACGGCGGACGGCCCGGCGGAGTCCTCTTCTGGGACCACGACCTGTTCGGCAGTTACGCCGTACACGAGGGCGAAGAACGGGTCTATCCCCCGGCCCCCAACGAGTTCACCCCGTTGCCTGGCCGGCACCACGCGCACCGCTGGGCGGTGGTCTCGGAGGCACTGCGGGTGGAGACCTGCGGGTACCCCACCCCGTTGAAGGCCGTCACGGTCCCCAACGTGCTGCCCGAGACGCCCCCCGAGGAGCTGGAGGACCGGCACAGGGAGTTCCTGGGCCAGATCGGCGCGGCGCCCGGGCAGCCCCTGCTCCTGGTCCCCGTTCGGGTCTTCAGGGTCAAAGGGGTGGAGATCTCGATCCGGCTGTTCTCCCGCATGCGGCAGGTGAGCAGGGAACAGGGACGGCCGGAGCCCCTTCTCCTGGTCTTCGGGGACCTCGGCGAGGACCCGGACTACACCGAGGAGGTTCTCGACGAGGCCCTGCACGAGGAGGTTCTGGACCATGTGAGGTTCCTGGACGGAGTGCCGCTCCGAAGCCACAGGGGAACGGATCGCCGCTGGCGCCTCGACGAGATCGACCTCCTGCGTGTGGGCGCCGCCACGGGCGGAGGTGTGCTCTTCACGCCGAACCGCCCGGACGTGGAGAGCGTGGGGTTGGGTCCCGCGCTCGCCACCGTCGCGGGCATCCCCAGTGCCGTCGGCGACTTCCACGCCTTCTCGGACATCTACGGCGACGCGTTCCTGTGCGCCCGTCTCCACGGGGACGGCGATCTGCGGGAGACCGCCGAGGAGATGCTCGGACTCATGCGCGCCCGGGCGGACGGCGAACCGTGGTTCACCGAGGCCATGCGGCGGAACCTGACCAGGCTGGACTCCCACTTCCCCGTCGAGCCGTGGCGCAGGCTGTGGGGCGAGCTGGTCTCCGGGATGGACGCGCAGGACCCGACCTCCGGGGTTCTGCCCCGGACATGAGCTCGTGTGCGGCGGGGCGTGTCGCGCGAGGCGAGACCGGGAAGAAGCAGGGCCATGTACACCAGACCCCCAACGAACGCCAGATCGTCGACAACGGGGAAGGAGGGGTCCGCCCCCGGCCCGGTCCTCCTCCTGTGCTCCGGCCAGAGGTCGGGGAGCACCCTCCTCCAGCGGCTCGTGTCCTCCGGCCCGGATCTGTGGGTGTGGGGCGAGCCCGGACCCGGAATGCACGGACTGCGGGAGGCCGACCTCGCTCTGCGCGCGCTCAGCGACTACCGCTCGCACGAAGCCGCGGCGGAGGTCGACGGCGTGGGCTCCCCCGGCTTCATCGCCGTGGTCCTTCCCTCGAGGGGGGACTACAGCGCGGCTGCGCGTGCGTGGTTCGACACCGCGTTCGCCGACGTGCCCCACCGGGGGGCCGACGCCCGGTGGGGGTTCAAGGAGGTGCGGCTGGGGCTGTCCTTCGCGGAGTGGTTCGTGGACCTGTACCCCCGGGCGCGTGTCGTCCACCTGGTCAGACATCCCCTCGACGTGCTCAGGTCCCTCCTCTCCTGGGAGGAGGAGGTACCGCGGTGGACACCCGACCTGACCGCGGAGGCGATGGGCAACTGGCTCGACGTGGTCGATTCGTTCCACACCACGGGCGGCGACCCTGCCTGGTTGCTGCGCCTTTCGTACGAGGAGCTGGTCTCCGGCCGTGCCGAGGTGCTGGAGGAACTGGAGGAACACCTGTGCCTGACCGCGGGCTCCCTGGACCGCACGGTCCTGGACCAGCGGGTACACCGTCCCGGGGCGGTCGGCAGGATCCCCCGCACGCTGCCCGGAAACGAGGAGGTCGCCCGCCGGTTCGCGGCGATGGCGACGCGTGAACGCATCCGGGTTCACGCGGACCGGCTCGGTTACCCGGTGCCGTGACAACCGGGCGGCTCGGCCTTCCGCGCCTCACACCCCTGGGTCGCCGGGGTCCGCGCGGGGCCGTGCTTCTCACCCGGGGCGGGTCGGTCAGCGGTCCGGCCCGCCTCCTCGGGTTCCGGTGCGGGCCGGGGTGCGCGGCAGATCGTTGCGGTGATGCGGTCGGGGACCCCAATGGTAATCCGTTGGAAATACTCGCGGAACTCAAGGCCACATCCGAGTTCGAGGCCCTCGGCCAAGCATGATCCTCGGCCTTTGAGTTTGCCACGGATTCGATCGTCGATACCGAACTCGGAATGGGGTTCCCGGATTCCCGACGCCTTCCCCCACCTGGGGTTGCGCTGAGGACACCGGAAGCCCTCACCCGCCTTCTCCTGCGGTCAATACCGCGTCGGATTTTTTTCGGAGTTCTCCTGGAACCCGCCCGAGAGAGACCAGACTACAGTGGTCTACCGAGAAACAATGGGCTGGTGTTTCTGATGTGACCCATGGGACTCATGTCACGAACTGACTGTGGTGGGGCAGATGAGTTTCGTGGTGTTGGCGTTGAGCGCTTTGAACAGGCCTTTTTCAGCGACGTCGACTCAGCGGTGGTCCCGTGCACGCGGGGAACCGGCACGGTTGATCCTGGTGATAATTTTGTGTCCGGATGGTGACTCATGGTTTCTTTTGCTCCTCATATAAGGTTGCCGAGTCATCGTGATTCGAGGAGGATGCCCGTTGGAAATCAGGGAGATCAAACCTGGATTCGTCGCGGAGGTGACGGGGCAGAACCGTGAAATCCTCGCAGGTCGCGACGGTGACGTGGTCAAAAAAGCGCTTCTCTCGCATTCCGTCGTCATTATGCGCGGAATGGAGTTGGCGCCATGCGAGCAGGTGGCGCTGACCCGCCTGCTCGGCCCTCCCGAGGTCGTGACGGACATGCGCAACCACCACCCGGAGAGCACCGACATCCTGGTCATCCGGAACTCGGGGTCCACCCCCGTGGTCGGCAACACCCACTGGCACTCCGACAGGTCCTTTCTGCCCGAGCCGACGCGGTTCACCGTTCTGAGGGCCGACGTGGTGCCCGAGGAGGGCGGAGACACCCTGTTCGCCGACATGACGGCCGCCCACAGGGACCTGGACGACGAGTGGCGCGCCGTGATCACCGGGGCCGAAGCGGTGCACTCCTACGACACCGTCGCCAAGCTCCGCTCCCGGGTGCACGGCACCCCTCTGGAACAGGGGTACGCCCGCAAGTACCCCCCGACCGTCCACCCGCTGGTGCGCGCCCACCCCGAGTCGGGGAGCCCCGCGCTCTACCTCAACGAACTGTGCGTGGCCAGCCTGCACCGCCCCGACGGAACGCCGGTCTCCGTCGGCGTGGCCGAACTGCACGAGTACGCGACCCAGGAACGGTTCGTCCACCGGCACCACTGGCACCAGGGCGACGTCGTGGTGTGGGACAACTCCCGAGTGCTGCACCGCGCCGGCGACCTACCGCCGGGCCTGCTCCGGGTCCTCCACCGGACGACGACCGCGGGCGCGTCGCCGTACGCCCCCGAGGAGGGCTGACCGGTGCGAGGCGGCCCGGTCCTGTTCGTCGGCATACCGGCCCACGGCCACATGATCCCGACCCTGGCGTTGGCCGAAAGCCTCGTCGGCCGAGGTGTCCCGGTCGAGTTCCTGGTCTCGGAGGAGTTCGCCGACGCGGCCCGGGCGAGCGGTTCCCGGCCGCTCACCTATCCGACCGCCTGGCCCGTCCCCGCCGCTCTTCCGGCCCCCCGCACCACGGCGGACGCCGTGCTCATGAGGAGGATGCTGGCCCAGGAGGCGTTGGCGCAGGCCCGAACGGCGCTGACGCGCAGGGGACGGCGCCCCCCGCGGGCCGTGGTCTACGACACCGCGGTGGGCCCGGCCGCGCGGGTGCTCACCGGGCTCTGGGAGGTCCCGGGCGTCCAGGTGTTCACGGGTGTGGCGGCGAGCCCGGGCTTCAGCCTCGCGCCGATCCTCGCCGCGCGATACCCGGACCTGGCCAGGCTGCCCCCTCCGGAACCCGACCCGGAACTGCTGCGCCTGGCCGCGGACCACGGTCTGGGGCGCGACCGGGCCGCCGCCCTGCTGGCCCCCCGGGAGCGGCTGTCCCTCGTTCTTCAGCCCCGCGCCTTCCACCAGAGGCCGGAGGCCTTCGCCCCCGACGCGTTCGCCTTCGTCGGACCGTGCCTGTCCCCACGCCGCGCCCGGTCGGCGTGGCGTCCGCCCCCCGGGGCGGGACCGGTGCTCCTGGTGGCGTTGGGCACCCTCTACAACCGGCGTCCCGCGTTCTACCGGGCCTGTGTCGAGGCGGTGCGCGGCACGGCGTGGCACGCGGTGCTGGCGGTGGGAGGGCGTGTGTCGCCCGGCGAGCTGGGGCGGCTCGCGCCCAACGTGGAGGTCCACGCCCACGTCCCCCAGCCCTCGGTGCTCTCCCGCTCCCGGGTCGTCGTCTGCCACGCGGGGATGGGATCGACCATGGAGGCTCTCGCGGCGGGCGTGCCCGTCCTGGCGGTTCCGCAGACCCCCGAACAGGACGCCGTGGCGCGCCGGGTCGAGGAGCTGGGGCTCGGTGTCCGGCTGGCGCCCGATCGGGTCACCCCCGACGTGCTGCGGGCGGCGGTCGAACTGCTGGCGACCGATCCGGGGATCGGGGAACGGGTGGCGCGGATGCGCTCCCTCATCCGTTCCGCCGGAGGCGCGGAACGGGGCGCGCTCCTGATCCACGAACACCTCGACCGGATGACCGCGGCACACCCGCCGGCCGTTCGCCGACCCACACGGTCGACGCCGATCGTTCCCTAGCAGAAAGGCAAGCCCCCATGGAGAAGGTGACCCTGGTCATCGGCACCCGCAAAGGACTGTTCCTGGCGCGCCGGACGTTGGACGGCACCAGCCCTTGGGAACTGCAGGGCCCTCACCTGCTGATGCAGTCCATCCACTGCCTGGCCGTCGACACCCGACCGAGCACGCCCCGCATCCTGGTGGGCACCAGCCACGGCCACTGGGGCCCGGGCCTGTTCCGCTCCGACGACCTGGGAAGCACCTGGAAGGAGAGTCCCAAGGCCGCCGTCGCCTTCCCCGCCGACACCGGCACCTCACTCGTACGGCTGTGGGACATCCGCCCGGCGGGCCCGGACCGCCCCGGTCTGGTGTACGCCGGGGCCGAGCCCGCCTCGCTCTTCCGCTCCGAGGACGGCGGGGAGAGTTTCCACCTGGTCCGCGAACTGTGGGACCACCCGCAACGGCAGGCACTGATCGACTGGATCCCCGAGGCCGGGGCCCTGTACACGCACACCGTGCTCATGCACCCGGACGACTCCGACCGCATCACGATCGGCATCGCCGCGGGCGGCGTCTACCGCAGCGTCGACGGCGGCCGCACCTGGAACCCGTCCAACGAGGGCATCGAGTCGACGTCGCTGCCGGTGCGCTACCCGCTGTACGGGCAGTGCGTGCACAAGATCGCCCGTGTGCCCACCGCGCCTGAGCAGCTGATGCTGCAGAACCACTTCGGCGTGTACCGCAGCGACGACGAGGGGGCCAACTGGTTCCCCGTGGGCGACGGCCTGCCCGCGGACTTCGGTTTCACGGTCGTGGCGCACCCGCACCGGCCCGGCACCTTCTACGTGTACCCGCTGGTGGCCGATACCGAGCGGATCTCCCCCGACGCCCGTTGCCGTCCCTTCCGCACCCGTGACGCGGGACTCACCTGGGAGGGACTGGTCAAGGGGCTGCCGCAGGAGCACTTCTACCCGTCGGTGCTGCGCGAGGCGCTGATTACCGACGGAGGGGACCCGGCCGGTGTCTACCTGGGCACGCGTGGCGGCCAGGTCTACGCCAGCCTCGACGAGGGCGATTCGTGGGAGACGGTCGCCGAGCACCTTCCCGACGTCCTGACCCTGCGCGCGTTGCGCCACTGACCGAAGGAGGACCCGATGACCGTCCAGATGCTCATTCCCGGTGTGCTGCGCGATCTCGCGGGCGGCCGGGGAACACTGTCGATCGACGTTCCCGCGGACGCCAACGTCGAGCAGGTGTTCGCCCGGGTGCTCGCCGACTACCCGGCGCTGCACCGGCGCATCCGGGACGAGCAGGGCCGTATCCGCCGCCACGTCAACGTCTTCCTGGAGGAGGAGAACCTGCGACGCAGCCGTTTGGAACAGGTCCCGGTCCCGCCCGGCAGCCGCATCCACGTACTGCCGTGCATCTCCGGAGGATGAACCGGCCCGGGTCAGGGCACAGGCCACCACAACGTCGCCATGCGCCTGCCGCGTGGTGGCAGCCCGTGTTCGTCCAGCAGGGAGCGCACCCGGTCCGTGTCGGTCGTGCCCAACCGGTCGCACACATGACGCACCAGCGCCTCACCGCGTCCGCGCCAGGGATCGGAACCGTCGGTCCACTGCTCGATCCGTACCCGGAGGCCCAGGTCCCGCAGGACGCGCGTCGCCCCCGGAGCGGTCGGCGGGTCCGGGCGCTCCGATGCGTTCAGCGCCGACCACAGGGGACGCATCCAGGAATGGGGGTGCTCCCAGGGGATCTCCACGACCACGCCCCGCCGCGCCCGATCGGTGAGCGCACGGGCGAACGGCACCAGGGCCTCGGCGTAGTAGAGCACGTTGTGGCACACGACGACCTCGGCGGCAGGCGTTTCCCCAGCGGCCGCCGGCCAGGTGCCGAGCACCGTCCGGACCGGCACCGAGGCCCTGCGGGCGCGGGCGGCGAAGGCCTCCAGCACGGGTGCGCTGGAGTCCACCCCGGTCAGCGTGGTCCCCGGAACGCTCGCGGCCAGGGCGACCGAGGCGCGGCCCGCGCCGCAGCCCACGTCGAGCACACCGGCATCCTCGGTCAGGGACCGGCGCGCCAGGACGAAGGACGGCGAACCGGTGACGTCGGCGTCGTCGGTCAGAGCTGTCTGGAAAGCGGCTTCTCGGACCTGCGCCGACACCGGTGGAGCGGGAGGCCGCCAGGCGTCGAGGGCGGCGTCCCAGGGGGAGGCTTCCATGGGCGCACGGTACACGCTCGGAGTGCTCTCGCCGTTCCGCGAGAGCCCGCACGGCCCGGGAAGGGGGGCATGTGACCGACGAACGACACCTGTCCGGTCCTGCTACGGCCGACGGCCTCACCGCCGTGTGGGAGAGGGCGGACCACCACCTGCGCGACCTGGGTCCGGGCCCGGTCCTGGACGTGGGATGCGGGACGGGAGCCTGGGTGGGCGCCCTCGCCCGCTGGAGCGGCAGACCGGTGGTGGGGATCGACCCCGACGTCGCAGCCCTGGCCCGCGCCGACCGCGCGGACGCGGTGTTCGTCGCGGGACGCGCTCCGGTCATCCCCCTGGCGTCGGGAGCCGGGGCGGCGGCCTGGCTGTCCCGGGTGCTCCACCACGCGACCGACCTCGCGGCTCTGGCGGGCGAGGTTCGCCGGGTCCTGGCTCCGGGCGCACCGCTCCTGGTGCGGGAGGCGTTCCCGGAGAAGGCGCACACACGCGCCTACGCGAGGTTCTTCCCCGAGGGTGTGCGGGCCGCACAGGGACGGCCGACGCTGGCCGAGACGGTGGCCGCGTTCTCGGACGCCGGTTTCACCCCAGGGGGGACCGTCTCGGTGGAGGAGCCCTTCGCCGAGTCCTGCGCCGGGTTGTCGGCCCGTGTCCGCAGGGACGGGGACGGGATGCTGCGCTGCCTGAGCGACGCCGAGTTCGCGCGGGGCATGGAGCGGTTGCGGACCGCGGCCCGGCGTGAACTGCGCACCGGTGTCCCTGAACCGGTGACGGATCGGATCGACCTGCTGGTACTGGGATGAACGGTTGCGAGGAGGAGCGGCGGATGGACGCGAGCGGGCTGCGGCCGGGGGCCTGGCGTGAGGCGCGGAGCCCTCTTGCCTGGATGAGTCTGAGGGACGGAGAGCTCTTCGCGGCGGTGCTGGAGTTCGTCGCGCGGCGGCACGATCCGTTGCGCGTGCTGGAGTGGGGGTCGGGCCAGAGCACTGTGGAGTTCACACGTCTGCTCAGGGAGCGCGGTGTGGCCCATGAGTGGACGGCTCTGGAGTACGACAGGGCGTTCTTCGACGAGCGCGTTCTTCCCCCGCTCATGGAACGTCCCGGATCGGTGGTGCGCTACCCCGACGACGGCTCCGTCCTGACCGTTCCCGGAGCGGCGGGAACGAGCCGCGTCACCGCGGTGTGCTGGAACCGGACGCGTCTGCGGCCCGCGGAGGACCCCGGTGACCGCAGGGTGGACCTGGACGCCTATGTGGACTACCCGGCCGGACGGGAACCCTTCGACGTGGTGTTCGTCGACGGGCGGATGAGGCGGCGGTGCCTGCTCTCGGTCTCCGAGCACCTGGGCCCCTCGACGGTCGTGGTGTTGCACGACGCCTGGCACGAGCACTACCACTGCGCGTTGGAGCGCTATCCGGTGGGCCGGTTCTTCGGGGACGAGATGTGGATGGGCGCGCTGCGCGGCGCCGCCCTGCCCCCGTGGTGATCGACGGTGGTCGGTGCGGGGTCGTGCTGGTGGGGTCGGGTGACCGGCCCGAGCTGTTCCGGGGACGACCGGGAGCAGCTCCTCACGTCGGCGGAGGCCGGGGCCCGTCCGGTGGACCGCGCCGGAGGGAGGCGGAGACCGCGGCCGACCCGCCTGCGCGCCGCGGGGCGGGCCGTCGCGCCGACGGCGAGGCTCGCGACGCGTGGTCGTCCGCCTCCCCGCCCGCGGATGACCACCGGGGTCCGCCCGGTCAGCGGGGGTTCTCGTCCCCACGCCCCTGGTAGGCGGATTCGGGCCCGAGGATCGACACCACCAGGTCCCGCAGCCCTTCCCGGGGGTCCACCCCGGGGCGTTCCCGCAGGTACTCGACGAGGTCGCTGCGCACGGCGGCCAGCAGGGCGTGGGCCAGGAAGCCGGCGTTGCGGGGGCCCCGTGCCCGGGTCACCAGTTCCGTCAGGTGGGCATGGAGGCGGTCGTAGCTGTCGTTGCGGTACGGGCTGGTGAATCCCTCCCGTTCCAGCGCCAGGGTCAGCACGCGGTGCGTCCGCTTGAAGTCCCATGTGCGTGTCAGCACGTCCAGCACGTTGTCGGGCAGGGTCCGGAACTCGCGGGTGGCGTAGTCGTCGTACAGCTCCCGGATCAGGCCGTGCCTGTCGCCGAAACCGCGGAAGACGGTGCCCTTGCCGACGCCGGCGGCGGCCGCGACCGCGTCCATGGAGACCTGGTCGGGGTCGGTTGCCTCGGCGAACAGGCGGCCCGCCGCCGCCAGAACCGCATCCCGGTTGCGTGCCTTGTCCGCTCGCATGCACCCTCCCGAAGCGGACCGCAGGTCCGCTATAGTCGAAACGGACCACTAGTCCGCTTACTGTGAAGCGGACCCGTGGTCCGCCGATGAGCGCAGCCTAGAGGAGGACGTGTGTCCGACAGCCCCGCAGCGGTGTTCCGCCGCGCCACCGAGCACCTGCTCGCCCACGACATGGCGGCCTTCACCGCCCTGTACGCGGATGACGCCGTGATGGAGTTCCCGTTCGCGCCCCCGGGAGCGCCCGCGCGGCTGGAGGGCCGCCGGGCGGTGGAGGAGTACCTGTCCGGCTACACCGACGCGCTCGACGTCCGGCGGATCCACGACGTCGTCGTCCACGAGACCACCGACCCGGACGTCATCGTCGCCGAGCTGGCGGTGAGCGGCCGCACGCTCCCCGCCGGCACTCCCTACACCGCCCGCTACGTGGCCGTCCTGACGATCTCCGGCGGTCTGATCCGGCACTACCGCGACTACTGGAACCCCCTGGCCTTCCAGGCCACGGGTGGGGAGGCCACACCGTGACGGTCCTGATCACCGGCGCGACCGGAACCACCGGAAGCCGCCTGTCCCGTGTCCTGCACGACCGCGGTGTCCCCGTCCGCCGAGCCGGCCGCTCCCCGGCGGCCGACGTGCGCTTCGACTGGTCGGACCCGGCCACCCACGCCCCCGCCGTCCGCGGTGTCCGGGCGATCTACCTGGTGGCACCACCCGGTGCGGCCGACCCCGAACCCCTCGTAATCCCGTTCCTGGAGGCGGCCCGGGTCGCCGGCGTGGAGCGGATCGTCCTGCTCGGCTCGTCGGCGGTCCCGGTCGGGAGCCCCGGCCCGGGCGTGCTCGGTGCGCGCCTGGCCGAGTTCGCGCCCCACCCCGTGGTCCTGCGGCCGACCTGGTTCGCCAGCAACTTCACCGGCCGCCACCTGCACGGCGACTCCGTCCGCCGCGACGGCGAGATCGTCAGCGCCACCGGGGAGGGCCGGATCCCGTTCATCGACCCCGGCGACATCGCGGCGGTGGCCGCGCAGGCCCTCCTGGGGGCGCTCCCGACCGGAGGGGAACCGATCCTGACCGGTCCGCGTCCGCTGACCTTCGACGAGGTCGCCGCCACGCTCTCCGAGGTCACCGGTCGCCCCGTCCGACACCGCAGGGTCAGTGTGGAGGAGCTGTCGCGGCGTCACCAGGACGACGGTGTCCCAGCGGCGTTCGCGGACCTGCTGGCCGCCATGGACGCGCGGATCGCCGCGGGGTCCGAGGACCGCACGACCACGGCCGTGGAGGACATCACCGGCACGGCCCCCCGGTCCCTGCGCTCGTTCCTCGCCGCCTCCTGGCGGGACCGGTAGCCCTCGTCCGCGCCCCGACGGTGCGGAGGTGGACCCGCACTGCCCGGTCCCCGCCCGGCCCGCCGCCGGGCGGGGCCTCTCCCGTTCCGGGGGAAGCGCACGGCGGGGTCGCTCCCTCTTCGGCGTGGTTGCGGGGAAACCCGTCCGGGTCGGGGAACCGCGTGCTCGTCGGTCTCCTTCCCCTGCTCCGCCCGCAGGCGCGCCACGCACCCCCCAGGCCACGGTTGCGTATCGAAGGACACGGCTTCGGAACCTCCACACCGATTCCCGCCGTCTCTCCACGTGGCATGTCACCACACCCCCAGGAGGCCGCGATGCGGCAGATCAGACGTCATCGAATCATCACCGGAGCAGCTCTGGGCGCGCTGCCCCTCCTCCTGTCCACCGGCTGTTCGTTCGACTTCAGCTTCGGCGGACCCGGCGCCGTCGCCGCCGACGAGGTCGCCGAGCGGTCGAGCGAGATGCTGGCCGAGCAGATCGGTCAGGCCCCCGACGACCTCACCTGCGCCGAGGACCTGCCCGCGGAGGTGGGCGCCGAGATCCGCTGCGAGCTCACCGAGGGCGGGGAGAGCCTCGGCGTGACCATCACGACGACCTCGGTCGACGGCTCCGACGTCCAGTGGGACGTCCAGGTCGACGACGCCCCTGCCGACGGCGCCGCGGCCGACGACACCTCCGAGGACGACACCGGCGCCATGGCGAGCGGTGGCGCCGTCCCCGCCGATCAGGTCGCCCAGCAGTCGTCCGCGCAGCTGGAGACGCTGGTCGGCCACGCCCCCGAGGACTTCACCTGTTCCGAGAACCTCCCCGCGGAGGTGGGCGCCGAGATCCGCTGCAATCTCGTGGACGGCGGCATGAACTACGGCGTGACCATCACGACGACCTCGGTCGACGGCTCCGACGTCCAGTGGGACATCCTGGTCGACGAGGAGCCCCTGTAGCACAGGGCGGCGCCGGCCCGCCCCCGCAGTGCCGGGCGGCGCCGGCCCGCCCCGGTAGTGCAGGGAGCCGGTGGCGGCGCGTCTGCTCGACGCCGGGGAGATCCTGGGGTGGTCCCGGCGCGACGGTCGGGGGCGCCTCGCCGCGTGGTTCAGGCGACGTCGGCGTCGTGCGCTGCGCGGTTGGCGAGCACGTCGTCCATGTGCGTCTCGGCCCAGGTCCTCATGGCGCGCACCATCTGGTGCAGTGAGAGACCGAGGTCGGTCAGCTCGTAGGTGACCGTGACGGGCACGGTCGGCGTCACGGTGCGGGTGAGGAGACCGTCGCGTTCCAAGGAGCGCAGCGTCTGGGTGAGCATCTTCTGGCTGACGCCGGCCAGTCGGCGGGCCAGCGCGGAGTAGCGCATCGGCCGTGGCTCGCCGGGGCCGTCGGAACCCGGCTGGGAGCCGTCGCCGCCCAGTGCGCACAGGATCAGTGTGACCCATTTGTCGGAGATCCGGTCGAGGAGCTTGCGACTGGGACATGACGCCAGGAAGGCGTCGTACCGGGCCTTGGCCTCTGCCCGCTTCTGGGCCGCCGTCGTCGTTGTCATCGACCGTTCCTTTCACCCGCGAGTGGCTTACGCACTCCGAAGTGCCTACTTCCCATCAGGAAGTTGCATTTCCATACTGAGGCAAGGAGCTGTCGGGCACCACCCTCGGCTCGCGACGAAAGGCAGGAACATGAGCGCGCTCTCCACCTCGCTTCCCGGCGGCACCTGGGCCCTGGGCGACCTGACCGTCACCCGGTTCGGCTACGGCGCCATGCAGCTCGCCGGCCCCGGGGTGATGGGGCCGCCTGCTGACCACGACGGCGCACGCGCGGTGCTCCGCGAGGTCGTCGACCTCGGCATCACCCACATCGACACCAGCGACGCCTACGGACCGCGCGTCACCAACAGGCTGATCGCGGAAACCCTGCGCCCCTACCCCGAACCGCTGCACATCGTGACCAAGGTCGGTGCCACGCGTGACCGGCAGGGCGGCTGGCCCACGGCCCGGCAGCCCGACGACCTGCGCCGAGCCGTCCACGAGAACCTCCGGACGCTCGGCCTCGACGCGCTCGACCTGGTCAACCTCCGGCTCGGTGACGCGACAGGTCCTCAGCCGGGCTCGCTCGCCGAGCCGTTCGAGACGCTCGCCGAGCTCCAGCAGCAGGGCCTGATCAGGCACCTCGGCGTGAGCAACGCCACGGGGGACCAGGTCGCCGAGGCGCGGGCGATCGCGCCGATCGTGTGCGTGCAGAACATGTACAACCTCGCCCACCGCCACGACGACGCACTGATCGACATGCTCGCCCGGGAGGGCGTCGCCTACGTGCCCTTCTTCCCGCTCGGCGGCTTCAGCCCGCTCCAGTCCTCGGCGCTCACGGGCGTCGCCACCCGGTTGGGGGCGGCGCCGATGTCCGTCGCCCTCGCCTGGCTGCTGCGGCGGTCGCCGAACATCCTGCTGATCCCCGGAACCTCGTCGGCGGCGCACCTGCGGGAGAACGCCGCCGGTGCCGGGCTTCCGCTCGGCGACGAGGATCTCGCGGAGCTGGACCGGATCGGCCGCTAGCGGGGGATCCGCCGGGCCGCGTCGTCGGGACGGCCGTCTACCCGCGGCCCGGGCTCGGATCCGGACCGGCGATGTCGCCCGTGTCCGTCTCGACCGGCGTGTGGAGGACCTCCCGGGCCTGCTCCGCGGCGCGGATGATGCTCTCCCTGACGAAGTCGACGAAGCGGGCGATGTTCTCCAGTCGCGCGGCGGCCGGGGTGTCGGGGCCGAGGATGCCGACTCCCTGCCGCGCGACCTCGACGAGGTGGGTGTGGGCCTGGGCGGTGGCCAGCATCGACTGGTACCAGACGTCGTCGTCGACGACGTAGCGCTCGCGGCGTCGCTCGTCGCGTTCGCGGCGGATGAGGCCCTGGCCCTCGAGGAAGGTGGTCGCCTTGGAGACGGAGGCCGGGCTGACCTGGAGGTGCTGGACGAGTTCGGACGCGGTGAGGCTGCCCGCGTCGGCGGTGTGGAGGCTGACCAGGACACGGGCCGTCATCCTGGGCAGACCGGTCCGGACGAACACGTCGGCGAAGGCCTCCTCGTACGCGCGCACCTCCTCGGCGTCGCGCCCGTGGGCCTGGGGCGCCTCCGGCTCCCGGGGAGCGGTCCTCCTGCGCCGGCGGCTGCGGTTCTCGGTGGCCCGGTGGGCCAGGTCGGCGCGGTAGGCGGTGGGGCCGCCGTTGCGCATCACCTCGCGTGTGACCGTCGAGGTCGGGCGGTCGAGGCCTCGGGCGATCTCCGCGTAGGCCAGGCCGTCGGCCAGCCCCTGCGCGATCTGCCGACGCTCCTGCTGGGTGAGTCTGCCTCCCGGCATCGTGTGCTCCTCCGTTGTCCTCGGGACCGCCAGCATAGCGTTCACTTCACATTCATTGCAACACCCCCGACAGCGATCGTTGCGTTGAATATAGATCCATTGCAACAATATCGAGGCTTTGAACTGCATTGATGCATCTTCTGCGCAACGAAGATGTTGCCCAAAATGGAAATGCAACGTAGCTTTTCCTGCATCGGAAACAACGATCCACAGGAGAGCACGATGCAGAAGTTCGCCACCCCCGCCCCGATCACCGCCGTTCTCGACATCCCCGCGGGGCGCGTCCAGATCATCGCCGCCGACCGGGCCGACACGACGGTCGAGGTCCTTCCCGCGGACCCCTCCAAGAGCCGCGACGTGAAGGGCGCGGACCGGACCGAGGTCTCGTACGGCGACGGCGTACTGCGCATCACGTCCACGGCGAAGAACCAGGTCCTCGGCGCCTCCGGATCCATCGAGGTGACGGTCCGGGTGCCCGCCGGTTCCCGGGTGGAGGCGAAGGCGGCGAGCACCGAGTTCCGGGGGGTCGGACGGCTCGGCGACGTCGCCCTCGAGAGCCCGCACGGCTCGGTCAAGCTCGACGAGGCCGCGAGCGCCCGCCTCGACCTCATGGCCGGTGACGTCGAGGTCGGCCGCCTCCACGGCCCCGCGGAGATCAGCACGAGGAAGGGCGACATCCGCGTTACCGAGGCCGTGAGCGGCGCGGTCGTGCTGCGCACCGAGGTCGGTGAGGTGTCGGTCGGCGCCGCCTCCGGTGTCTCGGCCTCCCTCGACGCCAGCACCGCCGACGGCCGGATCCACAACTCGCTCAGGAACACCGACGGCGACGCGTCCGGCCTGAACATCCACGCGACCACCCTGCAGGGCGACATCACCGCCCGCGGCCTCTGAGGCCGCCGCCCCCTGCCCGCCCCTGACTCACCTCCCGAAGGAGCACCGCCATGACAGACACGAGCCGAGAGAACACCGGGACCACCGAGGCCGCCGAGCCGGCCCACCCGGAACTGCAGAAGGCCATCGAGGACATCGTCGCTTCCGGTTTCGCCGGGGTGCACCTGCGTGTGCACGATGAACGGGGCACGTGGGTCGGCAGCGCCGGGGTGCGAAGACTGGGCGAGGCCGCGAAGCCGCCGACCAACGGGCGGGTCCGGATCGGCAGCAACACCAAGACCTTCATCGCGACCGTGGTTCTGCTGCTGGTGGCCGAGGGCAGGGTCGCACTGGACGACGCGGTGGCCGACCACCTGCCCGCGTTCGGACTGGACCGGCGGATCACCGTCCGGATGCTGCTGCAGCACACCAGCGGGTTGTTCAACTTCACCGGCGAGTACTACGAGGACGGGACGTTCGCGCCGGGGATCACCTGGTCGGGGAAGGAGTGGGTGGACGACCGGTTCAGGACCTACCTGCCGGAGGAACTGGTGCGGCTGGCGTTGTCCGAGCCGGCGAGGTTCGAACCGGGGACGGACTGGAGCTACGCCAACACCAACTACGTGCTTGCGAGGCTGCTCGTCGAGAGTGTCACCGGTCGCTCACTCGCCGAGGAGATGCGGCGGCTGGTCCTGGATCCGCTCGGGCTGTCGGACACCCTGATGCCGGAGACCGGCCGGGACGTCCCCGAACCGCACGCCCACGCCTACTACCGGTACGAGCAGGACGGCCGGGAGGAGACGGTCGACGTCACGAGCCAGAACCCCTCCTGGATCTCCGGCGGCGGTGACATGATCTCGACCGCCCAGGACCTGGACACGTTCATCTCCGCGCTCATGGGCGGCAAGCTCCTGCCGGCCCCGCTCCTGGCCGAGATGCGCAGCCCGCATCCCAAGGCCGGCTACGGCCTGGGGGTGTTCGTGCAGGAGACGGACTGCGGCGGCACCGTCGTCACCCACAACGGAGGCATCTCGGGTCACGGGGCGCTGATGTACAGCACACCCGACGGCGGCAGGACCCTGACCGCCTCGCTGAACTATGTGGACGACGCCGCCCTGTCCCTGGGCGGGGCCTTCCAGAAGGCGACGCAGAGGCTCGTCAGGGAGTGGTTCTGCGGCGGACGGGACGGCTCGGCCGACGAGGCGGACCAGCCGGCGGGCTGAGCGGATCGACCCCCTCCTCGCGGTCCCACCGGTCGCGTCCACTCCCCATCCCTCGACCGAAGCCCCGCCCGGACACGCTGGTCCGTGCGGGGCTTCGTCGTCCAGGTCGCCGTCCTCGTCCGTGGCTGCCGGATCAACCGCCCGCACCGGATGTTCCCGGTGCTCGGGCAGGGGGCGGGTACGGGCGGGCGACGGACGCGGCGGGGTGGCGGGCGTCGGGGAGAACCGCTGCCGACGCGCTCGTGCCGGACCCGACCCACGCGCCCGGAGAAACACGACCGGGATCCACACGCGATGAGTTCGGATGTCACCGGTGGTCGGTAGGGATGATCGTGTCACGTACACCAACCGGACGGAGTGGCATGCCCACCACAGCCCGTGGACTCCACGTCAGCCTGCCGATCGCGGACCGCACGAGTTCGATGCGGTTCTACAGCGACACCTTCGGCTTCGAACTCGTCGGCGAACCCGCCGAGGACGGGGTCCCCGAACCTCTGATGTTCCGACTCGACCAGCGCACCCTGTTGGTGCTCGTGCCCGCCGGCGGTTTCGACTGGGTCCTGGGTGACAGCCGCGGACTCGCTCCAGCCGGGACCAGCGAGTGCCTTCTGGGTGTCGAGGTGGGCACCGAGCAGGAGGTCGTCGATCTGGTCGCGCGGATCCGCGACTCCGGAGGAGAGGTCGTCGCCGAACCCGAGCACAAACCCTGGGGGTACACGGCCCTGTGCGCCGACCCCGATGGCCACGTCTGGCAGATCGGCATCGAAAACTGACCTGACCACCGGCCGTCACAGCGTCGGTCCGGGGGCGGCTGCACCGACAGTCGCCCCCGACCGATGCTTCGGGAACACGGTGCCCGATCCTGGGACCGGGCCCGTGTCGCCCCGGGCTGACGAACCCGGGCACGGGCAGGCCCCCGCGCGACGACCGCTGGAACTCCAGGGCGTCGCACGGGGGCCGACGTGATCTCGCCGTGAGGAACCGGGGTCGGACCCGAGGCCGACTTCCTTCCGGGCTCCCAATCGGGCGGCGGACCCACTCCTGGAGCCCGCGGCTCCCGACCCGCCACGGTGTAGGGCCCTGCCTACAAGGAGGAAGGGACGAAAGCCTGGATGACGTCCTGGGGAATCTGGAGGATGCCCTGGATCCCGGCGGAGGACCCGAACACCTCGTCGATCCCGGTCTGGGTCTCGGCGGCCGGGGCCTCGGCAGCCGGAGACTCCGCGGCCGGGGCCTGGGCGGTCGGGGTCGCCGCGGCCTCGGTGGTCGGGGTGTCGATGAGCGGGGATGCCGCGACCGAGGACGCGGCCCCGGCCAGGAGAACGGCGGACAAGGTCAGAGGAAGAAGCACGCGGCGCACGGTGATCCCTTCGATCGGACCACCTTTCGTGGCCCTGAGTAATGAATCATACACTCGGAGTAGCGAATGGGAGATGCACCCTCCCCTTTCCGCTCCCGCGTGCCGCCGTCCGGTAACGGGCCTCCCCGAAGGGGCGCGCCGCAGGCCTCGGGGAACACGAGAGCCCGCCCGGTCAACGCGAACCGGGCGGGGCTCGCCGCCCCGGACGGATCCGGCGGGCAGCGCGAGAGGCTCGAAGACCTCGGAAGAGGATCCGGCGCCTAGCGCGGGCTGTCGTTCCGGTGGTCGGCCACCGGATCCGTGGCGCGCAGCTCCTCGTTGATCCGCAGGGCTTCCTCCAGCTGGTCCTCCAGGATGATGATCCTGCACGCGGACTCGATCGGTGTGCCCTGGTCCACGAGTTCGCGCGCCCGGGCGGCGAGCTTGAGCTGGTAGCGGGAGTAGCGGCGGTGCCCGCCCTCCGAGCGCAGCGGCTCGATCAGTTTGGCCTGCCCCAGGGCGCGCAGGAACGCCGGCGTGGTGCCGATCATCTCCGCCGCGCCGCCCATGGTGTAGGCGGGATAGTCGTCATCGTCGAACCGGTCACCGGTGTCGGGACGGGACAAGTGCGTGTCTTCCTTCTGTTGAACGCACGTCGAGGGCCCCAGCGCCGTTCGGCGCTGGGGCCCGAGAGTTCAATACCACCTACCGGCTGCTGCCGGTCTTCCGCTGCCCGAGGTCAAGCCGGGTCGGGATCGCGGGGATCGCGGTTGTGTGACCGGGGACCACCTTCTTCCAAAGCAGGGTCCTGCGGTACCCGAGCGGTACTTCTCGCGCCCGGGCGATCCTGATGGCATCTACTCCTCTCGTTCTCACTTCGTGCACTGCTTTCGACTACGGTCCTACCGGCTCCCGACGCCGTACAACCGTGCGCCGGTCGAGCCCTACCGCGTCCTTCTTCCTGCCACGGCATCCCCTGTGCGAGCGGAAGGCCGGTCCTGCCGTTACTGCTTACACCTCTGTACCGCTGTCCTACCGGCCCCCGGCGTCTTGAAGCACGTGCACGCCGTCGAGCCGTCCTGCTCCACTCCTGCGCGGTATCCCCCGTCCTGGCGGGACACCGGTACCGCGGTCCTACCGGCCCCCGGCGCCGTACAACCAGGCGCGCCGGTCGAGCCGTCCTGCTCCCCACCGGCGTATCCGGTGGTCCAGCCGTGTGTCTCGGTGGCTACGACAGAAAAAATAGCAGCGAGAGAAGGCAATGTCTACCGTGGCCGCTATAAGTTTTCGGCCTTCGTGGGGGAAGGCTTTCCGGAGTCGCGGAGTCGCTCGGCTGTCGGCCGTCCGGTCCTCCGGTGCGCCTCCTGCGGCGGGGCCCGGGAGACGGCCGGTGCGCGGCTCCTGGCCCGCGCGGCGCGGCTCTTCGAGCGCGAGAAGGCTCCACCCGACGGGTGGAGCCTTCTCGGTACGTGATCAGCCGGCGGTGGACCCGAGTTTCCGCGGAACGGGGGTTCACCCCCGGGCGGACGGTTCCGCCCGCGGTGAGCGGACCCGTACCCACTGGGCGAGCAGGGCCAGCACCGGCAGCTCCAGGAGCGGTCCAGCCACGAGGGCGACCGCGATCAGGGGCCGGTCGGGGAAGGCCGCGACCGCGATCGCCAGTGCGATGGGCGAGTTGCGGGCGGTGGTCACCATGGTCAGGGTCACCGACTGGTCCGCGGGCAGGCGCAGCAGCCGCGACAGGCCGACCGAGAGCAGGGGCAGCAGGACGAAGAAGACCGCCAGGGGCGGCAGCAGTGCCAGCAGGTCGGCGGCGTGGTCCAGGACCGTGCGGGCCTGCCAGGCGAACATCGCCAGCACCGCCAGGTAAAGCAGCGGCAGCACCAGGCGCCCGGCCGGACCGGTGACGAACCGCTCCCGCCAGGCGACGCCCTTGAAGCGGGCCGAGGCCCACCTCAGCAGCAGGGCCGCGGCCAGCGGAACGACCAGCACGAGCAGGACCGACTCGGCCAGGGTGCCCGCGTCGACCATCGCCGCCCGACCGCCCAGCAGCAGCACGTACACCGGCAGCAGGGCGAGTTGGAGGACGAGGTTGACCGGCAGCAGCGCGGCGGCGATGCCGGTGTGCCCGCGCGCCATGGCGGTGAAGACCAGGTACCAGTCCGTGCAGGGGGTCACCAGCAGCAGGAGCAGGCCGATGCGCAGGTCCGGTTCACCCCCGAGCAGACCGGCCCCCAGGGCCCAGGCCAGGGCCGGGGTGAACACGAAGTTCAACAGCAGGCTGGTGACCACCAGGGACTTGGCGCTCCGCGCCTCCCCCACGTGGGCGGCGTCCATCTGCACGAACACGGCGGTGAGCATCACCAGCAGGGCGGGCAGCACCACGTGCTCGGCCGTCGGACCGATCGGCAGCAGCAGTCCGGCGCCGAGACCGATCAGAGCGGCCAGGGCCACGAACAGGCTCTGGAGGCGTTCGATCATCGGCATCGGTCGGTTCTCCTTGACGGGGGCGAGGGCTCCCGGCAGACGGGCCTCCCGCCCGGCGGGGCTGCCGGGTTCGGGTCGGTGGTCGGGGTGGAGGTACGTGCAGGTGCACCCGCCGACGGAAGCCGTTGCGCGGGTCCGTGCACCACCATGCACACACGGTAGGCCGTCGAGTCGACTCGACGGTCACTCGGTCCGCGTCACACCCGCCCCCTACGGCCCGCCGCGGGGCGCGGACGGTCACCGCTTCGCGCACTCCGAGGGCGGTGACGTGTGGGAACCGGTGGCAAGCCTCCACCGCTGCCTTCGAGAGCTCCGAGACCCGCCCCGGGGCCGGACTCCCGTCCCACGCGGTGACGCGCTACCGCCACATAGGTGCACACGTTGGCCAACCTTGGCCACAACCTGCGAAAACACCTCATTCAGGATCTGGCTCCTGCCACGATGACGCTTCCAACAGACCTCGCCCCTGGAGAGCCCATGCCACGACCCGCCTTGCGCGCCTTCGCCATCGCCGCGGCAGCCGTCACCGCCCTGTCCCTGCTGTCGGCTCCCGCGCAGGCCGCCTCCACGTCCGGTGCGCTGATGGTGACCCACGTGCGCCCCAACTCGGCCGGGACGGACACCAAGAGCAATCTGAACGGCGAGTACTTCATCATCAAGAACGTGACGACCCGCCCGGTGAACCTGCGCGGGTACGTCCCCGACATCACGAGCAACACGTACGGCCGGGTGCTGCCCTCGTACAACCTGCCCGCGGGGGCCGTGGCCTACGTGCGCACCGGCAGCGGCACGAACCGCCGCGACGCCGGCGGCAACCACCAGATCTACCGCGGCTACGCGCGCCACGTGCTGCCCAACGACGGCACCGGCCGCAGCCCCGACCTGCGTCTGAAGAAGCCCGGCAGCGCGGACAACAACTCCTCGTCCGGGTCCATCAGCACCTGCAACTGGGGCAAGGCCGCCAACGGCACCACCTACCGCTGCTGACCCGGGAGGGGTCGGCCTCCCACCGGGAGTGAGGGCCCGCCCGGGTTCTCCCGGGCGGGCCCGGCCGCAGTGGTGGACCACAGGTCCCCCGCGACCACTCGTCGCGGGGGACCTTCGCGCGTGCGGGTGTGCCCTAGGGCTGGTCGCCGGTGTAGCGGAAGATGGCGCCGTCGGCGTTGACGCCCCAGACGTTGCCGTCCGCTGCCGCGGTGATCTCCTTCAGGACTCCGGGAATGTTGACCCAGGGATTGGCGTCGTCATTGGTGAACCGATAGATGGCACCCGCGGAGTTGACCCCCCACACGTTGCTCCGCGACCCCACCGAGATCCTCGACAGACCACCGGAAATGCCCTTCCAGTGCGACGACCCCTGGTCTCCGGTGTAACGGTAGATCTGGTTGTTGGCGTTGACACCCCAGACCGTGCCGTCCGCAGCCGCACTGATGTCGGTCAACCCACCCGGAATGTTGACCCAGGGATTGGCGTCGTCATTGGTGAACCGATAGATGGCACCCGCGGAGTTGACCCCCCACACGTTGCTCCGGGACCCTGCCGAGATCCTCGACAGACCACCGGAAATGCCCTTCCAGTGCGACGACCCCTGGTCTCCGGTGTAGCGGTAGATCTGGTTGTTGGCGTTGACACCCCAGACCGTGCCGTCCGCAGCCGCACTGATGTCGGTCAACCCACCCGGAATGTTGACCCAGGGGGTGGCGTCGTCGTTGGTGAAGCGATAAATGGCGTTACCGGCGTTGACGCCCCACACGTTGCTCCGGGACCCCGCGGAGATCCTCGACAGACCACCGCTGATGTTCTTCCAGTGAGCCATGACACTCATCTCTGTTCGCTTGGAATGTTGCGACGAGTTACTGAGGGCATTGAGCAGTGCGACCATCCGGGGGACGACCGGGAGCCCGGGGACAGGACTGCGGCGAGGACACGGGGGTTCTCACCATCCTGGAAATCGGCCACCTGAGTCCGTTTTCTTTCCGGCCCCTGGGTCATTGTGTGACCCGGCACTCCGGTGTTCCACAGCCCTCCGATGGGGACTGGGAGGTCTACCCCGCCCCGGCCTGGGATCGTCGCTTCCACCGAGATGCCCGAAGGTGGATATCCGCAACCCCTTCGGGCCCGATCCGGCCAATACCACGAAAGCCACGTCCGGCGAAAATAATCCATGATAGGGACATGGCAAACATATCAGCATGACAGAAAAGGAAAATATCCTGTCATGTCATGACAGCCAAGGCATAAGGAAAGACAACCGCACCGCCGAGTTCCATTCCGGGCATTCCACTTCTCGGGTTGGTCCCGCCGGGGGCCACCGTCGAATTCCGTGGCGGCCCCGGCCGCGAAGCCCCGCACGACGCTCCCGCGTCCACGGCGGCTCCGGTTCTTGGAGCCGTCCCAGAAGACCTCACGGCAGGTGTGCTCGGCACAGGACTTCAGCCGCACCATCGGCCGGCGGGTCGTCGGGCCCGGCATGCCGGGACGCTACGGTTCCGCCGCACGGCTGTTCGGTTGGGGCGCGATGCCGTCGGGAGCCGGCCCGGTCGGACTCCTCGCGGAGTTCGCGGGGATGCGGGCGGCGTGCGGCGTCTTCGGTGTCGTGGCCCGCCGGCGGCCGTCCTCTTCGTCCGCGTGGTCGCCCGGGAGGCCCTGGCGGCGGTGCCCGACCCCCGGTGACCGGCCGCTCCGCTCCCCCGGCGTCACGGTGCGCGGGTTCGCGATGCCACAATGCGAAGTGTGAAGCACCAGAACTCCGCACAGCACGATCCCGCCCAGGACTCCCCCAAGGTGGGCCCGCCCAAGACCAGCGCGGCGGGTCTCCCCGCGGTGCTCAGCAGCGTCCGTCAGGTCGGGGAGCACGCCGGCGTCCGCCGCGGACTGCCCGCGATGCTCGCCATCAACCAGAAACGCGGCTTCGACTGCCCGGGCTGCGCCTGGCCCGAGGGAGACAAGCGGCACACCGCGGAGTTCTGCGAGAACGGCGCGAAGGCCGTCGCGGAGGAGGCGACCTCCCAGTCGCTGACCGCCGAGTTCTTCGCCGCGCACCCGGTCGCCGAGCTGGCCGAGCGCTCCGGCTACTGGCTCGGGCAGCAGGGCCGGCTGGCCCAGCCGATGTACCTGGCCGAGGGCGCCACCCACTACGAGCCGGTGAGCTGGGACCGGGCTCTGGACCTGGTCGCCGAGGACCTGCGGGCGCTGTCCTCGCCCGACGAGGCCGTGTTCTACACCTCCGGCCGCACCAGCAACGAGGCGGCGTTCTGCTACCAGCTCTTCGCCCGTGAGCTCGGCACGAACAACATGCCGGACTGCTCCAACATGTGCCACGAGTCGTCCGGCTCCGCGCTCACCGAGACGCTGGGGGTGGGCAAGGGCAGCGTCTCCCTGGACGACCTGAAGAAGGCCGACCTGATCATCGTCGCCGGTCAGAACCCCGGCACCAACCACCCGCGGATGCTCTCCGCCCTGGAGAAGGCCAAGCGCTCCGGCACCCGGATCATCACGGTCAACCCGCTGCCCGAGGCGGGCATGCGCGAGTTCCGCAACCCGCAGAACGTGGGCGGCCTGCTCGGGCGGGGCACGGAGCTCACCGACCTGTTCGCGCAGATCCGCCTGGGTGGCGACCTCACCCTGTTCTCCGCGGTCAACAGGCTGCTGCTGCAGGCCCACGAGCGCGGTGAGGAGGTCCTGGACCGGGAGTTCATCGCCACGCACACGCACGGGTTCGAGGAGTTCTCCAAGGACCTGCTGGCCGAACCGGACGACGAGTTCTGGCCCAGGGTCGAGCGGGCCACCGGCCTGGAGCGGGAGCTCGTCGAGCAGATCACCGCGATGGTCACCGGGTCCGAGCGGATCATCGTGTGCTGGGCGATGGGCCTGACGCAGCACAAGCACTCGGTGCCGACCATCCGCGAGGTCGTCAACTTCCTGCTGCTGCGCGGCAACGTCGGACGCCCCGGTGCTGGCGTGTGCCCGGTGCGCGGCCACTCCAACGTGCAGGGCGACCGGACGATGGGGATCTTCGAGCGCCCCTCCGACGAGTTCCTGGACGCCCTGGGCGCCGAGTTCGGCTTCGAGCCCCCGCGCGAGCACGGCCACGACACCGTCAACGCCATCCATGCGATGGGACGCGGCGAGGTGCGGGTCTTCTTCGCGATGGGCGGCAACTTCGTGGCGGCCACGCCCGACACCCTCGTCACCGAGGACGCGATGCGGCGTGTGGGCCTGACGGTGCACGTGTCGACCAAGCTGAACCGGTCGCACGTGGTGACGGGGGCGCGGGCGCTGATCCTGCCCGCACTCGCGCGCACGGACCGCGACCTGCGCGACGGCGAGGCCCGCTGGGTGACGGTGGAGGACTCCATGGGCAAGGTGCACGCCTCGCACGGGGTGCTGCCGCCGCTGTCGGAGGGCATGCGCTCGGAGGTCGACATCATCTGCGACCTGGGCCGGCGGGTGCTGGGCGAGGAGCCGGTCGCGTGGTCGGAGCTGTTCGACTACGACCGGGTGCGCGATCACGTGGAGGCGGTCGTGCCGGGGTTCGAGGACTTCAACGCCCGGGCTCGCAAGCCCGCCGGGTTCACCCTGCCGCACGCTCCGCGCGACGACCGTCGCTTCCCCACCGCGACGGGGCTGGCGAACTTCACGGTGAACGGCACGTACGCGCCGGAGGTGCCGGAGGGGCGGCTGCTGCTGCAGACGCTGCGCTCGCACGACCAGTACAACACCACGGTGTACGGCCTCGACGACCGGTACCGGGGCATCACCGACGGCCGCCGGGTCGTGCTGGTCAACCCGGAGGACGCCCGCGAGCTGGGGCTGGAGGACGGCGCGTACACCGACATCGTGGGTGAGTGGCGGGACGGGCGGGAGCGGCGCGCGGCGCACTTCCGGGTGGTGCACTACCCGACGGCGCGCGGCTGCGCGGCGTCCTACTTCCCGGAGACGAACGTGCTGGTCCCGCTGGACTCCACGGCGGAGGTGAGCAACACCCCGACGTCGAAGTCGGTGGTGGTGCGCTTCGAGCCGGACTCCGGGGCGATCGGCTCCTAGGGTCCGGCCGGGGTTCGGATCCGATCCCCGGTGACCGCGGACGGCGACCCCGTACCGGCGGGAGATCCTGTCGTGGCGCGGGGCCACCGTCCGTCGGCGTTCGAGCCGGTTGGTCCCGCGCCCACCGGGCGGGGGTACCCGGTCCTCGGCGTCGTCGACGCGGGCGGTCCGAGCTACCCCCGGCACGCCACCCGGGGGGCGAAACGGTATCTTTCGCCCATGTTGTTTCACGTGCACGCCGAGGACCGCCCCGGGCTGGGGTCCGAACTGTACGACCTCGCGGAGGAGCACTGGTCCTACATGGACCGGTTCGAGGACCGGTTCGTCCTGCGGGGCCCCACCCTGACCGATGACGGTGAGGAGCACACGGGGAGCATCCACGTGGTCGAGGTCCCCGACCGCGCCGCCGCGGAGCGGTTCGCGACCGAGGAGCCCTACTGGTCGGCCGGGCTCTACGCGGGGTACACGGCCGTCCGCGCGGTCGTGCTGTTCGACCGCGGGCGGGACACCGACGAGGCGGATGCGCCCCACTCGCTGGTCACCGGCGCGTGGCCCCCGAGGCCCCGGTCCGAGGGCGGGTCCGACCCGCTGCCGTCGGACACCGGCCCCGGTGGCCGCCTGCTCTTCGCGGCACTCCTCGTCGACGACGGCGGGACCCACACGACCGGAATGATCGCGGCCGTGCGGGCCCTGCCGGACGAGGCGGCGGAGGTCGTGCGGCCGTTCGCGGATCGGCTCGCGGACGCCCCGGCCGCGCTGGCCGCACAGCGCTGGTCCCGCGGCGGGCGCAACTAGGTCTCCCGGTCCGGGGCGTCGGCCGGTCGCGTGGTGGGCGCCTGGCCGGCTCCGGCAGGCCCGTGGGCGCTCCCGTCGTCCGGAGGCACCCGCCCGACCGTGGCGCCGCGGCCCGGCTCCGACCTCAGTGGCGCGCCTGCTTCGGCAGGGTGAGGATCTCGGCTCCGTCGTCGGTGATGGCGATCGTGTGCTCGCTGTGTGCCGTCCGGCAGCCCGTCGCACTGCGGAGCGTCCACCCGTCGGCATCGGTGACGAGCTCGGCGGTGTCCTCCATGACCCACGGCTCCAGTGCGAGCATGAGCCCAGGGCGCAGTTTGTACCCGCGGCCGGGCTGTCCGGTGTTCGCGACGTGCGGGTCCTGGTGCATCGTCGTTCCGATCCCGTGGCCGCCGTACTCGATGTTGATCGGGTAGCCCGCCCCGCGGAGGACCGAGCCGATGGCATGGGAGATGTCGCCGATGCGGGCCCCGGGTCGGGCGGCGGCGATCCCCGCGCTCAGAGCGCGCTCGGTCGCCCTGATCATCGCGACGCTCGCCGGAGGCTCCGACGCGCCCACGACGAAGCTGATGGCGGAGTCCGCGGCGACTCCTCCGAGGGAGACGGCGAGGTCGAGTGAGAGCAGATCGCCGTCGGCGAGCGTGTAGTCGTGGGGCAGTCCGTGGAGCACGGCGTCGTTGACGGCCGTGCAGATGTAGTGGCCGAACGGCCCGCGCCCGAAGGACGGCTCGTAGTCGACGTAGCAGGACTCCGCTCCGGCCTCGATGATCATGGCCTTGGCCCACCGATCGATGTCCAGGAGGTTCGTGCCGACCGCGCTACGGCTCTTCAGAGTCTGCAGGATGTCGGCGACCAGGGCGCCCGTGTCCTTGGCTCGGGCCAGTTCGGTGGGTTTCAGGATCTCGATCATGCGACGCCCTTCTCATGCAACGAATAACTATACCGGCCATACTATACCGGTTCTGGAGCGGCGATCACAGTCGGAGCGCCGCCCGCACCGACGGAGGCCGAGCACGGACATCGCCTCGGCATCTCGTCACGTCCCCCGAAGAGGGCGCTCGGCGCGACGCGGGTCAGGACCGCCCGGCCCGGGCGCGCCGAACGACCCTGCCCCGACCGCGCCTCACGCGAGCGGTCGACCGCACCAGCCCCCTGCCATGGCCGAACCGAAGACATCGGGGAGAGGAGGGGACTGCTCGCGAACCCCGGTCGCCACCACGGAGAACACCCGAACCGACCGGACGGTATGTTACTCGGACCCCGGCGCCGGACGGTCCGGGGCCCGTTCGTACCCTGGTGCGATGCCAGCTATCTACCTCATCCGCCACGGGAAGGCCTCACCGGAGGCCGAGGACTACGACGAGTTGAGCCCCACCGGCTACGAGCAGGCCCGACTGCTCGGCGCCGAGCTCAAGCGGCGCGGCCTGCGGGTCGGAACGGTCGCCACGGGCGCGCTGCGCAGGCAGCGGCAGACGGCGGCGGCCGTCCTCGCCGAGGCGGGCATCGGCGCCGAGCCGGCCACCGACCCCCGGTGGGACGAGTACGACCACCTGGGCCTTCTACACGCCCGTCCCGTCGGCGAGGGCTCCCTCCAGGACCGCCTGGACGCGGCCCTGACCTCGTGGATCGGGTCCGGGGACAGCGGACCGGGCACCTGGGAGGAATTCCGGGGCGGGGTGCGCTCCGCACTGTCCGACCTGGTCTCGGGCCTGGGGCGAGGCGAGACGGCGTTGGTGTTCACCTCGGCAGGGGTGGTCGCGACGGTGTGCTCGACGCTGCTGGGCGCCTCCCCCGCCGGGTTCCTGGCGATGAACCGGGTGGTGGTCAACGGCTCGGTGAGCAAGCTGCTGCACGGGCGCGGCGGCACCCAGGTGCTGTCCTTCAACGACCACGCCCATCTGGAACAGGGCGGCCCCGGGTTGATGACCTACCGCTGACGTGGGGCACAATGGCCCCAGGCTGGTCGGCGCCATCTTGCGGGTGGCGCCGATCAGCTTCCACGTCGGGCGGTTCCCTCTCGACAGGGCCCGTCCGCCCCCCTGCGGCGCAGCCGACGCCCCCCGCGGAGGGGGCGCGTACCTCGGGCGCGGGTCGCACGCCACGGAGAGTCTCTGGGGTCTTTCTTCCCGGCGGCCGGGGCCGAGGGCGGGACACCGCCCGCCCGCGACCGGGGCTCCGCGAGCCGGGATCTCAGGCGCGGCGCTCGGCGTCGCGCCGGAGCACCGCGCGCAGGGCGAGTTCGTAGCCGAACACCCCGCATCCCGCCACGTACCCGGCCGCCACGGGCGCGGTCACCGACGTGTGCCGGAACTCCTCGCGCGCGTAGATGTTGGAGATGTGCACCTCCACCACGGGCGCCTCCACCGCGTCGATGGCGTCCCGCAGGGCGATGCCGTAGTGGGCGTAGGCGCCGGGGTTGAGCACCACGCCCGCCCAGTGCCGGGCGGCGTGGATCCGGTCCACCATCACGCCCTCGCTGTTGCTCTGCGCGCACACCACCTCCACCCCCAGTTCGACGCCGAGGGACACCACCCGCCGCTCGACCTCGTCGAGGGTGACGGTGCCGTACTGCTCGGGGTCGCGGGTGCCCAACAGGTTGAGGTTGGGGCCGTTGAGCAGCAGGACGGTGCGGGACGGTTCGGCGGCAGCGGGCATGGGCCAGGGCTCCTTCTGGGGTCGGTCGCCACCAGCCTAGGCCCCAGGACACCCCCGTGACCCCGGTCACGGAGGACACTCAAAGAACGGATAGCATACCGACCAGTCGGTTAAAGATCTTGAGGAGGCGACCGTGGAGTCCACCCTGCTGTCCGCGCGTGATCTGCACTTCCTGCTCTACGAGTGGCTCGACACCGAGGCCCTCACCGCGCGCCCCCGCTACTCCGACCACTCGCGCGAGACCTTCGACGCCGCGCTGGAGCTGGCCGAGCGTGTGGCCACCGACCACTTCGCCCCGCACAACAAGGCCAACGACGCCAACGAGCCCCGCTTCGACGGCGAGCGCGTCCACGTCATCCCCGAGGTGCGCAAGGCGCTGGAGGTCTACGCCGAGACGGGCCTGGGCGCCGCCGGCATGCCCTCCTCCGTGGGCGGCGCGCAGATCCCGCAGGTCGTGTCCAGCGCGTGCGGCGCCTACTTCCAGGCCGCCAACCTGGGCACCTCCGCCTACCCCTTCCTCACCTCCGGCAACGCCCGTCTGCTCCTGGCGCACGGCAGTCCCGAGCAGGTCGACACGTGGGTGCTCCCGATGGTGGAGGGGCGCTTCACCGGCACCATGTGCCTGTCCGAACCCCAGGCGGGCAGCTCCCTGGCCGACATCACCACCCGCGCCGAGGAGGACGGCGAGGGCGGCTACCGGGTCTTCGGCAACAAGATGTGGATCTCGGGCGGCGACCACGAGCTGACCGAGAACATCGTGCACCTGGTGCTCGCCAAGCTCCCCGGCGGCCCTCCCGGGGTCAAGGGCATCTCCCTGTTCGTCGTCCCCAAGTACCTGGTGGAGGCGGACGGGTCGATCGGCGAGCGCAACGACGTCGTCCCCGCCGGGCTCAACCACAAGATGGGGTACCGGGGCACCGTCAACGCCCTGCTCAACTTCGGCGAGGGCAAGCACACCCCCGGCGGCCGTCCCGGTGCGGTCGGCTACCTGGTGGGCGAGCCCCACCAGGGCCTCCGGTACATGTTCCACATGATGAACGGCGCCCGGATCGGCGTCGGCGCCGGTGCGACCGCCGTCGGCTACACCGGCTACCTGAAGTCGCTGGCCTACGCGCGCGAGCGGCTCCAGGGGCGCCCCCTCGGCGACAAGGACCCGGCCCGGCCGCAGGTGCCGATCATCGGGCACACCGACGTGCGGCGGATGCTGCTCGCGCAGAAGAGCTACGTGGAGGGCGCCCTCGCCCTGGTGCTGTACTGCGCGAGGCTGGTGGACGAGGCGGCGAGCGCCGACGACGCGGCGGAGCGCGAGCGCGCGAACCTGCTCCTGGACGTCCTGACGCCGATCGCCAAGAGCTGGCCCTCGCAGTGGTGCGTGGAGGCCAACAGCCTGGCCATCCAGGTGCACGGCGGGTACGGGTACACGCGCGAGTACGACGTGGAGCAGCACTACCGGGACAACCGGCTCAACCCGATCCACGAGGGCACCCACGGCATCCAGGCCCTGGACCTGCTGGGGCGCAAGGCCGTGCAGGACGGCGGGGCCCGGCTGGCGCTCCTGGTGGAGACCGCGCAGCGGACCGCGGACCGCGCCCGGGGGCTGGGCGGGCCGGAGGCCGAGTACGCGGACCTGTTGTCGAAGGCCCTGGTGCGGACGGCGGAGACGGCGGCCTCCGCCTGGTCGGAGGGCGACCCGGCGGTCGCCCTGGCCAACGCCACCCCCTACCTGGAGGCGGTGGGACACGTGGTGGTGGCGTGGCTGTGGCTGGAGCAGCTGGTGGCCGCGCACGGGCGCTCCGGCGGGTTCTACGAGGGCAAGCGCGCGGCGGCGGCGTACTTCTTCCGCCACGAGCTGCCCCGCACGGGGCCGCAGTTCGACCTGGTGGCGTCCCGCGACCGCACCGTCCTGGACGTCTCGCCGGACGTCCTGTAGGGCCGCGTCACCCCTGACGACGGCTGACGGGGCGCCCGGGCCGGTGTCCTCCGGCCCGGGCGGGCCTGGTCGGCCCCGGGCGGGGTCCTCACGGACGCGTTCAGGGGAGCTGGTTGATGCGGATGAGGTTGCCGGCCGGGTCGCGGAAGGCGCAGTCGCGGACCCCGTAGCCCTGGTCGATGGGCTCCTGGACCACATCGGCGTCCGCGGCCTCCAGGCGCTGGAAGAGGCCGTCGAGGTCGTCGGTGGCCAGGGTGATCGCGCCGTAGGAGCCCTTGGCGATCAGCTCCAGGACGGTGCGGCGCTCGTCCTCGGTCACGCCGGGGTCGGCGGCCGGCGGGTGCAGGACGATGGAGGTTCCGGGCTGTCCGACCGGCCCGACGGTGATCCAGCGCATGTCCTCGTAGCCGACGTCGTTGCGGACCTCGAACCCGAGGACGTCGCGGTAGAAGGCCAGGGCGGCCTCGGGGTCGGTGTGCGGCAGGAAGGCGTAGTGGATGGTGAGGTTCATGCCCCTCACGCTAGGCACGGCTACGGGGTGCGCGCTTCTTGATTCCTGACCGGTCTGGTCACCTGTTTGGCAAGACACGGCGGGATACCCGCCGCCGCCTGGGAGTGGTCGCGGCGGTAGACGCTCGGGGGCACGCCGACCAGCTCGGTGAACCGCGTGCTGAACGTCCCCAGCGAGGAGGAGCCCACCGCGAAGCAGACCTCGGTGACGCTGAGGTCTCCGCGGCGCAGCAGCGTCATCGCCCGTTCGATCCGCCGCGTCATCAGGTACGAGTACGGCGACTCACCGTAGATGCGGCGGAACTCCCTGCTCAGGTGCCCGGCCGACATGTGCGCCCCGCGGGCCAGGGCCTCGAGGTTGAGCGGCTCGGCGTACTCGCGGTCGATCCGGTCGCGGACACGGCGGATGACGGCGATGTCGCGCAACCTCTGCTTCTCCGCACCCCTGTCGGCCATAGGCGCCATCATCCCACGCCGCGCCGGGGGGTGTCGGTCAGGAATCGAGAAGCTCCGCGCGTCCCGGCGGGGCTAGCGTGACGAGCACATCAACACCGGTCACGAGCAGGAGGATGCCGACCATGGGCACGGACGCCGCGGGCAGGGGCACCGGGAAGTCGCAGGGTTTCTCCGAGCAGGAGCGTGCCGCCATGAAGGCGCGCGCGGCGGAGCTGAGGAAGGAGTCGGGCCGTGGCACCAAGGCCGCCGCAGCCGAACTCGACGTGCTGGCGAAGATCGCCGAGATGGAGGAGCCCGACCGCGCGGTGGCCGAACGCATCCACGCCATCGTCACGGCCAACGCCCCGGAGCTGGCGCCGAAGCTCTGGTACGGGCAGCCGGCCTATGCCCGGAAGGGGAAGGTGGTCTGCTTCTTCCGCAGCGGGCAGGCGGACAGGGAGCGCTACTCCTCGTTCGGGTTCACCACCGAGGCGAACCTCGACGATCCCGGCGGCCTGTGGCCGACCTCGTACGCCGTGTCCGGACTGACCGAGAAGGCCGAGGAGGCGATGGCCGCGCTGGTCAGGCAGGCCGTCGGCTGAGGCCCATCACACCCCCGCGGGGTGGAGTCCGAGCTCCGCGGCGGTGCGGCCCCCGTCCCCGACGGTCGCGGGGTGGTGGCGACGGAGCCGGAGGGGCCCCGGAGACGCCTCGGGGGGAGGGGATACCTCCTCGGCGCCTCCGGGGGGTCTGGTGGCCTGGGCGGGCAGGCCCGGGCCCCGGATGGGCCCGCTGATACTCCACCCCGGCAACTACCCACAGCATCCACCATGTGGCTCTCGGTGTCCCGAGCGGGCATTCCAGGTCCTCCGCGCGAGGTCGGTGCGGGTCGGCGGTCGGGCGGGCGGTGCCCGGGCGCACGGACCTCCCGGGGGCTCCGGTCCCGCCACCGGGCCGACCGCGGAAAAGGGTTTCGGCCCGGAGGGACCCCTGTGCCAGGGTGTCCCCATGCCCGACACACCCCGCGAACTGCTGCGCTGGCAGTTCGACCTCACCTGGTCGTTGTTCGAATACCACCTGGAGCGTCTGGAACCCGGCGACTTCCTCTGGGAGCCCGGCCCCCTCTGCTGGACCGTCTGGCAGGAGGAGGGCGTGTGGGTCCCGGACTGGGCGGACACCGAGCCCGACCCCGTGCCCGTCCCCACCGTCGCGTGGGTCACCTGGCACATCGGCTGGTGGTGGTCGGTGACCCTCGACCACCTGCGAGGGCATGCCCCGCGTGAGCGGGAGGAGGTCGTCTGGCCCGGCGCGGACGAGGCGGTCGCGTGGCTGCGCGGCCTGCGCTCGGAGTGGCTGGAGGTGCTGGACGGGCTGACGGCCGACGGCCTGGACGCGCCCGCCTCCTTCCCGTGGCCGCCCGACTCCGGCCTGACCGTCGCGCACACGGCGGCCTGGGTCAACGCCGAGCTGATGAAGAACGCCGCCGAGATCGGGCAGCTGCGCCTGCTCCGCGCCACCGAGAACTAGGCCGAGTTCCGCGGATCGTTCCGGGCTCGCGTCCCCCGGGCTGCCTCTCGCCGCACCGACTGCGCTCGGACAGCCGAACCCGGGCTGACCTGCGCTACCCGTCTTGCGAGAGATGGTCTGGAAGCCGCTCGCGTCGATCGGCGCAAGCGCCGAGTCAACCGAAAGTATCCACAGAACACGCCCTAGGATCACGCGGTCCGGGCGGCCCGGCACGACGGCCGCCCGGGACCGCGCCGTCCCGGCTCAGGCGGGGTCGATGCGGTGCAGCCGGACGTCGGACAGGATCCTTTCGGCGGCCTCGGCCGTCATGTAGGTGTGGTGCGGCTGGCGCCGGCGGTCCGTGGGCGACCCCGGGTTGAGCAGCCGCAGTCCGCTGTCCGCGCGCGTGTCCCAGGGGATGTGCGAGTGCCCGAAGACGAGGACGTCCGTGTCGGGGAAGCGCTCGGCGCACCGCTTCTCCCGCCCCGTCGCCTGCCCTGTCTCGTGGACGACCGCGAACCGGACACCGCCGAGGGTCTCCCGCGCCACCTCGGGCAGGCGCTCGCGCAGCTCGCGGCCGTCGTTGTTGCCGTAGACGCCCACGACCCTCGCGGCGCGCGCCTGCAGGGCGTCCAGCGCGTCGGGGACGCACCAGTCCCCCGCGTGGATCACCGCGTCGGCCCGCTCGACCTGCGCCCAGACCTGCGCGGGCAGGTCACGGGCGCGTCTGGGCAGGTGGGTGTCGGAGATGATGAGCAGGCGCATGGCACGCCAGGGTAGCCGTCCGCTCCGCGGGGCGGGGCCTACTTTCCGGTGAAGACGGGCGCGGCCCGCGCCAGGGACGCCTCGATACCGGCCTCGCTGTCGCTGGTCGCCAGCAGCCGCGTCTGCTCGGTGACCTCGCGCTCCATGGCGGCACGGACCTCGTCCACGTAGCCCGAGCGCAGGGTCTGCCTCATCGACCGCACGGCCAGCGGGGCGTTGGCGGCGATCTCGTGCGCGTAGGCGACGGCGGCCTCCCGCACCTTCCCGTCCTCGACCAGCCGGTCCGCCAGGCCGAGGGCGAGGGCCTTCTCGCCGGTGACCCGCCGAGCGGTGTACAGCATCTCGGCGGCGCCCTGCGCGCCGATGATCCGGGGCAGGGAGGCGCTGAGGCCGAACCCCTGGTGGATGCCGAGCGCACCGAAGTTGGCGTGGAACCGTGTCGAGGGCGCGGCGACACGGAAGTCGGCGGCGCACGCCACCCCGAGGCCGCCCCCGACGGCCGCGCCCTGCACCGCGGCGACCACGGGAACGGGGACGGAGAACAGGCGCAGTCCCTCGGCGTAGATGGCCCTCAGCGAGGTGTCCGGGTCGGGGCCGACCCCTTCGCCTCCGAAGTCCACACCGGCGCAGAAGTGTCTGCCCTCGGAGCACAGGACGATGGCTCGGCAGCCGCGTGCGCTCTCCAGCTCGGCGGCGGCGTCCGCGAGGTCGCGGAGGAGCGTCAGGTCGAAGTGGTTGTTGGGCGGGCGCCGGAACTCCAGGACGCCGACGTGGCCCTCCACGCTCACGGACAGGTCGTCACTCACGGTGCCCTCCCGGGGGCGGTCGGTGCGGGGCGTGTCCGGCCGCGTCGACCGGCCTGCTCGCCCCGTGTACGCGGTAGTTCTACCATTCGGGCGCCCCGTTCCCGTCGGCCGGGCCGGACCGGCGCTCCCCGCCGGCGGCGCCGGGCGCGGCGCGGGCGCACTTCACCCTCCCCGCGGACCGGTCGGCCGTCCTGCTCCGGCAGCCCAGGAGCGCGCGTCCTGGTCCGCGGCCGGGAACCGGTCCCGGGCACCGCACGGGCGTGCCCGCGCCACCGTGGCAGCACCGGGGCCCGTGGCGACTAGCCTGACCGCGTGAGCAACAACGAGGACCATGAGGGCCGCGAGGACGACGATGTCTCCGAGCTGCTGGTCCGCCTGATCAACATCAGCAACCGTCTCGCACGCTATGCCGCGCACGCGACCGGCGAGCGCACCTCGCCCGCGACCTGGCGCGCGCTCAGCGTCCTCCGGGAGAAGGGCCCGCTGCGCCTGGGGGTGCTGGCCGAACACTGCCGGGTCCGCCAGCCCACCATGACGGTGATCGTGGAGTCCCTGCTCTCCTCGGGGTACGTCGAGCGCCGCCCCGACCCCGACGACGGGCGGGCCAACCTCCACGAGCTGACCGACGCGGGAGAGGCCGCGCTGGACGACTGGCGGTCCCGGATCGGCGCCGCGCTGACCCCGCTGTTCACCGACCTGTCCGAGCACGAGCGGCACCTGCTCGGGGACTCGGTGCGGCTCCTGGACGGCCGGTTGCGGCGGGGCGAGGCCTGAGCGGGGCGTCTTCCCGCAGGTCCGCACCCCTCTTCCGCCCTCCTCGCCGGCGCCGTTCCGGTGCGTCCGGGAATCTTCGAGCGTTAACATAGGTTACCTATACGAATCCTCTCGAGGACCCCGACCGCACCGGCCGCCGTCCTCCCCACCGACAACCGACAGGAGTTCCGACGCATGGTGGCGGAGACCGACAACCAGCGCACCACCCCGTACGAGCCGGGGGACGCACCACCCCCGCCGGCGGGGTCGATCCTCCGGCAGCCCCGCGCGGTGTGGGCGGTGGCGTTCGCCTCCGTCATCGCCTTCATGGGCATCGGCCTGGTCGATCCGATCCTGCCCGCGATCTCCCGCAGCCTGGAGGCCACCCAGACCCAGACGTCCCTGCTGTTCACGAGCTATCTGCTCGTCACCGGCCTGGCCATGCTCGTGACCAGCTGGGTGTCGAGCCGGATCGGGGCCAAGCGCACCCTCCTGCTCGGCCTGGCGCTGATCGTGGTCTTCGCGGCAGCCGCCGGAGCCGGCGGGAACGTCGAGTCCGTCATCGGCTTCCGCGCGGGATGGGGGCTCGGGAACGCCTTCTTCATCTCCACCGCCCTGGCCACCATCGTCGGCGCGGCCAGCGGCGGCTCCTCCTCCGCGATCGTCCTCTACGAGGCCTCGCTGGGGCTGGGCATCGCCACCGGACCGCTGATGGGCGGGCTGCTCGGCAGCGTCAGCTGGCGCGGGCCGTTCTTCGGCACCGCCGTGCTCATGGCGGTCGGGTTCGTCACCATCGCCACCCTGCTGCGCAGCGACACCATCGAGAGGACCGCACCGGTCCCGCTGTCGGCCCCGTTCACGGCGCTGCGCGAACCCGCCATCCTCGTGCTGGCGTTCACCGCGCTGTTCTACAACATCGGCTTCTTCGCGCTGCTGGCGTACACGCCCTTCCCCCTGGGCCTGGACGAGATGGGGCTGGGGTTCACCTTCTTCGGCTGGGGGCTGGCGGTCGCCGTCACCTCGGTCTTCGTCGCACCCGTCCTGACCAGGCGGTGGCGCCGCACGGGCGTGCTGTGGACCACCCTGCTCCTGCTGGCCGCCGACCTGGTCGCCGCGGGCGCCCTCATCTCCTCCACGGCGGGCCTGATCACCTGCGTCGTGCTGGGCGGACTCCTGCTGGGGGTGCTCAACACGGTGCTCACGGAGTCCGTGATGGAGGCCAGCGACCTTCCCCGGCCGGTGGCGTCGTCGTCCTACTCGGCGATCCGCTTCCTCGGCGGAGCAGCCGCTCCCCCCGCGGCCTCGGCTCTGGCCGCCGCGCTGTCCCCGGGCGCCCCGATGTACGCGGCCGCGGGGTCGGTCGTCGTGGCGGCGGCGATCGTCCTCCTCGGACGCCGGGCGCTGCGCAGGGTCGACGACGGACCCGAGCCGGTCGAGGTGGAGGCCCAGGCCATCACGCTCGGCCAGTGATCCGTCCGGTCGCCCGGACCCGCGCCACCGCCTCCTGAGCCGAGGAGCCGGTCCCGGAACGCCGACGGGCCCGACCGGAGGGTCCGGTCGGGCCCGTCGGAGCCTGTGCGCCACCGAGCAGCCGCGGTGTGCCGCCCTCACTGGGGGAGGGCGTTCTCCCGGGTGCGCTGCGTCGGCTGGACCTCGGCCGTCGGGTCCGCCTCGGGGGGCTCCCATCCCGTGAAGTGCCACACCCACCGTGCCGCCTCGGCGCGGGGCCGGTAGCGGGCCACCGGCGGATCGGGGCGCACGTCGCCCGGAAGAACCAGGTCCGCGCCCAGGTCCTCCCACGGCACTCCGAGAATCTCGTCGCGGGTGAACACGTCCTCCATCACCAGACCGGACCAGGCACGCGGCCCACCGACCAGACTCACCTGGATGGGGTCGTCACCATCCTCGTATCCCCTGCCCTGAACTTCGTCTTGCGTGCTTTCCATGAGTACATCCTGCGATGCCCGCCCGCATCACGGGGGACGTGGGAGACCGGCGTGTCGCGTCCTACCGCCGAGGACGGGGCGCTCCCCCACTCCCTCGGCACGGTGCCGCGGGGGTCGAACCAGCACGCCGGCCGGCACACGGACGACGGTCGCGGGGCCCTCGGATTCTCGCCGTGGCACGTCCGCCGCGGCCGTCACACTCCCCGCCGGGACCGGGGACCCGTGCCCGGCATCACCGCCGCCCCGCCCGACGGCTCTCCTCTGCGGCGGCCCTCAGGACAGGTGGTCGGAGACTTCCCCGGGATCGCGTCGCCCTTCGCCCAGCGCTGCGTAGAGGTCCTCCATGTCGGGGTGGCCCATGCGCCGGGCGACCCCGATGAGCTTTCCGGCGCCCTCCGCCTCCACCAGCCTGTCCTGTCCCAGCAGGTCGGAGAGTTTTGCGCGCCCGGCCTCGGAGGCGCGTTCGCGGGCGCGGACGCGGTGCCAGGCGGTGATGCCCACCCGCGCCTCACCCGTCCTGACCGAGTCCAGCCACCCCTGGTCGGGGGCGGGCTCGTCGGTGGTGACGATCCGCACCGTGTCGCCCTCGCGCACCCTGGCCGCGGGTCCGGCGAGGCGACCGCCGATCGTGGCCGCGGAGAAGTGGTTCCCGGTCTCCTCCCCCAGGGCGTAGGCCACGTCCACGGGGGTCGCCCCCTCGGGGAGGGTGAGCACCCGGCCCTCGCCGGTCAGCACCGTGATCGTGTCGGCCAGGTCGGTGCGCGCACCCGTGAGCAGGTCCTCGGCGCTGGCCTGCTCCTGCCAGCCGAGCAGCCGGGTCAGCCACTCGGGGTCGGCACGCGTGCGCCCCTGGAGGAGGCGGCCGTCCTTCGAGGTCTCCTGGCGGATCTGCGCGATGATCCCGAACTCCGACACCTCACGGGCGTGGGGGTCGCAGATGATGATCTGGACCTGGCGCCCGGACTCGGTGACGACGGTGGTGTGCAGCGCCTTGTACAGGTTGTACTTGGGGGTGGCGATGAAGTCGCGGAACCGTCTCGGCACCGGGCGCCACCTCCCGTGGACCGCGCCCAGGGCCAGGTAGGCGTTCTGCTCCCCGCCGCGCACCACGACCACGAACCTGACCGTGGCCATCGGTCCCACCTGCGTCCCCGAGCGCAGACCGGAGGTGTACACGGAGTACAGGTGCCGTTCGCGCACCACGACCTCCGCCTTGACCCGGAAGGCGTGGAGCACGTCCCGCAGGCTCACGCGCAGGGAGTCGATCTCGTACTGGTGGGAGCGGCGTATCTCGTCGGTGCGCTCCCGCACGCGCGCGAAGTCCTCCGTCTCCAGGTACTCGAAACACAGGTCCTCCAGCTCGCGTTTGAGCTGGTACACGCCCAGCCTCTCGGCCAGCGGGATCAGCAGCTCTCGGGTGCCCCGGGCGATCTTGATCCGTTTGTGCGGCGGCTGGAACTGGAGGGTCCTGAGGTTGTGGACCCGGTCCGCGAGCTTGATGAGGAGCACCCGCAGGTCGTCCTTGGCGGCGACGACCATCTTGCGGAACGTCTCCCCCGCGGCGGCACTGCCGTACATGGACTGGTCGACCTTGGTGACACCGTCCACCATGATCCCGACCTCGGAGCCGAACTCGGCCGCCAGGTGGGCGAGGCTGAAGGGGGTGTCCTCCACGGTGTCGTGCAGGAGCGCGGCGACCAGGGTGGCGGTGTCCAGCCCCATCTCCGCGAGGATCGTGGCGACCGCGAGCGGGTGGATGATGAACGGTTCGCCGCTCTTGCGCTTCTGCTCGCGGTGCAGGTGGTCGGCGACCGCGTAGGCACGGCTGAGCAGCGCGACGTCCGCCTTGGGGTACCAGCGCAGATGTTCCTTGACCAACGGCTGCACCCTGGGCAGGGGGCGCCGGGTGGCCATGGCCGCGGTCAGGCCTCGCCACCACTCGGAGGAAGCCGTCAGATCGGTGGACACGGCCATGGATGGGACCCCTCACGTTCGGACATCCTGCGGGATCACCCGATTCTACGATCAGGCGCCCCACCACACGATGGGAAGGGGCAAGGTCCTCGCAGGGGCCGGCGCCCGACGGGTCGGAGCCGGCCGGATCGCGGACCCCACCGACGAAAGTCGGTACGCGCACCGACCAAAGGGGCGCGGACGCCCGCGGTTGTGCCGCTTTGGTCGTCGTCACGGTGTGGCCCGCAGGTGGAGGCGCGGGCGGGGTCACCGCACCTAGCGTGGAGAACGTTCCCCGGGGCCGTCCGGTCCCGCCGGGACGACGACCCTCCGACCGACCCCGAAAGGGCATGACATGTCCCTGCTGACACTGGCCGACTCGACGACCATGCAAACCGGAATCGCGGCCGCCATCCTGATCATGGCCCTGCTGGCGGGACTGGCCGTGGTCGTGTTCATCATCGCCGCGGTGTTCAGCATCATCGGGTCACCGGTGGACGGGTCGATGAAGGTCGTCTGGCTCATCTTCGTCATCATCGCCCCCCTGATCGGGGCCGTTCTGTGGTTCCTCGTGGGACGCGGCCAGGGCTACAGGTACAGGTAGCGCGACGTGAGGCCCCGGAAGCCCTGGTTCAGGGCTTCCGGGGCCTCTCCTGTGCAGGTAGCGGCTCCGGGCACACGTCCGGCGCCGCACCTTGCGCGAAAGCCCCTACGCCTCCGGCGGAACGGGACCGGGGAAGCCCGCATGGGGCCCCGGAAGGTCGGGGCGCTGCCACGATCACCCTGAACTGCGAAGTCGGCACGACGGACCCGTTCGGCCGTGGAACCTACACCCGGACGGCACCTGGCAGCGGCCACGGGCCTGCACGCCTCGGAGCTCATGCGCGCACCGATCGCGCCCGTCGTGAGCGGGCGGGCGGAAACTCGGCCGAGCCGCCGCCGGCCTGCTCATCCGCAACCGCGGCGGCGGCTCCCTGCCGACCCGGGCCGCGCACACCGCGGTCGGCGGGCTCGGCGCCGCCTCCGGGTTCGGCCCGGCGCGTCAGCCGGGTCGGACGACGCGGTTCAGCAGGGCCATGAGCTGCCTCAGCTCACTGTCGGACAGCACCGCCAGCGGAGACTTCTCGAGTGCTGTCCGGACCAGCTCGTCGCGGACCCGGCGCCCCTTGCCGGTCAGGACCAGGACGCGGGAGCGGCGGTCGGCGGGGTCCACGGCGCGCTCCACCAGGCCGCGGTCTGCGAGCTGGTTGCTGATGAAGGTCAGGTTCGGGGCGTTGCAGTACAGGCGCTCGGCCATCACCTTCATCGAGGGCGGCGGCTCGGCCGGGTCGATGGCCCACAGCGCCTGGAACGTCGCCGGTGTCAGCCGGTGCTCTACCAGTGCCTGCCCGATCAGGTCGTTGGTCCGCATCCAGATGTCGTGGGTCGCCGCGACCACCGCGGTGAGCTCGGGTGTGGTCATGCCGCCATCCTACCGACGCTTCGAGCATCGAAGGATCATGCTAGCTTGATGCTTCGAGACTCGAAACAATGGAGGACTTGTGGGAGACGACTACCGCGGTGTGACCGCACTCGTCACAGGCGCGTCCAAGGGGTTGGGGCGGGCGTACGCGCTGGAGTTGGCGCGGCGGGGAGCGCGGGTGATCCTGCTGGCCCGCTCGGACGGGGACCTCCAGGAGCTCGCCGCACAGATCCGGGAACGGCACGGCAGACCGGCCGCCGGGGCGCCGGACACCGAGGCGGCCGAGGTGATCACCGGCGACCTCGCCGCCCCGGACGGACCCGAGCGGATCCTGCGGGAGCTGCGCGAGCGCGGCCTGACCGTCGACCTCCTGCTCAACAACGCCGGCGCGGGCAGTGTGGGCCCGTTTCTCGGCCGCCCGCTCGGGCCGCAGCTGAGCTCCGTCGGGCTCAACGTCAGCGGCCTGCTCGCGCTCACCCACGCGATCGGGTCCGAGCTGGTCGCCCGCGGCTCCGGCGGCATCATCAACGTCTCGTCCACCGCGGCCTTCCAGCCCATGCCCTACCAGGCCAGCTACGCCGCGACCAAGGCTTTCGTGCTCTCCTTCACCGAGGCGCTGGCCGAGGAGCTGCGCGGCACCGGCGTCCACGTCATGGCGGCGCACCCCGGCGCGATCGCGACGGGTTTCTTCGACGGCACCTCGGCCACGATCGGCCCCCAGGCCGACACGGCGGCCACCGTCGCGGCCCACACGCTGGACGACTACGCCCGGCGGCGCGCGGTGTCGTACCCGGGCCGGACCGTGAACCGGGTCCTGACCTGGCCCGCGCGCCTGCTGCCGCGCACCGTCGTCGCGCGGGTGGCCGGCGGGTTCAACCGTCGGCTGCGCCTGCACGAGGTCGTCGACGTCGTTGAGACCGGGACAGCGGGCACCTGACGGGCACCTGACGCCCCGCAGGAGAGCGGGGCCTGTGCATCACCCGGATCGCCGAGGCCCCTCGGCGTCCCGACCCGGTGTGCGAGGTCTCCGAGGCTCCCACGGCAGAGCGGCTCCGGGCGTGTGCCCGGAGCCGTCCGTGATCACCCTCGACGCCTCCGGCAGCGCGGGACCAGCTTCACCGGCGCGGGCCCTTGCCGCTCCCGCCCTCTCCGGGAGCGCCACCACGCGGTACCCGGCCCGACCGAACCGCCGTTCGCAGACGCATCACCACTCCATGGCCCTGCGCGCACGTCCCAGCCGCGCTCGGTTCTCATCCAGCCAGTCATCCGTCACGTCGATCGGCACGCGCACCACGATCTGTGTCGAGGGCGCATCGCGCACGGTCACCTCCACCGGATCCTCCGGCGCCACCTCCAACCAGGCAACGCGATCACCCATGGGCCACGTGATCCGCTCCTCAGCCTGGAGAGCGTCCAGGCAGCGCTCCCAGTCGTCCAGATCCCTGGAGGCCAACAGGAGTCCGAGCCGCCCCTTGACGAAGCCGCTCTCCAGCACGATGTGAGCGGTGAAGTAGCGCTCCCGCCCCATCGTCAGAGGAGCACCGAACTCCACCTCGACGGCGACGCTCTGCACCGGGTCCGCGAACCGGAGCAGTTCCCATGCCTGCGCTTCGTCTGCCACGGCTACCTCTTGCATGCTCGATGGGCCACGTTCGCCCTGATTCTCGCGCAACGCCGACGACCGCAGTTGTCCCCCGACCACCGCTCGACCGCCCCGGCACCGAGAATCCCCCGGATCGACGCCACATGACCCGCCACGCTGCCCGCGACCGGTCAGGAGCAGCCCCCCATCCGCGTTCCCCGGCACCCACGAGAGGGGAGAGCCACGATGATCACGTCTCGACGCGGTAGGCGCGGGCCTGGATCCCGTACAGCTCGGCGTAGCGCCCACCGAGCGCGACGAGTTCCTCGTGGCTGCCCTGTTCGCATACCCGGGCCCCGTCCATGACGACGATGAGGTCGGCCATGCGCACGGTGGAGTAGCGGTGCGAGACCAGGAGCGTGAGGCGACCCCGGTCCTTGAGGGCCCTGGAGCGCTCGGCGTACTGCTCGAACAGCAGGTGCTCGGTCTCGGCGTCCAAGGCGGAGGCGGGTTCGTCCAGGAGAAGCAACAGGGGGTCGCGCATGTAGCCGCGGGCGAGCGCGACCTTCTGCCACTGCCCCTCGGACAGTTCGGCCCCGTCGGCCCAGGTGTTGCCCAGCTGGGTGTCCAGGCCCCGGTCGAGCCGGTCGGCCAGGGCGCGGGCGTCGGCCCGTTCCACCGCCCGATCGACGGCCTCCCCGTCCTCGGCCCTGGCCAGGTCGCCCAGGCCGATCGACAGGCGCAGCGGGTACTCGAAGCGCGCGAAGTCCTGGAAGGCGCCCGAGAGCCGGGTCCGCCACGCGTCGGCCGGCACGTCGGCCAGGGGGACGTCGTCGACGACGATTCTCCCGGAGTCGGGCTCGTACATCTTCGCCAGGAGCTTGACCAGCGTGGACTTGCCCGCCCCGTTCTCCCCGACGATGGCCACCACCGCTCCCGCCGGAAGGTGGAGTGTGACGTCGTCCAGCACTTGCCGGTCCGTCCCGGGGTAGCTGAACGAGACCCCGTCCAGGGTGATGCCGGAGCGCATCCGCTCCGGCGGAGGCGCCGGGCTCCATTCGGCCGCCATGGAGGACAGCTCCTCCAACCACAGCAGGCGGCGTCCTCCCTCCAACCAGATCGTGCGCAGGAAGTGGACCTGGCTGAGCGTCTGGCCGATGTACTGGGCCAGGCGGCTGCCGGCGGCGAGGAGGAGGACGACCTCGGCCGCCGAACCGCCGTTCAGCGCCACCCCGGCGACGGAGCCCGCGAACGCGCAACCGAAGACCGTGAGCGCCGCCGCCTGCCACGCCGTGGTCGTCCAGCGGGCCCGGGACATGGCATGGTGCCGTGCGGCCCACGCCTGGTGGCGTCCCGCGCGCACCCGTTCCCTGGCGCGGGCGACACGGAGCTCGCGCCCGGGTGAGGCGTTCGTGCCCAGGAGGAAGAAGTGCCGTGCCAGGCGCTCGTGGTGCCCGACCCTCTCCTCCAGCGCGTGCTCCGCCCCACCACGCCAGTGGGAGACCACTGCGGTGGGTACCGCGAACAGACCCAGCAGGCCCAGCAGGGGGTGGACGGTCATCAGCAGGCCCATGGTCAGGACCAGGCGCAGGACGGCGCCGACCGCCTGGAACAGGTACTGGTAGACCTCGCTCAGCGTGTCCGCGTGATCGCGGACGAGCTGGACGCGGTTGACGTAGGAGGGGCGTTCGTGGTGCTCCAGGGAGGGGATGCCGCTCTGGAGCCGCACCACGTGGGCTTCCATGAACACGGCTGTGCGGTCGGCGAAGCGACGGTTGGCCCTCTCGCTCAGGAGGCGCAGCAGCCAGCTCATGACCGCCAGGGCGCCCAGGAGCACGGCGGCGGTGGTTACGTCGACCTGGTTCCCGGAGAGCACCGCGTCCGCGAGCATCGCCAGGGCGGCGGCGATCAGGACGTCCGGCAGGGAGGCGCCGATGGTCGTCGCGAACGCGACGGCGATGAGCCCGGGTGAGGCCGTCCAGCCCAGGTGCAGCGTGCGGCCCAGGCCCCGCCAGGACGCGGGTAGGGGGTGGTCTTCAGCCGGCACAGTCGGCTCCGTCCTGTTCTTCGTTGAACCGCGTGGCCTGGAGTTCGAAGAGTCGCTTGTAGGTGCCCCCGAGGACCATGAGTTCGTCGTGGCTCCCGAGTTCCACGACCCTGCCCCTGTCCACGACGCAGATCCGGTCGGCGCGGCGGACCGTGGAGAAGCGGTGGGAGATGAGGACGGTCGTGCACCCCCGGGTGGCCTCCAGCACACGGTCGAAGACCTCGGCCTCGCCGCGCACGTCCAGTTGTGCCGTGGGCTCGTCGAGGACGACCACCCCGGCCCCCCTGCCCACGGCGTACAGGACCCTGGCCAGGGCGACGCGCTGCCACTGTCCTCCGGAGAGGTCGGTGCCGTTCTCGTACCCCGAGGAGAGGATCCGGTCGAGGTCGCGCAGATCCGCGGCGCCGGCGGTCCTCAGGGCGTCGGCGACCTCTTCGGTGACGGCGCCCAGGGGTGCGACGTTGTCCTTGAGGGAGAGCTCGTAGCGGATGAAGTCCTGGAAGATCGCGCTGATCCGGCGGCGCCACGAGTCCAGGTCCAGCTCCTTGAGGTCCGTGCCGTCGACCTCGATGGTCCCGGAGACCGGGTCGTAGAGGCGGCACAGGAGCTTGACCAGGGTCGACTTGCCCGCACCGTTGACGCCGACCACGGCCAGCGAACTCCCGGCCGGGATGGTGAGGTCGAGACCGTCGAGGACCGGTGCGGACATGCCCGGGTAGGCGAAGGTCACGTCGCGGAACCTGATCTCGGCCGCCGGCATCCCCTCGGCCGGGGTCCGTCCGGAGACCACACTGCGCGCCTCGGCGCTCGAGGACATCGTCCTCTCCACGCGCAGCACGGCCGCCACCCCGTCGGCGGCCAGGGACAGGGCCCAGTTCAGCCCGCCGAAGGCCAGCGCACTGGCACCGACCGCCGCGTAGGCGAAGGTGCTCACCTGGCCCAGGTCGATGGCGCCCGAGGCGGCGTCCCTTCCCAGGGACCAGAAGAACAGCCCTCCCGAGACCGTCAGGACCGCCACCGCCCAGCCCATCGGCTTCTGCCGCAGCCGGGTGGTGTGCCAGCGCAACTCGACCAGGGTCCTGCGCTCGGAGGCGAAGCGGTCCGTCAACCAGCTCGCGAGGCCGAAGAGCCGGATCTCCTTGGCGGCGGGAGAGTCCACCGCCAGCCTGTAGGAGTACTCGGCGCGGCGCTGTGCGTCGAGGACCTCCCCGGTGTTGCGGTCCCACTGGGTGCTCTCACGGAGCAGCCAGTGGGTGGAGAGCCAGGCGCCCCCCACCAGGAGCGGCGCCCACCACGCGTAGGCGGCCAGGACCACCGCCTGCGCCAGGCCCGCGATGGCTTCCACCAGGCCGCCGGCGATGAAGCCCATCGACATGTGCAGGGGCGGGCCGGTCATCCCGAGGTCGAAGTCCCGGGCGGCGGTCAGCTCGTCCATGTGCTCGCGGTTCTCCAGGTGCGCGAGACCCTCGGGGGTGCCGGCGGCGACGAGCAGGCGATCGTGCAGACGATCGGAGACGTGCTCGCCCAGGAGGGAACCGACCTGGTTGTGCAGGGGTGTCGTGACCTGCATCAGGACGAAGACGACGCCGATCAGGAGCAGCGGTGCCAGCAGCGGGGAGCCGTCGGCGACGGCGCCGATGAGCGAGCCGACCGCCACGACGAATCCGGCGGGAAGAACCCCCTGGAACAGGATCAGCGCCCACCACACCGCGGTCAGCCTCCGGTGGGACCTCCACAGGGTGCCGAAGAAGACCCATTCCCTCCGCGCCTTGAGCAGGGCCATCGGGCTGCTCTTTCCAGGGCGCACCACTTCGTCGGCGGCAGGGATAGACACCCTGTGCACCAGCCTTTCTCTCGGCGTGCATCAATGGGGAAGTCGATCGCTTCGTGTCGTCATCGAATACTGAGGAGAAAAACAGCGGTACGCGTCCACGCTGCTATGACTGGGCGACGTGGAACCTATCCTCGCCCCTGTCGGGTGTCAACTCGATTTAGCGGAGCGAACAGACTAAGGGAGCGCTCCCATCAGGCGTTTGGTCGATGTGAATAATTTTCCACCTTGCCGTTGTGGTGCTTCGGGGGTGGCCAGCCGTCGGGGATCTCGTCGACCACCCGCCCCCATCGAGCAGACGGGCCGGACCTTCCCCCGGCCCTCCCGTGACGGCCAGGAGGCGATCGACACGGTTCTGGACGCCCTGGGTGTCCGGAACCGCTCCGACCAGGGAAGGGAAGGCTCTCTTCTGGTGCGCTACACACGGGAACCCGCCGAAATCTGTGACCCACCTCCGGCACGGAGACTTCATCTGGCAGGGCATCCTTGTCGTGCACCTCGCCGCCTGTGCGGCTCACTTGGCGCCAGTGGCGACCGTTCCACACCTTCGCCCGCCCCCATCCCACTGCCATTTCCCACCGAGGTACTTGACGTGCGGGAATTGCCCTCCGTCACAGAGCGGCAGTTCGGCGACGTTCGCTTCAAAGAGTCAGCGAACTTCGGAGTCGGCATACGCCAACACACATCATTCACATTTGTCAGCTCGCCCGAGATTTACACCCATGACGGGACACGCACCCGAGCGATTCGCAAACGGGACACAAATTATGCGGTAATTCACAACCTGTCAGTGGAATTCATAGCCAATCCGTCCACCAGGTCTTCGGAGTCCGGGCGCTTGATCCAGAATCCTTCTGCCCGCCCGAAGTACGTTCCTTCGCCATTCTCGGTTTCAACTTGGAGCGCCGTCTCTACGTCTTCGAGCGCCGCCGCAAGGCGAGGGGCGTTCTGGTCGTAGATCTCGGGATGCGGGCGCCCTGAGAAGTCGTACCAAGCCCAGATGTCGTGGTGCACGCTGATCTCCACCTGAATCTCACCAGGCTCAGGGGAGACCGTAAGGTTGACCAGCTGGAGTTCTTGGCGCCTGCGCCCGCGCGCATCGATCCATGTCCCAGTGCCAACCGTGTCGAGATGCGCCGCATGGGCTTTGGGGAACCCAGACGGCCGGCTCTGCCGCACAAACGTTGCATAATCAGGATCGGCGAAGGGAATTCCTGGGGCCAACTTTGTCCAAATGCCAATTTTTCCCCTCCCTCGCTCTTTCCAGCAGACTTCTATGACATCCGACCTGAGAAGATGGTGATCTTCCAGAACACTCGCCACCCCGGCGAGAACAAGGAGACTGCCATCGATACTTATCTCCTCGGGCGCCTCGACGTACCAAATCCACGAACCGACTTCACTGGGCGCTCGCAGTAGTGCTGACATCAGAACTCTCTAGCTAGTCGGATACATAGGGGTGCCGGGGGGAAAATCTAGCGTTCCGTCCTGAAAGTTGATATGGAAGGAGATACCCTCATCCTCCGCCGCATTGATAAGATTCTTCAGATCCCTGTCCATAAGGGCGCTCATCTCGAAGTTTGCCTCAATGATTCCACCTCGATGAACCGCTTCGGTTTCCGCCGGGAACTGCTTTCGAATCTTCCGAAGGGCACTTCTGATCCCTTCCGGATTTTCGACAACCTTCGCCTGATACCCGTACTCGATCCTACCATCATCCCCCCTTAACGCCACATCAAGATCCTCTCCGGTGTTCGGATTCTTTCCGGGAAATGAAACCCTTTCCCCCGAAAACCCCGCATCTAGCAGATCAGTGGCGATTCTCATTTCCTGGTTTCTTGCGGGGAGGTCGTTCCTGTTTTTGAGGGAGGCAATCATGTCACTGAATCCTTCAACATTGGCCAGCCGCCCTTGCAGGATCATATCTGCGGTTTGCGCACCGACGGTCGACCTTTTGTTCTCCAAAGAGTTGTAGAGGCTCGCATAGTCCCTGTCGTCGAATCCGAGCTGCCTGAAGCCAGGCACCTGCTGGATCTCCTCCCGGAGTTCGGACCGGCGGTCGGGAGACATTGGCCCGCTGTGGTCCGGCTTCTGGTTGTCAGGGTTCGTAGGCTCAGGCTTCTCGTAGACGGGGTCATCACTGCCATCACGGTTGTCGGCGTTGCTGTCACCATCACCGTCACCACCTCCGGTTCCAGTACGACCCCTGGGAGGCTCCTCACCGCCACCCTCTCCGCTGCCTTGGGCGAGTTCCGGCGCCTCCGATTCCTCCCGTGAGGAGCCATCACCACGCGCAGGGCGGTCGCCACCCTGGCCACTGGAATGGTCATCATCGCGATTCGCGTGACGCTGTTCCGTAGGTTCAACGGCTCGCTGACCGTCGGAGTCGCCGCGACGCGGCCCGTCGTCCGACCCCGTGGTCGAGGCCGGTGCGCCGGGCCTCTCCTCCTGGCTTCTCGGCGCATCCGCCTCCTCACGGGGACGGTGGGGCAGAGAGCCCTCGTTCGGGCTGTGCGGGGTGTCGCCGCGCTCCGGTGTGATCGGGGTTCGGGCGGGCTGGTCGACTCCGTCGCCGGCCACGGGACGGTTCGGGGTGGGAGACGGCCTGTCCGGCTGTGGGGCGGGGGTGTTGCGGTGCTGTTCGGGGTCCAGGAGCGATTCCCTCAGAAGGGTGAGGTCGTGCCCGAAACGCTCACCGATCGGGGCGGTGCCCTCCTCCAGGTGGCGGGGCAGCGGACTGCTCGGACCCACCGGTGTACGCCCGCCATGTGCGGAGTTCTGGTCGTACCCGTCGGAGTAGGAGCCGTTCCGGGACGAGGGTGAGAGCACGTCGCCGCCCGGGCCCAGGGTCAGCACGGTCGTGGCCACCTTGATCGGCAACCCAGCGGTCATCAGAGCCGTGTTGATGGTGCTCGTGGCACCGGTGTACTCGAGGTCCTCCTCCCGCACCGACCAGGCGGTGTGGCCCTCCACCGCCTCGTCCCAACTGACGCCGATGTTGGTGGTCCAGCGATCCAACCGAGTGCCCTCGGCGCCCTCGGCGACCCACCCTTGGTCGTCGTGGATGCCGATGAAGGTCATCGCGTCCATCCACCCGTCGTTGACGGTGCTCTTCACGTTCTCCCAGCGCCCGCTGGGGGTGAGCTGCCACCCGCCTTGGGGGTGCCATACACCGGACAGCCCGGCCAGCCCCACCGCGGACCCCCACAGCCCGTCGACCACGATGTTGTCCCAGGCCGCCTGGCCGGTGCTGTTGGAGAAGCTGGCCATCGAGGGGTGGAACTCGGTGCCCAGCCACGCGGTGAAGTCGTTGGCCGGGTCCATGAGAGTCTCGTCGAACCCCGGAGCCTCCCGCTCACCGGCGTCGGTGGGCAGTCCGTAGACGAGCACGTCGTCCCCGCCCGCCTGGTCGGGGGAGGCGTAGGAGGGGCCGCCGAACAGGGTGGAGATGCGGGTGGCGCACGCGTTCTCCGCCTCGTTGAACGTGGCCCAGGCGGTGTTGACCCCGTCCTTGAGCCTGATGTTCTCCTGGATGGCCCACTCGTCCGTTTCGTCGTCCTTGTCCAGCCACCACACCTTCTTGTCGTGGTGCTTGTTCCAGAACGACTGGGCCTCGATCTTGAGGGTGTTGAGCGAGGAGCGCGCGGTGGCGGCCGCGTCGGCCAGCTCTTCCAGCGCGCCGGCGACGGTGGCCAGGTCGCTCTGGATGTCCTCGCCCCGGGTCACCACCGGGTTCATCGCGGCGAAGAGCGTCTCGCTCTCCGGCGCGACGTAGTGGGCCTGCAGGCCGCCCCAGGTGGCGTGCATGTCCTCGGCGCCGCCGAAGAGGTTCTCCCCGCCGGTGCGCAGTGTCTCGGCCGCGTAGTTCAGGGACCAGGTGTCGGTCAGGGGGTAGGGGATGGCCCCGGGGTCGATGAGGGTGAACATGTTCGGGTCCACCCCGTCCTGGGGCTGGGTCGGCTCGAACGTCACCGCGGTCCTCCGGGGGTGGCCGGGGCGTCAGGGCCCAGGTCGAGGTTGAACCCGGTTCCCGCCTGGCTCTGGGCCTCGGCGGCCATCTCCTCCTGCCCCTGGCTGTAGGCCAGTGCGGCGTCGTTGGCACCCTGCAGGCACGACAGGCTGCGGGTGAACATGGCGTTCGTCTGGCTGGTGAAGTGCCCGAGGAAACCGCCGAGCGCGGCTTCCACCGGTGGGCTCTTGACATTGGTCAGGGCCATGTCGATGCCGTCTGCGGTGGTGTCGATGGTGGCGGAGAATCCGTCGCCTTCGAGGCCGATTTGGGTGCTGAGGTCGGTCAGGACCAGAGCAACGCCGTGGACGTCGATGTCCCACTGGCTCATCGCTCACCCGCCTGCGTGGGAGCGGCGAACCGGTGTGCGTGGAACACGGTGCCGGCTCCGATCTCCGGGACGGAGGCGACAGAGCGGAGGGCTTCCGCCGTGTTCTCGTCCGCCACATGGGCCCTGAGCTGGTTCAAGGAAGCACGAACACCCTCCACCGCCGTGTTCATACGTTCCCTGACCGGTCTGACGAGGGCGTCGGCGTGCTCGTGGCCGAGAGGGGGCGCCGACGGCTCCTGCGCTCCCTCGCTCCTGGCCCCGGGGGCGGGGAGTTCACGGTTGGTGGAGTCTTCCTCTGATGGCTCTACCAGCTCGAACTTCATCCGCCCCAGCCTCTTCTCCTTGTCGGCACTGCGCCTGACCCGCATGGGTCGCAGTAGCAGTATGCCTACATGTGGTGACTTTTCTCCGGGGTATAAATGTGCGTCGAATACCGTCCGTACAACCATGAAGGGTTACCTGAGCAGCCCGAATGTTCGCCTTTCACGGCACCCATTCACATCAAGTGATGTGCATCACCATTGCCGTTGTCTGACAGAAGCGAGTTTCCCAGTCCTTCATTCGGATTCCATTCGACGAAGCCGAGATGTCAGCCCCGAGGCCTGATCGACGAGATCGAGTGGTGGCACCATCCCGGGCTCGGCCCTCACCCTCTGGGATCCGCTGCCAGGTAGTCGGTCTGCCGCCCCATCAGCTCCAGGCCCTGCAAGGGAGCCTCCGCGCTGCTCAGCACGGGGTACCAGACCGCCTGATCCGCCCCCTCACCGAGGAGCGTGCCCCCGATCGGGCCCGCCTGGGCGCGGTCGGACCCGACCGCACGAAGACGCTCGGGTCCGATCGCCAGTCCGACCGGGATGGCGGGCCCCGCCCACACCGGTGAGCAGGTGGTGTCGCTGTGCCCGGGGAGGTGGCGCACCCGCAAGCCGTCGAGAAGCCCCTCGGCGGCGAGTGCCTCCACCAGTTGCGGGAGCGCGTCGAAGGGCGCCGCGTCCCCGTCCTCGAACCCGGCCGCGATCGAGATCCGTTCCCGGATGCGGGATCCGTGCCAGGTGAGACCGATCTGTCCGGAGAGCGGCTGTCCCAGGCCGAACGGCCCGGACAGGTACAGGATCGACGCCCGGGGCCTGCGCTCGGCGGCGAAACCCGTGATCCGTTCACGGTCCCACTCCCTGAGCGTGGGCTCGTGGGGTCCCCACGCGGACGGCGCGTGCCCGGCCAGGTGCTCGGCGATGATCTCCGCGGCACGGCCCAGGTGCGGGGTGAGGGGGTCCCGGTGGAGTACGGACACGTCCACCACCACCTGCGTCCCCGCGGTTTCGGCGAAGTCGACGAGGAACCCGGGCACGGGCGCGGCGTCGGGTTCCCTCTCGGTCCAGTTGAGCCCGGAGGGTTCCTTGTCCGCGAGGAATCCGTACTCGTCGTCCCAGTGGACCGGCAGCCCGGTGAAGCCGTCGTAGTGTCCCCCGTCCTCGTCCCGCACCACCCAGCGCCCCAGCGGTCCGGCCAGGAAGGTGCGCACTCCGTAGGTGAGCCGTGCGGTGGGCGGGGTGAGCACCTGGAGCGTTCTCTGGCCGGCGTGGGTGGCCACCGCGTCGCTGAGCCAGGATGAGAACGGCACGACCTCTCGGTCCTGGGCGACCAGGAGAGCCTTCGGTGCGGCGCGCTCGACCGCCGGGTGGTCCGACTCCTCCCACAGCCCGAACTCGGCCCCACCCGAGGTCCACACCGCGCCCCCGAGTCTGAGCACGAGCCCGTCGGCGAACCGGTGCGCCACCTCACGGCCCTGCGCGTCGGGGCGGGCACGGGTCTCCACCCACCAGAACCTGTCCGGCAGTCCTGCCACAGCCTCCGCGCCCAACAGGCGTACGACCTCGCCCGGAGACTCCACCCGTTGCCCGGGTTCGAGGGTGGCCACAAGGCGCCCGTCCCCATCACGGATCTGCAGGACACTGGTGTCCTTGTGCCAGTGCAGGCGCAGTTCCTGGTCGACGCTCTCGAGGGCCCGGACGATGTCGTGTTCGTCGGGCTCGCCTGCGACCAGTGCCACCACGTCGTAGCTCAACGGTTCTCCTTGCGGGGGTCGTGCGGAGAATGCCGGACCCGCTGAAAAGAGCCCGAATCGGTCCATCCGCTCAGGAGCCTAGCCACGCCGTCGCCCGACCGCTGTGGGGTGCCTGCTTCCTTCGGGCACCTCATGATCGGCCTCCGGGCGCAGGGCGTACCAGGCCTGGCCGGGTGCGGGCCATGCCGGCGGACGGCTGAGTCGGCGAGGTTCCGTACCGCTCGGTTTCGACGCGGCCGTGCTGCCCGGCCCACACTTTCGCAAAGGCCGGGTGTGGCGGGGGAACGGGGCGTTCGGTGGATGGGACCTTGGAGCGACGTGCGGCGACCGGGTCGGCCTCGGCGGAGGTTGCCCGCAATGGGCTCGAAGAGCGGGTGAACGGACGAACGGGCCCTGGACCGACCGCGTCCGAACGGGAGGCGGGGGCCGTGCACGTACGGACAACCGATGGGTGGACGGATGCGTGAGGGGACGGGCAGCCGGGGGGACATGGTGCTCGGCAAGATCCTGCAGGAGTGCCACCGGATGGCCCCGGACGACCTGCCGGGCCTGCTGCGACGGCACTACGAGGCCCTGGGCGTCACCAGGCTGACGGTGTATCTGGCCGACGTCCAGCAGCAGACCCTGATCGCACTGCCCGACGAGCGGACCGAACAGCCCCGGACCGTGGCGGTCGAGCCCAGCCTGGCGGGTTGGTGCTACCGCACCATGTCTCCCCGCATCACGACCTCCAGCAACGGCGACCTGACGTTGTGGCTGCCTCTGCTGGACGGCATCGAGCGGGTCGGCGTGCTGAGCGTGCAGGCCCCCGTCCTGGACACCGACGCTCTGGAGCTCTACGAGGCGCTGGCGTCCCTGGTCGCCCTGCTCGTGATCGCCAAGGACCTCTACAGCGACGCCTACGTCCGCGTGAAACGCACCGCCCCGATGCAGCTGCCCGCCGAGATGGTGTGGGCCTCCCTGGCCCCGCGTACCGTCGGCAGCCACACGGCCACCTCCAGCGCAGTCCTGGAGCCCGCCTACGACCTGCACGGCGATGCCTTCGACCACACTCTGAGCAGCAGCACCCTGTACACCGTCATTCTGGACGCGATGGGCCACGACCTGGTCTCCGGCCTGCTCGCCGCGGTCGCCTTGGCCGCCTACCGCAACGCCCGCCGTGCCGGGGCGAACCTGGAGGAGATCGTCGCCACCATCGACGCCAGTGTCCACGAGGTCTTTCCCGACCGCTACGTCACCGGTGTCTTCTGCAAACTCGACCTGGTCAGCGGTCATCTGAGCTGGATCAACTGCGGTCATCCCGTGCCGCTGCTGCTGCGTGACTACGAACCGGTGCCCGGAGCGCTGGACCGCAGTCCCGAGCCTCCTCTGGGCCTGGGCCGCGACGTGCCCAGTGGTGAACGCCGGGTCCACGAGTACCACCTGGAGCCCGGCGACCGCGTCCTGCTCTACACCGACGGTGTCACCGAGGCCCGCTCCCCCCGTACCGGGGAGCTGTTCGGAGAGGAGCGCTTCGCCGGCTTCGTCATCCGTGCCCTGGCCGCCGGGGAGTCGGCCCCCGAAGCCCTGCGCCGCCTCATCCACGCCATCCTGAGCTACCAGCAGGACCGGCTCACCGACGACGCCACCATCGTCCTGTCCGAATGGCATCCCCTGCAGCCTCCCCACGACGGCCTGATGCCCTGAATCGGTGTTTCCTCGGCTCCTGTCGCCCCTTCGTCTTTGCTGGTCATCACAGTCTGTCGGTGGAATCCATCGCCCGGCCGTCCACCAGGTCTTCGGGGTCCGGGCGCTTGATCCAGTAGCCGACCTACGAGAACGGGGATCGAGGACGACCGGTCTGCGACCGCGCGGGGCTGCGCGACAATCGGCGCATGACCGACGACCGCTTCATGCTGATCCACGATCCGGAGTTCCGAGCCAGGGGCGAGCGCGTTCTGGGTGCCGAGTTCAGAGCGATGAGCGAGAGGGTCTTGCGGGTCACGGAGCTGACCTCGCGTCTCAACGTCCTCCCGTTCGGCGACGAGGCGGGCAAGGCGGCACTGTTCGAGCAGATCCTGGGCGGCCCCCTCCCTCCGAAGGTGACGATCTACCCGCCCTTCTACACGGATCACGGCCTTCGCCTGGACCTGGCGGAGCGTGTCTTCGTCAATCAGGGGTGTACGTTCCTCGACTACGCCGGCATCCGGTTGGGCGAGGGTGTGATGGTCGGCCCGAAAGCCACGTTCATCACGGTGGGTCACCCGGTGGACCCCGGGGAGCGGCGCCGTTTCCTCAGCGGTGCGCCCATCGATGTGGCGGAGAACGTGTGGATCGGCGCCGGCGCGACGATCCTGCCCGGCGTCAGCATCGGCCGCGACTCCGTCGTCGCAGCCGGGACCGTGGTGGCGGACGACGTGCCGGCAGCGAGCCTGGTGGCCGGTCCCAAGGGCACCGTGCGCCGACGCTGGTAGTGCCGGGCGGCACCGACACCGGGTTCCTTGGGCTCCTCACCTCGGCTTCCCGTCACCGGCATGGGGGCGCACGCAGCCCGCTGGCTTCAGAGAGCTAAAGTCAGACGGGAAGTGAAGTGGTGGCGCAGGAGCGGCTGGGCGCGGTGGCCCACGGCCGGGTGGTTCCCACGGACCCCCGAGCACCGGCGCGGAGACCGCACCGCGCACCCGGTCCGGCGCCCGACCGCGCGCCGAGGACAGGAAGGGAACGTCGCGATGACCAGGACCGCCCAGAGCCGGACCTTCGAGGAGGCCACCGCGATCACCGCGTCCGGCCCGGGGGCGTACGTCGCCGATGTCGATCCACTGTGGACCGTGGTCGGCAACCCGAACGGCGGCTATCTGCAGGCGATCATGGCCCGCGCGGCCGTAGCCGCGTCCTCCCACCCCCACGTTGTCGCGGCGAGCACCCACTTCCTGAGCGTGCCCCGTCCCGGGCGGGTGAGCCTCGACGTGGAGACTCTGCGCCAGGGCAGGAGCATCACCCAGGTGCGGGTCCGGCTGAGCCAGGACGCGACCCCCAGGGCCGAGTCGGTGTTCAGCCTCGGATCGCTGTCGGAGGCCGGGCAGGCGCGGTGGGCCTCGGACGGGCTGCCCGCCGCCGGCGCCCCGTTCGAGGACTGCCCGCGCTTCCTGCCTCCGCGGGAGGGGTTCGCGGTCGAACTGCTCCACCAGGTCCACCTGCACCTCGAACCGGAGTCGCTGTCGTCCGTCCACGGCGCGCCCCGCGGAATCGGCGAGCTGCGCGGCTGGCTCGACCTCCCGGGCGGCGAGGCCTTCGACCCCGCCTCGCTCCTGTTCGCCGCCGACGCGCTCCCACCGGCCACCTTCGACATCGCGTTCACCGGGTGGGTGCCGACCGTGGAACTGTCGACCTACGTCCGGTCGCTCCCGGCCCCGGGGCCGGTGCACGTCGTGTTCGAGGCCAACCTCGTCCAGGACGGCCGGGTCGACGAGACCTGCACCGTCAGGGACGGCCGCGGCACCATCGTCGCCCAGTCGCACCAACTCGCCGGCATCCGGATGGACTGACCGGATCGGCGCGGGCCCGCCCCCGGTGCCGGGAGCGGGCCTGTTCGATGTCGGTGTCCTGCCCGTCACCGCGTGGTCCTGTCACCGCGGGTCCGTCGGACTCGGGGTCACGAGGTGAGGGACGTGGTCCAGGACTCCCCGTCGGCGGACACGTAGCAGAAGGCCTCCTGGATCCCGTACTCCCACGCATCCTGGTTCGGCATGATGGCCCCGACGTAGTACGTGGCCGGTGTGCGCGCGGGGTCCAGCACGCTGTCGCTCATGGGGCTGCACGTGGCGTCGATGTCGACGTAGAACGCGGCCTCTCCGGGCCAGTCGCTCCCCGAGGGAGAGTAGGAGCCGATCACCTCGGCGTTGTGCGGCTCGTCGCAGGAGGTGAGCTCGACCTCGTAGAACTCCGTGGTGGCGGGCTCGATGAAGCAGTCGCCGGTTTGCAGGGTGCACAGCGACAAAGTGTGGCGGCACGTTGTGGAAGCCCTGGCCGGATACGGCCAACAACACGTGCTACCCCACCTCACTGGTTCTGGGATCGTGGTGTCCAGTTCCTCTTCCCTCGTCGCCGGGAGGGCACGCCTGGAGCGGTGCCGGACCAACGCCGACCGAACGTCGCCCCGCGAACCGGACGAAGCCGTCGGGCGGCAGATGCCGACGGCATCGGCCCCGCCACAGTGAGAGCCGTACCGCGATGAACTGGGAGAACAAATCCGCAGGAGCGGCGCGCCACTCCGCGCGGCGCCACCTGACAGCACGGAGTTGAGAAGGGTTCTCTTGGAAGGCAACGACTTGCTGTTCGTCGGCGGGACAGTGTTCGACGGCCTCGATCGTGTGCCGGGTGCTGACGCCCTCGCAGTGTCGGGCGGCCGGATCACCGGGATCGGCGCTTCGACGAATCTGAGAGCGCGTGCCGCCAGAGGTACCCGGATCGTCGACCTGCGGGGGCGGCTTCTCAGCCCCGGCTTGCAGGACGCGCACGTCCATCCCCTCCCCGCCGGAATCCTCGAAACGTGGTGCGATCTCCGCCCCGCAGCCGAACAGGGGCAGGCGTTGGAGATGGTCCGTGCGTACTCGGAGGACAACCCGGAAGAGCCGTGGATCGTCGGCGGTGGCTGGGCGTCGAGCCTCTTCCCCGGTGGACGCCCCACCGCAGGGATCCTCGACGCAGTCGTGCCCGACCGCCCGGTGTACCTCCTGGGAGCAGACCTGCACGACGCCTGGGTGAACAGCACCGCACTGGCCCGAGCCGGAATCACCTCCGCGACCTCCGATCCGGTGCACGGCAGGATCGTGCGCGATTCTCTCCGCCGACCGTCGGGCCTCCTCCAGGAGACAGCAGCCGACCTCATCTCCCGACTGCTACCGGATCCGGGACAGGACCGCATCCGCTCGGCCCTCCTGGCGGCCCAGCGCACACTCCACGGGTTCGGTTTCACCGCGTGGCAGGACGCGCTGGTCGGGCCGTACCTGGGACTGGCGGACCCATTGCCTGCCTACCTCGAACTGGCCGAGGCGGGGGCTCTGACTGGACGGATCTCGCTCGCCATGTGGTGGGACCCGGCGAAAGGCGACGACCAGGTCGACGGCCTTCTCCACCGAGCACAGCTGGCCCGGCGAGCGGGTCTGCGCGCGGACGCGGTCAAGATCATGCAGGACGGCATCTGCGAGAACGGGTGGGCCGCCCTGATCTCCCCGTACGCGAACGGCCGTGACAGCGAAGGCGGCCGACTGGACCCCTGGCAGCTCGCATCAGCGGTCGCGGCCCTCCAGGATGTTGGCCTGTCCGCGCATTTCCACGCGGTGGGCGACCGGGCCGTGCGCGAGTGTCTGGACGCGGTCTCCGCAGCCCGGGCCCGCTCCGTCCCGCCCGCCCCTGGTCACCAGATCGCCCACGCGCAACTCGTCGACCCGTCCGATCTCGGACGTTTCGCCGACCTCGGCGTCACCGCCGTGATACAGCCGCTCTGGGCAGCAGAGGTTCCCGCCACCCGTGAGGTGTTCGGCCCGCTGATCGGCACCGACCGCATCGAGCGCCAGTACCCCTTCGCGAGCCTGCTACGACACGGTGCGCGCCTGGCGGCGAGCAGCGCCTGGCCTGTGAGCAGCCCTCACCCGCTGTGGGGGATGTACGTCGCTGTGACGCGGAGCCCCTCCCTTCCCAGCGCCCCCTGGCTCGGGCCGGAGGACGCCGGACGCGTACTCAACCCGTCCGAACGGTTGTCCGCGCGCGACATCCTCCGCGCCTACACCTCCGGAGCCGCCCATGTCACGCGCGCATCCGGAAGGCTCCGCACAGGGGCGCCGGCCGACCTGACCGTCCTGAGCCTGGACGTTCTCGCACACGACGCACAGAGCTGGAACGACGCCCGCGCCGACCTGACCCTCGTCGGAGGCGCCCCGGTACACGATCCCTTGGAGGAGTTGGTATGAGTGATCTTCTCGAAGCACGGTTGAGCCGCTGGTGGTGCGACCGGCCGACCATACGCACCGTCGACGAGGCCCAGGCGTTCGTCCAGGATGTCGGGTTCGCGGTGCTGTTCGGCGGCGACCGCCCCGTCTACCCCTGTCTGCGGGAGATCTCCCGGGACGACGACGCCAGAATGCTCCCCTCTGGTCTGGGGGAGGACTTCGAGGCCATGTGGGACTGGAAGGACACCCTCCCTGCCCTGAGCAAGGCCTGGCTCGGACGGTTCCTGGGCAGCCGCCAGACCCTGCTGAGCCCGGAACTCCTGGCCGACCTGTACGAGTACCCGGGAGAGCCGGACGATTTCACCCAGTGCGATCATCTGACCCCGAGTGCCCGGGCCCTGGCGGAGACCCTTCTCGTGAACGGACCGACGAACACACGTGATGCGAGGGCCTCCCTCGGGCTCAAGGGCAGGGACTTCGACAGGGTTCTCGCGGAACTCGGCAGGTCTCTCCTGGTGACGGGCTACGGCACCGACAACACCGGCTCGGGGTGGCCCGCCTCGGTGATCGAACTGACCGCACGGGCCTTCGAGGTGCCCAGCCAAGGCGAACGGGGAGAACGGGATGCCTCCGCTGCGGCCCGTTTCCTGGACACGATGGTGGAGGCGACTCCGCGCGAACTCCAACGCACCTTCCGTTGGGACCGAGACCGCGCCCACCTCGCCTGGGAGGCGGCCTCGGCCGGACAGCCCTGACACTCGGGACCGCGACGGTCTCACCCCTCCGGTAGGGCCTCCAGCAATGTGGACCTGGGGCCGGTACGAACCGACGTCAGGATGAACCCGCCCCTCTCGAAGAGGCTTTCCCACTCCCGTCTGTCCCGCTCCCTCCCCCCGAGGAGCACCAACATGTGCAGGTCCAGGAGGAGCGCGGGGTCGGGGCCGCCGCCCCCCCGCAGGACCTGTTCGACCACCAGCAGTCGGCCGTGGGCTGGCATCGCCTCGCGGCAGGCACGCAGGACACTCAGGGCGTCGGTATCGTCCCAGTCGTGCAGGATCTGTGAGAGCACGTACACGTCGGCGCCTGCGGGCACCTCTTCGAGGAAGTTCCCGCCGACACGCGCGATCCCGTCCTCCTCGGCGTTCCCCACCACATGGGGGAGGTCGAGGAGGGTCGCGGAGAGGTGGGGGTGGTCGTCGAGCAGCCTCCGGAGCAGGGCCCCGTCGCCTCCGCCGACGTCCACCACCGAACAGGCCCCCGGCCAGTCCCATTCCAACAGGGGCAGGAGTCGTAGTTCCACCAGCCCTGCTTGGGAACGATCGAACCGTTCGGCTGCCTCCGGCCGTACCGCCAGCCACTCGAAGTAGGGGAGGCCGAACACCGACGGGAAGGCTGGACCGCCTCCGCGCAGCGACTCCTCCGCCGCGCCCCACACTGTGTATGCCTCCGCCGACATCAGCTCGGTGAAGTGGCGCAGGGACCCGGGAATGTCTCCGCGCAGGAGTTCACCGGTGGGGGAAAGTGCGTAGACGCCGGGCTCCACCTCGACGAGGATCTCCTCGGCTGCCAGCACGCGCAGGAATCTCGCCAGCGCCCCCGGATCGGTACCGCTGGCCTCTGCGAGACCTGCGACATCCCGCGGGCCGTGCGCCAGCAGATCGGGGATCCCCACCCGGGAGACGGCGCAGACGGTCTGGGAGACGATGAACCCCATGATGGTTCGCCGCATGGCTGTGTTGTGGTGCCCGGCGTTCTTCGTGTTCACGGATGCTCCCCCTGTCAAGTCGGCGTGTTCGTTGTCAGAAGTGGGAAGAGGGCGCGTTGGGCAGTCGCCCGAAGGTAGTCGGCACCCGCCGTGCCACCTGTGCCGGATACTCTCCCGATGGTCTTCAGGGTCACGCCCCAGTGGCTGCGCTTCATCGCCCGCCATGCGGAGTCGAGTTCGCGCATCACCTTTCGTATGTCGGCCGCGGGCTGCGAGCCCAGGTCCGCCTCTCGGAGGAGCAGAGTTCCCTGGAGGGTCATCCCGTGTGCTTCCCCCGGCCCTTGGCCGTCGGAAGGACGCGGCGCGCTCAAATCCTCCACCTGGCGGTAGGGGCGGGACTGCACCGCGCTCCGCCCGTTCGTGTGCGCGCGGATGACCGCGAACGCGTCGGGAGGCATGGTGGTCAGCACCCGGTAGAGCCCTTGGGTGGCCCGCACCCTGTTGGCGGCCTCCCCCAACAGGGCGAGCGGCCTGGCCGTGTCCCCCGAATCCAGCGCGATGATGCTCTGCGCGATCCGGTCGGCAACCTGCCGGTACAGACTCTCGAAGATCTGGATGCACCGCACGAACATCTGCTCGTCGTGCATCCTGGTGGTGGGGAGGAGGGTGATGTTCACAGCGTCCCGGACCACCGAGGGCACCTGCCCGACCACAGCCATCGCGCATCGATGGGCTGTGTGGGCCCGTCCCGCGTCGCTCGTCTCGTCCCATCGGTCCAACAGCTCCGAGAGCGCGTCGAGCTCCCGACGCGGCAGCGCGAAGCCCGGGGCGAGTTCGTTCGAGAGCGTGAGAACACGGGCCGTGGCGCGCACTCGGACGGCTTGGGCCCTGGTGGGGTGTGCCGTCAACGTCTCGGCCTCCAGCAGGACCAGGTCCGCGGCGGCGGCGACCAGGGTCGCATCCACCATCTGCTCCGAGCCCAGGACGCCGTCGGAGGTCGATGCGGCGGTCAGCACTGTGTTGCCCACGTAGGAGTCGTAGTCGCCATCCTCCTGATCGAGGGCCATGGGCAGCCACTCCCGGAGCAACCCCGCTCCGGGCCACGCATGGACTCGCGCAGCCAAGAGCTCAGCACGCAGGTCCGGGTCCACCTGTAATCGCCCCACCGACCTCAGGTGTGTGAGGACCTCCGCGAACGGAAAGGCGCACAGCTGCCCCGCGACCCGCCCCTGTGACCACAGACGCACCGCGCGGCGCGCGGTCACCAACGCCCTGCGACAGTCCGTGGTCGGCAGCACCCGCAAACTCGTTCCACCGATACCGGACTCCTCCGGACCGAAGGTGCCCGCGGCCCGCACTATGCCGGTCGAGGTGCTCACGTCGCCTCCGCGGCTCTCACCAGGCTCCGGACGGGGGTGCCCCGATGGATGACGCTGGTCCTGGTCTCACAGGGGCCGAGTGTCCGCAGGACCTCCTCCACGATCAGCTCCGGGTCGCAGCGGGTCCCGCAGGTGAAGGCGTCAACGAACAGCGAACGCCGCTCGGGATAGGTATGGACGGAGACATGCGATTCGGAGAGCACGAAGACCGCTGTCACCCCCAATGGCTCGAACTTCTCGGACTGGGTCCCGCACAGGGTCGCGCCCGAAGCCTTGATTCCCCGCAGCACCGCTTCCAGGACGAGGGCGTCGTTCTCTATCAGTTCCGGCGCCACCTCGCTGATGTCACACAACACGTGCACACCGGTGAAGTCGAAATCCATTACACCGTCTCCCATTCCATGGCCCGCGTCGCCCACTCCATGCACGAGACCAGCCGTTCCTCAACCGTTTCGTTGGAGGTCCCCGACACGATCGCTCCCATGACCGTGTCGGTACTGGCGGCTGCCGCGTCGAAGACCTGGGGAGGCGACGCGTTCACCCTGACCTCCGCGTATCCCGGCTGATCGCCGGCGATCGACCGCAGCCTCCCTTGGCGGGGCGGCACCAGGAGGAACCCGTAGCGTTCGGCGGTGGGCTCAGGTCGGTCGGCACGGTGCGAGAGCCCGCTCTGCTCCCGGTACCACTCACGGACGCAGTTCATCCCGGTCGCGCGTTCGAGCACGTCGAGGATGTAGCCGCCACCGGTGCGGGCTGCCGTCTCACAGAAGTACAGCTCGTCGGTCACGGAGTGCCGGAACACCTCCAGGTGGAACGGCGTCGGTTCCGGGAGCGGGAGCGCGCCCGCCACCGCCCGCGCGAAAACACCGAGCCGACGGGCGAGGGCGTCCTCGGGGTCCATCTGCGCGCTGCCCAGGGACCTCCCCTCCTGCCAGGACAGGCAGTTGTTCAGATAACGCGAGGACACCGACCAGAGGACCTCGCCGCGGTGGGTGAAACCGTCGACATGGTGGACCGTGCCGGGAACGAACTCCTCCAGGAGGAGGTCATCGCCCGGTCGACCCGCCAACTCCCTGCGGAGAGAGTCTGCGTCGCCCACCACTCGCACTCCCCGGGACCCATACCCCAGACGCGGTTTGACGACAACGGGCCAGCCGGTCCGCTCAGCGAACTCCACGGCTTCGTCCGGGGTTCGGGGCGCCGAGTAGCGGGGGGTGCGAACCACCTTCGAGACCGCGTCCTTCATCAGGAGCTTGTCCCGGTGGAGCAGGGCGTCGTGCACGGTCGTCCCAGGGATTCCCCAGCGTTCGCGTGCGGCGGAGACCCGCAGGGCGTCGTCCTCGGTTCCGCACACGATCCGCTCGACCCGGCGGGTGCGGCACAGCTCGTCCAACTGCTCCACCACGGCCTGGCTGTGCGAGTAGTCGTCCACGGCGACGACTTGCTCGAACACCTTCCGGTACCCGTCGGCGGACTCTGTAGAGGTGACGAGGACAACCCGGTCCCGGACCTCCGGTAGCCACTCGTGCAGCGGAGTGACGCTGACCGGCACCCGGTGGACGATGACGACGGTTCCGGGTTCGTGACCGCTATTCATGGCTCACCGCCTCGCCCGACGTGTGAGTCTGGGCCGGAGTCGGCGTGTCGAAACTGTTGTTCCCGGTCTCCGCGCCCACCGGGCGAATCCGTGTGAGCAGGGGGAGACACAGGAAGATGAACAACCCCATGAACAGGAAGTAGGAGGAGACATTGACGTCCAGGAGCCATCCGCCCACCACGGGCCCGACGAAGAACCCCAGGTGGCGCAGCTCGGCCAGTCCGAAGTACGTGCCCTTTCGCTCGTCCACCGCCAGCTCGTGCACGGCTATATCGGGAAGGGGAAGCAGTACTGCCTCACCGAGTGTCCAGAAGACGACTCCGATGTACAGCATCGCGAGATGGAGGGGGCTCAGCCAGAAGAACGCGAAGGCCAGGGCGAAGGACGCACAGCCCAGTGTGATCAGCGCTCGCCGGGGAAGCTTCTCCGACAGCCATATGATCATCGGCTGCATGGCCAGCGCGAGAACCGCGTTGCAGACGAGAAGCAGAGCGAACAGGTACTCGGTGCGCTCGGCGTACTGTTCCCGCATGTACAGGGGAATGATCGACTCGATCTGGGAGAAGACCAGGAAGATCACGGCTCCCGCGCCGACCGCGAGCAGCAGGGACCGATCCCGGAGAGCCGTCCCCATGGAATCGGCCATGGAACCGGCGGTACGCGAGGTCGGGGTCCCGTCCCCCTCCAGGGCGTTCAGCGACCGGGCCCGCGCCAGTACAAGCACCAGGTACAGGACGAAGAGGGCTGCCGGCACGAGGAAGAAGGCCGTGAGGCTCACGTTGTAGAGCACGGCGCCCACTGCGGGGCCGATAATCGCCCCCAGGCACAGCGTGATGTACCGGACCCGGAAGATCCTCCCGTCTCCGGTGTCAGCAAGGGAGAGAAGCTTCTTCATACCGGGTTCGACGAGGGTACGTGCCGCACCGAGCATCAGCAGGAGGGCGACGACGAGCGCGGGGGTCTGCACCAGGGCGAGCATGCAGTAAACGACGACGTTGGCGGCCAGGCCGAGGCTCATCAACCGCACCGCGCGCGAACGGTCCACCAGCATGCCGCCGAACAGGCCGCCCACCGCAGCGACGAGGGCGATGCCACCGACGACCGCGCCGATCAGCGGGGTGCTGAGCTCAGTGCGGTCGGCAAGGTAGAGCGAGGCGAACGGCAGGACGGCGAAGAACGCCATCGAGTTCAGGAGGGCTCCGGCGATGAGACTACGCTCGTCCGGGGTGAAGCTCCAGGCGGACCGGCTCATACGCCCACCTGGTCCAGTAGCGGGAGCATGCGGTTGTCACCGTCGGTCAAGCCGCGTGTCCGCCGCTTGAGGGCGACGAAGTCGTCGAGGATGCGCTGGTCGGACTCGGGGGACAGGTAGTACATCATGTTGACGTACCAGATCCAACCCAACTCGGTGACGCGGTACTCGTCTTCGTCCTCGACGAGCATGCGCTCGGCGACGAGCCTGTCGAGCTTGTGCGGAATCTCCGCGGGAACCCGGTTCCAGAGGATGCGCTCCTTCTTCAGGTAGCCGAAGTACGGCAGGTGGAAGACCACCCCGCGCTCGTAGGGGACGTCGTCAGCGATGCTCAGGTTGATTTTGACGTCGCCGTCCTCCAGCATGCGCCGCACGTAGGTGGCTCGGTTCTCGTCGTTCATGACGGTGTACTTGCCGAGCTGGGAGATGCCACTGTTACCGAAGCCGATCAGCTCGTCGTCATGGTGCGACCAGGTGTGCGTGTTGTACAGGTTCGTGTAGTCACGCGAGACGAAGTGCGGACCGGGCTCCTGACCCTCGGGAAGCCGGAGGAAGCCGTGTCCGTTGTGCTGTTGGAAGCCGGCCGCGCGCATGTACTGGTTGAGGTAGATGGTCATGGCCATCTTGTGGGTGAAGGACAGGGGCTCCAGCCCCTTCTCCGCGTAGCCCTTGTGCAGGGGGGCCTGCGTCACGATGTTGGTGATGGGGTACAGCTCGATGGTCTCGGTTCCCATGCCGACAGCCTTCTCGATGTCCCGCGAGAAGGCCTCGAAGGACTGGCCGTGCATGCCGTAGATCATGTCGAAGCTGGTGTAGTCGAAGTAGCGGCGGAACAGTTCGACCGCCTCGTACTCCTGGTCCAGCGTCGCGGTCACATTGAACAGCTCCCGGTAGACCGGGTCCAGGGTCTGGAGGCCGAAGCGGACCTTGTTCACCCCGATATCGCGCATCGCCGCACACTTGGCCTCGTCCACGCTCTTCACCTCGGTCTCGAAGGTGAATTCCCGCAGCTCGGAGAGGTCGAAGTTCTCGTGGATTGCGTGGCCGATCCGACGGATCTGCTCAGCGGACAGCGTCGAGGGGGTTCCGCCGCCGAAGAAGATCGCCCGAATCGGTAGGGAGGTCAGCGACGCGTACCGGCCCTTCAACTCGATCTCTTTGACCAGGGCCCGCACGTAGGTCTCGATCTGTTCGTCGCCGGTGCTTCCCAGGCCCCGGTTGAGTGTGCAGAAGGTACAGATGGTGTCGCAGAAAGGGATGTGGAAATACAAGGCCCGGCTACGGACCCCCTCCGTACCGACACCACTGTAGAAATCGTGGTGGGTGACGGTGTCGAGCTCCTGGCCCTTCATCGGATAGAGCCAGTTGTAGACGGGCAGCTGCTGGTCGAATTTCATCAGGGACTTGCCCGGGACCAGATTGATCATGCGAACTCCAGTTTCGTGTGCGAACGGACGAAGGACATGCGCTCGCGCAGGGCGTCGAGCCCCGGGGCGCTGACGAGGACGAAACCAAGGAGACTGCCCAGGTCTCGGGTGAGCGGGATGGTGTCCCCGGGCGAGACCTGGAGGAAGACGTCGTCGACCCCGGGCAGACCTGCGAGCTCCTCGGCCCCGGTCAGTGAGGCGACCGTGCCGGGACGGTCGTCGTTGCGTAGGCAGCAGACCCCGAGGATCCGGTCGAAGCCGAGGTCGCGCTCCAACAGCCCTGTGTCCTCACCCAGGTAGGCGGCCAGGGTGTCCGCGAAGGGACGGATAGCGCTGTTGCGCTCCCAGTGGTCGACCATGTGAGCGCCGGGCAGGCGGGTCGCGATCTCGATCAGGAAAGCACCGTCCTCGCCGACCTTGACCTCGACATGCGCAGGGCCCAGCTCCACCTCGTAGGCGTCCAGCGTCCGAAGGGCGAGGTCTGCCGCAGCGGCGAGGTCGGGATCCTCGGCGGACAACTGCACCACGTCCCAGTAGGGCTGGTCGTAGTCGCCGTCGGAGGGTTGGCAGTACTCCCACACGTCCAGCACCCGGTGTCGCCCGCCCTGGGAGAACGTGTTCACCGCCAGTTCCCGGCCCCGGACATAGCGCTCTACGAGCCAGGTGCAGATCGGGGAGCCGAAGGTGTCGACGGCAGAAAGGTCGAGGGAAGCGGTCGCCTCCGCCTCGGCAACCAGGGCGATTCCCTGAGCGCCCGCGCCGGTCGCGGGTTTGACGATCGCGGGGTAACCGACACGGGCCACGGACGTCGGGACGTCCTCCGTGGCGACAGCCTCGAAAGCGGGCACCGGGATGCCCCTGGCCACGGCGTGCAGGCGCATCGCCGCCTTGTTCCGGCGGGCGAGGGCCGTGGCTGCGGGGTTGCCCGGAACCCCGAGCACGCCACCGAGTCGGTCGGCGACGACGATCGAGGGTTCGGTGGTCGGCACGACCGCGCGTACGGTCGACCCCACCAGTTCCTCCGCCGTCTCGGCGTCGTGGGCGTACAGGGAGAGGTCGTCCCCCCTCGTGTAGTCGGCCTGCAACGCGGACAGCAGACCGAGCTCCAGGGTGTACAAGGACACCACACGCAAGCCCCGCTCACGGCAGGCGCGTTTGAAGCCGTAGCCCGTCATGAGGGGGTTGACGAGCACCACGTCGCCGAGGGCGACGGCTGCGGGCGCGGCAGGAAGCACAGTCATCGCCCCTCCCCCGGCGGGACCGTCCGGAACCCGAGCTCTTCGCGAACCGTCTTGAGCCGTGCCTCAAGCACGTCCGGGGTATCGGCCCGGACGATCACAACCCCGACCCGGTCCATGGACGAGCGCATGGGGTGAACGGTGCTGCCGGGTTCGACGTCGATCTCCACCTTCACCACGCCCTCGTGGGAGGTGACGGCGTCGACTCCCACGATGTCCACCACCTCGCCCGGTTCCGGGGTGGGGAACCAGACGGCGGCTGTGCCCTGCGAGGGCTGGATCCGGGACGGCTGCTCGCCACAGGCGACGGCGACGACCGCGTCGTAGAGGTCGACTTCGAGGGCGGCCTCCACGGCATCGAGGATGTAGTCCCCAGGGGTGCGTACCGCGACCTCCATGATGCGTGGTCCCCCGGGTGCGTCCCGGTACTCCAGGTGGAGAATGCCGCTGCCCATGCCCAAGGCGCGGACGACGCCCCTCAACAGGTCGTCCGCATCCTGGTCGGCGGGGATCCGGTGTTCGGTCTCCACGAAGAACGGCCGTGGGCCGGTGGTCTTCGCAGTCACGCTGGAGAAGACCACCGACCCATGGTCGGTCACCGCCTCGACGCTGTACTCGGGGTGGTCCAGGTACTCCTCCACGAGCGCCGGCTCCTCCGAGTCGCGCTCGGTGAACCAGGTGCGCATCTCGTGTTCGCCGTGGACGATTCGCACACCGAGACTGCCCGAGCCGGAGACGGGCTTGACCACCACGGGCCAGGAGCCGCCCGTCCAGGCGAGTGCCGATTCCACATCCCTGGCCACGTGAAAACCGGGTTGCGGAAGCCCGGAACGATAGAACAGTTCGCGTTGGGCGACCTTGTTCCTCGACACAAGGGCAGCGCGCACCCCCGGCCCTGGGAGCCCAAGCTCCTCGGCGACCATCGCGGCTGCCAGTACGTGGGGCTCGGAGAAGGCGATCACACCCTCCACCGAACCGTCCGCCAGGGCCCGGGAGGCACCGGAGAGCCACGCCTCATAGTCACGTCCGGAGACCGGGTACGTCCGGTCCGCGGGACCGAGTGCCTCCTTTGTCTCGGGCCACGTGAAGGCCTCCGGACGGTCAAGGACCGCGACCTCCAACCCCCTGTCATGTGCCCTTCTCAGATAAGGGCGCCCCATCCATCCGCAACCAACCATGAGAAGTCTGCGCAAGACCAACCTCCACGCCGACGAAAATCGAAGATACCGATATTGGAATCGATCCTGCCCCGAGAACGAGGCGGAGGCAAACGGGTTCCGGAATGCCCATTTATCGAGTTTGACTTGCGTTCACCCAACAGCTAGAAGCGCTTGCGCGCGCACGCGTAGGACGAAGTTTCTACCAGCACAGACGACTCATATCGCCGAAAACCCCGGATCCGACACCTCGAGCGACAACTCCCAGCAACCCAGGAAAAGACGAGCAAGAGCCCACCAGGACTCACCTTGACCGAGGGGTCCCTGTCCGCTTTCGGACAACACACCCCCCGGCTTCGATCCATTGATAACGATTGATTCGATATTTGATCTGTAATGTTCCTACTACGGAAAGAAACGAAACTTGAATGGGATATACCTTCGCGACTCCCAGACTCCGACCACTCACGCCACAGAAGAAACGCCAGCCTCATACTCCCCAATGCAGGAATGACAGGAAACCCCCGTGCAGCGTCACCGCGCGCACCCGGCGGCGCGCCCCCAGTGACACCTCGCCGACCATCGGTCGGCGCAGGGGCCCCCGCGACCAGGGGATCACCCCGCACAATCCCGCTCTGATGTCCGGCGCACCGGACGCCATGCGCACCCTGCTGGAATCCGGCGAAAACGGCCGAATCTACGTTGAGTCCACGGGAGAGCACAGCTTCGTGCGAGCCACCGAAGCGGTGGTCGAGGTCGCCGACCTGCATGTGCTTCCCTGGGACAAGTGGCGTTCGAGGAGGCGGTCGCCACGGTCTCACCGCTGTTCCAGCAGGCCATGGGCGCCCGGGACCTGGTCCTGGAGAAGTCGCACGAGGATCCGTCGCACTGACTGGCTGGTGGCGCGGTGGCGGTCCGTCACCGACCACGCGGAGGGTTTCCGCAATTCCGCCCCCTGCACCCGTTGGGTGAGCTCATCTGTGAGTCCCCGCCCCGACGCGGTCGAGGTCGTCGAAGCGCACGTGCTGACGGCTTTCCGACCGGTCTGCGCTCCACCACCACGGCGGCGATCAGACGGAGCTACGGGGTGTCCGCGTCGGACCCGGCGGACGAAGCCGTGGTGCGGGTGCCCGGCCCGTCTTCGGTCGGTGCCGTCCGGCATGCGAGGTAGGCGTCCAGCGCGGCGGCGCCGGTGAGCATGGCGCGGCCCCGAGCCGAGAGGCGGGCCTGCCAGCCGTACAGCGTCGATGCGAGCGGAGCGATGCCTCCCGCGGAACGGACCTGGGCGATCAGCGGGGCGATCTGTTGGAGAAGGTAGCCGCCCCGTCTCAGCTGGTGGGCGAGGAGGGCGTCGCGCACGTCGGCCGCGCCGTAGACCCGGTAGCCGGTCTGCGGGTCGCGGCGCGGCCGGACCAGGCCGGCGCGTTCCCAGGCGCGCAGGGTGGCCGGGCGCAGTCCGAGCCTTCTCGCCAGGGGGCCGACGAGCGTGTCGCCGCCCTCGTCGGGTGCGGGCTCGAGGTCGCGGAGCGCGGCCTCGACAGCCTGGAGGGTGCGGCGGTCGTCGAGCAGCTGGGCGTGGCTCTCGTCGATGAGCCGGAATGCCTCGTCGGCGGCGTCCCGGTTGACGGCCTGCATGATCGCCGTGGCCGTCGGGTGGCCGTGGCCGGGCAGCAGGGCGAGGAACGCGCCCAGTGCCTTCGCGTGCAGCGGGGTGTAGGTGCGGTACCCGTGGAGTGTGCGGTCGGCGGCCGGAAGGATGCCGGCCTCCTCGTAGTTCCTGACCGCCTGCGTGGAGAGACCGTGCCCGCGCGCCAGATCGATCGGCCTCAGTTTGCCACCGTTTTGAAGGTTGTGACGCATGAGCCCAAGAATATCGTGGAAAAGTCTCAACTGAGGGTTCAGAGATACCGTTGACGGCATGGTCACTGACATCAAGGACATCACCCATGCCGTCGAGGCCTCCGCGGTGATGGGGCTGCTCCCGCCCCGGCCGCGGCTGCTCGCCCTGGGCGAGCCCACCCACGGCGCGGACACCCTGCTCGACGTGCGCAACGAGCTCTTCCGGCAGCTCGTCGAGCAGGAGGGCTACCGGTGGATCGCGATCGAGAGCGACTGCCTGAGAGGGCTCGTCGTGGACGACCACGTCACCTCGGGCGCCGGCACCCTCGACGAGGTCATGGAGCACGGATTCAGCCACGGGTTCGGCGCGTCCGCCGCCAACCGCGAGCTCGTGCGCTGGATGCGGGAGCACAACGAGGGCCGACCCGCGTCCGAGCGGGTCCGCTTCGCCGGTTTCGACGGCCCGCTGGAGATGACCGGCGGCGCGAGCCCCAGGCAGGCGCTCACCGCACTCCACGCGTACCTCGCCGCACGGGTCGACGCAGACCTGCTTCCCTGCACCCCGGAAACGCTCGATCGCCTGCTCGGCCCCGACGACCGGTGGACCGAACCCGCCGCGATGATGGACCCGTCCCGGTCCGTGGGGCAGAGGCCCGACGCCACACAGCTGCGGCTGCTGGCCGATGACCTGGTGGCCCTGTTCGAGGCGCGGATCCCGCAGCCGGTGGCGGCGTCCGCGTCGGAGGACTGGCACCGGGCACACCTGTACGGTCGCACCGCCACCGGGCTGCTGCGCTACCACTTCTGGATGGCCGACACGTCACCGGCCCGGATGGGGCGACTGTTGGACCTGCGGGGTTCGATGATGGCCGCCAACCTGCTCTCCCTCGCCGAACGTGCTCCGACGCTGGTGTTCGCCCACAACAGCCACCTGCAGCGGGACAAGAGTTCGATGCGGCTGGGCGACCTGCCGCTGGAGTGGTGGAGCGCCGGCGCGATCGTGAGCACCCGCCTGGGCGAGGGGTACGCCTTCCTGGCCACGGCGGTCGGCACGCTGCACCACCAGGGGGTGGACGCCCCTCCCCCGGACACCGTCGAGGGGCTGCTGTACGCGCTCCCGGAGGAGCGTTGCGTCGTCGACTCCCGTCGGCTGGCCGCTGCCGTCGCCGACGCGGAGCCCGCGGCCCGGGTGTCCCCCTGGTTCGGTTACGCTCCGCTCGATCCGGTCCAGGTGGCCGGCACCGACGGGATCGTGTTCGTCAGGGACGCCTGGCCGAGCCAGGCGTCCGCGGTGTCCGGCGACGACTGACCGGTGCCCGTCCGCATGGGACGGTGCGACGCCGTGGCGCGTGGGGACGCGTCACCGACCACGTCGGACCGCCGGAACGCAGCACGGCCCCGGGCTGGAGCACCCACCCCGCCCAGGGCTCAGGCGTCGCTCATCGTGCGGGCCCGGTCTGGAGCGCCCCGTTGCGGACACCGGCCACGGCGCCGCCGTCGACCAGAAGGTCGGTGCCGGTGACGTAGGCGGCGTCCGGCCCGATCAGGAACGCCGCCGCCGCGGCGATGTCGCTGGGGGTACCGGGACGCCGGGCGGCGGACCCGGCCAGAAGGGCGCGAATCTGTGTGCCGGACTCACCGGCCAACTCCTGCTGCCCCATCGGGGTGGAGATGACCCCGGGGCTGATGCTGTTCACCCGGGCCCCGCGGGCTCCCCACGCCAGGCCGGCCGCCTGCACCCGAAGCTGGTTGGCGCGCTTGGCCAGCGAGTACGCCGCACCGGGATCGGAGAGGGCCTCGTCCTGCAGCAACGACAGGGACATGAGCCGGTCGGTCGGCGTCGTCGCCAGTGCGGCCTCGATCTCCGCGGGAAGTCGGCCCGCGCTCAGGGCGCCGGCCATGCTCGCGATCACCACGCCCGCACCACCGGGTGAGATGACACCGGCGAAGGCGTCGAGGAAGTGGGCGACTCCGAGCAGGTCGACGCGCAGGATCGCGTCCGCCGACGCCTGCGCGGGAGAGAGCCCGGCGGTGTGGACCGCCGCGGTGATCGGTCCGAGCTCGGCCGCGGCGACGGCGAGGCGTGTCACCGACGGGGCCGAGGACACGTCGACCGGGTGTGCCGAGACATCGAACCCGTCGCCCCTCAGGCGTTCGGCGACCTGTGCCAGCAGGTCGCGGTCGACGTCCGCGAGCAACACGTGTCTGCCGGAGGCGCAGCGTCGCGCGATCGCCTCGCCCATCCCGCCGGCGCCGATGATGACCAGGACATCGTTCATGAGTGCTCGTTCTCCTTCGTTTCGGGGGCGCGGAGGGTCTGTTCGGCGCCGCGGGGGCGGAGGCCGTCGAGAACGACCGCCACCACCGGCGCGACCAGGTCCTCGCCGTGGGCGCGCACCGTGTAGCACGCCCCCACCAGCGCCTTGATCTCCTCGGGGCCGACACCGCCGCGCCCCCGTTCGGAGAACACCTCGAACGCGGCCTCCAGGACCCGTGCGCGGTTGCGTGCGGCGTCCGCCCTGCGGGGTCGCGGGCTGTCCGTCATATCGCCTCCGGGAGAGCGCGGACCAAAAGGAAAGGACATTCCGCTTTTCGCCCGCCACCCTACGCAACAAGCGGGATGCACGCTCCGCTTGACTCCGCCGATCCGCAGCCGCCTCCGAGACGCGCTCATCGCCCCCCGACTGCGGGACACCACCGGAGTGCTGGCCGCCCGCGACCGGGGAGAAGCGCCGCCGACCGCGGGCACGGTCGTCGCCCTTCGCGATGCGCGAGTCGTGCGACAGGGCGCACCACCCGTGTGATCACGTCGAAGGCGCGGCGACGGCCGATCCCGACGACGAAGATCGAACGCCGTCGTCCCAGCGCATCACCTGCACGAGGCCACCTGCGGCCCTCCTGCCCCGTTTTCCTCGGACGGCTGTGGGCAGAGGCGAGCACAAGGCTGCGGCGGGGAGCCGCTTTCCGTCGCAGCGGATCCTCTGACAGCGGGACCGCCGGGGTCCCGCGGGATCCAACGGAAAGGGGAGACCCCACATGGCGCGAACCGCACGAACCGTCACCGCCCTCGTCGCCTCCGGAACCCTGGCGGCCGGGGTGGGCCTGGCCGGAGCACCGGCCGCCGCGGCCGACGGTGCAGGCACCTCGCTCCCTGCCTCGACCGCCGTCCAGAGCAGCGCATGGCCGGAGTACTCGAAGGGCCAGATGGGGTGGGACGTGGCGGTCGCCAAGTACCTGCTGTGGGAGCAGGGCTACTTCGAGCCCTACAAGGTCGTCGACCACGTACTCGACGACCGGGCACTCGACTCCCTCATGGACTACCAGCAGGACACCGACCTGAAGGTCACCGGTGTGCTGGACGCGCGCAGTTGGGAGTTCCTGGTCGAGGACGCCGGCCCGGTGCAGCAGGGCGATGAGAGCTACGCCGTCAGCGCGGTTCAGACAGCGCTGCAGCAGAAGCACGGATACGACCTCGCGGAGGACGGGTTCTCCACCGACACCCCAGGTCGGGGCGCCTTCGGCACCGCCACGCACGACGCCGTCACGGACTTCCAGCAGGAGGTCGGACTCGATGCCGACGGCGTGGTCGACGCGGCCACCTTCCAGGCACTGGTCGCCGCATAACCCCGCCCCCCGGGGGGACGCGCGTCCCCCGGGCCGGGCTCGACGGAGGCCCCCGCGGCACCGCCCGCGGGGGCCTCGTGCGCTCCACCGTCACACCTCAGTGGTCGGCGGCGCCCCGGTGGACGTGGTGTGTCGGCGCTGCTCGGAACCCGCGTACACCGAACAACGCGGCGGACCAGGCACGGTCCGGCCCCCGGCCTCATCGCGCGGGCCGCTCCGGGCCGAGGACCCCGGGCATGGGAGAGCCCCCGCGCGACGCTCGGTCGCGCGGGGGCTCCCTCGTCTCGCCGGAACCTCCGAGTCCCCCGACTCAGGTGGTCCGGCACGGCCGGCGCCTTCCCCCGACTGCGCTCGGCCCCGCACCCGCTCCTGCCCCACCCCGGATCCGCGCGGCCGGCAAGGCCGCGACCCGCGGGACGGGACGCACAGGTGCGCACCCGAACCCCTACCCGTCACAAGGCGCGCAAACACGACTTCCCGCCGACGGCTGATCGACAGCCGTCATCGGGCCGGCGATCGTCGGGCTCCCCCGCGAGGTCCACGGACCTGTGGCGGTCGGCCGCCTTCTCCTCGTCCGCGCAGATCAGTGACCGTCTGCCGAGAAGCCGTAGACGGACTGGACGGCACCCTGGTCCGTCGCGTGCGAGGAGACCAGGTGCGGCCGCAGGGGGCCGGGATCGGGTCCGAAGAGGGGGATTCCCCTGCCGAGAAGCACGGGAACACGGGTCACCGTGAGGTCCGAGAGCAGACCGGCGGCCAGGAACGCCTGAACGGTTCTGCCTCCATCGGCGTACACGCGCCTCACCCCCGCATCGGCGAGTGCCTTCTGCAGCGCGGGGATGTCCGGGTGAACCGTCACCGGCGAACGCCCCATGTCGGGGTGGGGGCCGGCGGCCAACGTCGTGGAGAGCACGTGGATCGGCCTGCCCCGGTAGTGGTCCTGCGCCATCGCTCGCATGACGTCATAGCTTCCGCGCCCCATCGCCAGGGCGTCGACGGAGGCGAAGAAGTCCTCGTATCCGGTGTTGTCGAAGACGGTCAACCAGTCCAGTTCGTCGTTGGGGCCCGCGATGAACCCGTCGAGGCTGCACCCGAGGAATGCGTGAAATGTGGTCATGTCAGAACCGTAGCGACGGACTCGCACGGCCGGCTTGACGGATCTTGCGCTGTTCGGTTCGTGTCGGCCGGCCTCCGAGGCCCCGCACGGACCTCGGAGGCCCCCGCCAGGGTCCGGCCAGCACCCGGGACTCCCGTTGGGGCGGCCCCTCCCCTGACCTGGGACAGCGCCCGCGCCCCTCGGGTTCCCGTGGCCGCCGCGCGGGCGCTGCCGTGTGCGCGGTCAGGCGTTCAGCGAGAAGGCGCCTTCCCCGGCGGAGACGGTCAGGCTCGTGTAGTCGGGGATCCGGGTGAGCCCCTCCGTGGTGGCCGAGACATGGCCGCCGACCACCACGACCGCGGCCCGGGAAGCGAGCCCGGCCCGCAGACCCGCCTCGGCGTCCTCGAACACCGTGCAGGCGTCCGCGGGCACTCCGAGCAGTCCGGCGGCCCGGAGGTAGCCGTCGGGGGCCGGTTTGGAACGTGTGGCGTCCTCGGCGGCGATGACGACGTCGGGCACGGGCACCGAGGCCAGCCTCATCCGCGCCAGTGCCAGGTCGCGCGACGCGCTGGTGACCATCGCGACCGGCGCGCCGGCCTCCCGCAGCGCCGAGAGCAGCGCGGCCGCTCCGGGGATCTCGGCGATGCCCTCGGTGCGGGCGAACTCCTGTTCGGCCAGGTCGCGCTCGATCCGCGCCCGTTCGGCGGGGTCCAGACGGGGCAGGAACCTCGCCAGGGTGTCGGCGGTCTGGCGGCCGTGCGAGAAGCCGAGGATCTCCTGTGCGTCGAGTCCGTGCTCGCGGGCGAACCCGGTCCAGATCGCCTCGACGACGGCGGTGGAGTCCACCAGGGTGCCGTCCATGTCGAAGAGGAAGCCGCGGGTGCGGATGCTGGGCTGGTGGGGCATCGTGGCGGGGGCCTTTCCTGGTGCGGGGGTCCGGGGCTGAACGGGCTGGGGTCGGGTGAGGCAGACGCGTGCTCTGCGTCCGCGTGTCCGCGGGGCTCACGGCATCGCCTTCGGTGTCCCCCGCCGGTCCGTGTTCAACGCCGGGACGGCGGCTGCGTCGGTCGGTCCTCCCCGCCGGACCGGCAGGGGCACCCCTCGGATCCCACCCTCCACAGCTGCCGCACGTGTACCACAGGACCAGGTCCACGGCTCGGCGGGAGCCGGTTTCCGCGTCGTCCGTGTCTTCCGGCGTGAGCTCCCGGCCTCACGGGGCTCCTTCACCGGGGACGGCAGGCGCCACCGGCAGCGAACGGGTACGCCGACTCGTGGCGGCCGGGGGCCGCGGCCCGGCCACGCGCCCGGGAAGCGTCACAGGGACTTGGTACCAAGGGAGTCCCCGCCGGGCTCAGCGGGGGCTCCCCGACGAAGGAGGCATCCCCATGCGACCGGCCATCGGTATCAGCGACGTACACCGCTTCGCCGTCGTGCGGACACACCACGGCGACGAACGCGCCTGGCGGGCCCTGCTGCTGGCCCTGGAGGCGGAGTATGCCAGGTACGGCTCGCGACCGTCCCGGTTCCTCTTCGTGGACGACCCCGGCTGGGCGGGCGCCACCCCGGAGGAGGTCCTGGAGGCCGTACGCGACGGGGACGCCGAGGCCGTGTTCCTCGCCGACGAGGAGGCCCTGTCGGAGGAGTCCTGGCCCCTGCTGACGGTGTACGCGCCCCTCCCCGACGAGGAGCCGCGACCCTCGGAGGAGACGCTGTTCCGTACGGGGCTGGACATGGTCTACTACGTCGACACCAACCTCTCCACAGGCAACACGGACGTCGCCGACTTCGCCGCGGGGGCACACGAGGCCCCCGACGGGGTCCTGCGGTTCGCGGCCTACTTCGGACAGGGCCGGCCGCAGTACCCGGACGCGAGCGGGCCGCGTTTCTCCTTCACACCGCAGGCGCTGAACCTGCCCTGAGAAGGCGGAGGATCCGGGACACCGCTCCACGGCTGAGGCGGCGAAGCCCTGGGCGGTGACGTCCACCCGGCCAGGGGCGTGCTGCGGGCTCCTCGGGCTCCTCCCCCTGTGTCGGCACCGCCCGCGCCCCGCCCTGTCACCGCGGATCCGCCGCAGGAGATGGGTCGGGGTTCTCCATGAGGCCGGTGAGCACCCGGCGCACCATCCGCTCGAACAGGGTGTGCGTGTCCGGGGCCGCTCCGGCGCCGGGGCCTCCCGCCAGCGCGGCCGCGACGAGCGGATGCCGCTCCTCGGTCGCGGCGGTGGCCAGGTAGGACATGCGCGCGTGTGCGGGGTCGGCGGGCGCGTTCCGGCGCTGGAGTTCGGTGCGGGCGAACAGGGTCACCAGTCCGTTCAGCAACCCGACGGTCTCCAACCGGGCGGAGTGGGACAGCGACGTCGGTTCCAGGGCGCGCAGCGCGCGTTCCAGGTAGTCCATGCCCCGGGGGCCCACGGTGGGTTCCGTCGGCAGGTCGAGCAGCCACGGGTGGCGCAGGTGGACCTGCTTCGCACGGCCCGCGAGCGCGGCCAGGTCCTCGACCGGATCCCCGCTCAACGGGTCGCCGAGGTCGATCTCCCCCGCGACGGCGTCGGCCATGAGGTCGAGAAGGTCGCCCCGGGCGGAGACGTAGCGGTACAGCGAGGCCGGCCCGGTGCCCAGCCGCCTGGCCACCTGCCGCATGGACACCGCCGCGAGGCCTCCCTCGTCCGCCATCTCGACCGCCGCGGCGGTGATCTGCGCCCGGCTCCGCTCCGGTGCGGGGCCGCGCGCCCCCCGCTCGGGGCGGTTCCACACGCTCATCGGTTCCTCGGCCACCGGCCCCGCTCCCATCTGTCGGATCGCTTCCCCTATAGTAATACTGAGAACAGTGATCGCAGTATTGGAAGGAGCAGGACCATGGAACGACGAACGTGGACGGCGACCCGTTGGGCGTACAACCGCGACGTCCGGCTGGCCTTCGACACGTGGGCCGGCGCGGACGAGGGGGAGCCGCTCCTGCTCATCATGGGCCTGGGGGTCAATCGGCAGTGGTGGCCGGACGGCCTGGCCCGGGTCCTGACCGGACACGGCTTCTCCGTTGCCCGCTACGACCAGCGCGACGCCGGCGAGTCGACCCACCTGCCACCGACGAAGCCCCGCACGCCCGCCACCGCCCTGCTGGCCAGACGGGGCGAGGCCTACACGGCCGAGGACATGGCCGACGACGCCGTCGCGGTGCTGGACGCGCTCGGATGGGAGTCGGCACACCTGCTCGGTGTGTCGCTGGGCGGCGCCGTGGCGCAACGCGTCGCGGTGCGCCATCCGGACCGGGTCCGTACCCTGACCTCGGTGTCGGCGGTCCCCGGAGACGCGGGAGGACTCGGCGTCCTGAGGTACGTCCACGTGCCCGCCCTGGCCCGGCTCAGCCTGATGCGCCACCCCGACACCGCGGAGGGCGCCGTCGAGGCCGGCCTCGCCATAGCCCGGTTCTGCGCCTCTCCGAGCCACCCCTTCGACGAACAGGAGGGGCGCGCGAGGGCCGAACGCCTCGCCGACGGCGGCACCCGCGACGTCCAGGCGCAGAGCCGTCAGATCGGCGCGCAGTGGCACGGCCCGGCGATCAGCACGATCACGGCGCCCACCCTGGTGCTGCACGGCAAGGACGATCCGCTGATCCGGACGCGCGCCGCCACCGCGATCGCCTCCCGTATCCCCGGCGCGCGCCTGGTCGTCCTGCCGGGCGTCGGCCACGAGATCCCAGAGCCGGTGTGGGAGACCGTCGCCGCGCAGGTACGGGCACTCTCGGACGGTCCGACGGGACGGACCGGGTCACGGTGAGCGGTCGGTGACCAGGCCACCGCGCAGACCGTACGACGCGCGCCTACGCGGCGCGTTCCCATCAGACCTGGCGGATCGGGCGGGTCGGACGACCTCTCTCCACCGTGCCGGGGTGCCCCGGACCCGGCCGGACACGGCGTTCCGCGCGTCCGGAGCACGCTGACCGAGGTGCCCGGAGGGGCGGTCGCGGCCCGCGTCGGCGCGACGCGAGTCCGGGATCGTTGCACCCCACCCCCTGGCGTGCTGTGATCTTGCTGCCACTCACAGCAACCATTCGGGAGAGCCATGCACCTGCGCACCCTTCTTGCCGCCACCGGACTCGCCGCCCTCGCGGTGGCGGGCGGCGCCACTGCCGCCACCGCCGCCGAGGGCCCCGGCCTCCTCGGGTCCGTCCGCGACACCTTCTGCGTCGACCCCGCTGCCGCCGGGAACGTCGGGCTCCTCCTCGAACCCCTCACTCCGGCAGTCGTGCACTGTCCCACTCCCGTGCCGGAGCAGGCCTAACCCCACCACGGCGGTGACGGTCCCGCGCCGCCGTCACCGCCGTAGCCCGGCGCGGGCGCCAGGGCGTCGACCGCACCCCGCGGTCACAGGAGGGGTTCCGCCCGGATCTTCCGGACGGAACCCCTTCGCGTGCCCGATGCCGACCACGAGGCGTCACCCGCCCCTTCCCCGCTCCCAGGGGCATCCGGTCCGCCCCTGGACGGGGTTCAGCCGCTGGTCGAGGTGATGACGCCGACGCTCACGGCGGCGGAGGACGCGGCGATCGCGGCCGCGGTGCGGGTGACCGCGCTGTTGACGGCCACAGCACCCCAGTCGCCTTCCATGATCTGCTTGGCGCGGGTCACCGTGGTGCCGTTCCACGGCAGGGCCGGCCGCAGCGCCGGCATCGCTCCGCTCGCGTACACCAGGCCGATCACGGCGGCCGTTCGCGTGTCCGGCTCCTCCCCGTCCTCGAGCGCGGCACGGATCCGCCCGCGAAGGTCCTCCTCGTGGCGCTCGTCCTCGGCCGGCCACCTCGTCGTGCGGAAGATGCCGAGAACGCGCTTGCGCTCCTTGCGGATGAGACCGCGGTTCTCGAGTCGGTCGAGGAGGGTTTGCAGGAGGTTCTTGCTGAGGGCGAGCAGGAGCGGTTGCACTCGCTGCTCCCGCTCCGCGACGACGTCGAACGCGGCTCGGAGCACGGGGTCCGGGATCGGCTCCTCCCCCACCGGCCGAACGATCGGGCCGTTCAAGCGGCTCAGGGCGCCGCCGCTCGTCTCGTCGATGTCGACGCGTCCGAGAAGGGCGAGTTCGACGAGCACGGCCCCGCTCAGCGTGTAGTGAAGGGTGCCTGCTCCGGCGATGGAAGCGCCGTCGTCGTCGAGTAGGAGCAGCATGAGCTCCTCGACGATGAGGAGGTTCTCCTGCATGCGGGGGCTCCTTCCTGGGTTCGGCCCTCAGCGGGAGGGGGAGGGGAGGTTCGGTCGTCGTCGTTACCACGAGGCGGGTCGGGCGGACGTGGCCATGAGGTCGGGGCGTGGAACCCGCCACCGCTGTACACAGCGTGGACGATGGCTCCGGGCACCTGTGCGGGGGCGTGCCCGTCGCGGGCGCCGGATCCGCCGCCGCGCCTGTCGAAGGCCTCGGTGTTCCCACTCGTGGGATCCCGCCCTCCCGGTGCCGGGTTCACTCGGCGGCACGTGCGCGGTGTGTCGACCTCGCCTTCTAGTACGGCGTACTAGAGCCTCGGCGTGCATGCTAGCACGGTGTGCCGGCACAACGTACCAGGCGTACGGTCGCGGCCCGCCGGGCTCCCGTCTGCGCTCCCCCCACGCCGACACCTGTTCGGCCCCGTCGGTCCCGGCGGCGGGACCGACGAAGCGGTCGGCGGCGACCACCGGTTACTCGGGTCCCCTGGCACCGGGTGGCCCTGACGACACCGTGACCCCGTCCTCCGTCCCGGATCCGTCCTCGGCCGATCCGCCCGCGCCCACGAGGACACCGCGGTCGGTCGGCGTCGGCGCGGGGGTGACCCCCGTGATCCTCTTCCTGCGGGCCAGGGGCTTGAGGAGGCGGTGCACGATGAAGTACTCCGCCACGAGCACGTTCACCACGAGGGACGACCACGCGCTCGCGTGGTAGACGTCGTCGAAGGTCAGGTCCGGGAGGTAGCTCTCCTGGAGCGCCACGCCCAGGCCGAGGTAGATCCGCAGGGTCACGGAGGCGAAGGTGAGTGAGTAGTTGCGGATCATCCAGACGCGGTGCAGTTGGACCTCTCCGCGGCGGATGGTCCGGTAGGCCTGGGCGAGGGTGTAGAGCCAGGCGGCCGTCAGGATGAAGAAGGCGACCTGGACCGAGAACCCGCTGACGGAGAAGGTCGCGGCGAACAGGGCCGCGATCGACCCCAGCACGACGCACACCATGTAGACCTGGCCGGCGATGCGGTGCACCTTCGGGTACCGGACGCGGAGCCGGGTGACGAACTGGAACGGTCCGATGAGCAGCGCCAGGGAGCTGGGGATCGCGTGCACGGCGATGGACAGGTAGTGGGAGGCGACCTCGGGGTCGAGCGGGATCCTGTTGCGCTCCACGTCCGCGACCACGTAGGGCTCCGCCGAGAAGAGGGCGATACCGACGGCCGACACGGCCAGCAGGGTCCAGAGTGTCCACCACCATCGGCGGCGGGTCGACTTCGTCATGTCTTTCACGGTCATCTCCACTGAGGGGCAGAAGGAAGGGGCCCCTGTCCGCGGCGGGTTCGGACACGCGGCACCGAACCGGGGCCCGCAGGAACAAGGGCTTGTCACAGATACGGTGGCGTCCTCGAGCTTCCGTTCGCGTCGGTGACAATCACCTAGACGGGCGATTCGTCGCAGCCGTAGGTGACCCCGGAGCAGTCGGAAGGCCGGACGGTCGCCCCTGCGGCGGGGCGGGAAATCCCGGGCACGTGCGCGAGACACTTCCACGCCGTGCCCTCAGCGGCCCCCGCACACGGCCGGCCCCTCCCCCGGCACGATGGTGCCGCGGGCCGGCTGCGAAGCTCCGGGGCGGCCCGGCACCCCCGGGGCCCCTAGCGTGCGAAGTCCGCCATGTCCCTGAGCTGCCTGCGGGAGGTGATGCCGAGCTTGCCGAAGATGTTGCGCAGATGCGCGTCGATCGTCCGCGGGCTGAGGAACAGCCGGGCGGCGACCTCCTTCGATGTGGCCCCCGCCGCCACGTGTCGGGCGACGTGGATCTCCTGCATGGTCAGATGGGCGGAGGGGCGCTCCGATCGGCTGACGGCCACCTCGCCGGTCGCCCGTAACTCGTTCGCCGCCCGCTGGGCGAACGCCTCCATACCGATCCCTGCCAGGAGTCGGTGCGCGGTGCGCAGTTGCTCACGCGCGTCGCGGCGGCGCCCCTCACGGCGCAGCCACTCCCCGTATCGGAGATGGGACCTGGCCAGGCCCGGCACGCACGGGCTCCGCTCCAGCAGCCGGACGGCCTCGCGGTGGTCGTCCTCCGCGCCGGTGACGAGCGCCCGGGTACCGGCCACGATCCCCCGGGCCCAGGTGGTGTCCACGGGTCCGGTGCGTTCGAGGAGGGAGTCGAGCGCGGACCCGGCGACGGTCTCCTCGCCGCATCGCATGGCGGCCTCCACCAACTCGGGGAGCGCGGCTCCGGCGAGGAAGAGGTCGCCCGCCCCCGTCGCCCGTCCGGCCGCGTCCATCGCGGCCGTGTAGTCGCCGAGGCCGTTGTTGAGCACGGCCGTGGCCAGGTGCACGTTGGCGACCAGCTGACCGGTGCCCTGGCGCACCGCCTCGGTGAACAGGTCGGAGGCCTCTGCGCTGCGGCCGCGCATGGCAGCCAGCTGGACCCTGGGGTACATCTGCGGCACGTCACCGAGGGCGTCGGCGATCGCCTCCTCCTCGGCGATGGCCTCCATCGCTCTGCCGAAGTCGCCCGTGAGCACGGCGGCCATGGCCACCTGGGACAGGCCGAGCCGCGTCGTGATCGGCGACCCGGTGTCGCGTCCGGTCCTCACCAGCCACTCGGTGATGTTCGTGTGGACGTCGTGGTCCCACAGTTCGGCCGCGAGCACGGTGGCGAGCCCTGGTGTGCGGGTCCAGTCGCCCTCGTCACCGGCGAGGATCCGGTGGAGCGCGGGAACGCCTTCGCTGTACCTCCCGGCGTCCAGCAGCACCAGGCCGTCGAGGAGATCCGGAGGCCGTGACGCCGACGGTGCCGAGCGCGCCGCCTGGATCACCCGGCCCATCACCCCGGAGGCCCTGCCGACGGCGAGCGCCGTCTCCAGCGCCGCCACGAAGTACGAGCGCGACGTCTCGGGGTCCTGCGGAGCGAGCCGCTGCGCCGCCCGCAGGATGGACATCGGCCCGTTCTCGGCCTCTCCCCCGCCCTCGACGAGCGCGATCTTGCCCCGCAGCACGTCGACGGTCGCGTGGCGCCGGTCGTCCAGCGCCTCGGTGTCGACGCTGTTCAGCAGTTCGGTCGCGGCGTCGGTCGCACCCGCGTCGAGGGCCGCCCGCACCGCCGCGAGTGTGCGCTCGGTGCGCCTTCCGGGATCACGGGTCAGGACCGCCGCGCGCTCGAGGAAGGCCGCAGCGGCTCCTACGCCCCCTCGCGCCAGTGCGCGCGTCGCCGCCGACTCCAGATCGGCCGCGACGTCCTCGTCGGTCCCGCTGCTCGCCTGCGCGCGGTGCCATGCCCGTCGGTCCGGTGCGGTGTCCGGGTCGGTGGCGTCGGCCAGGGCCCGATGGACCGCGTGGCGTTGGTCCAGAGTGGCCGCCCAGTACGTGGCGGAGCGGGCCAGCGGGTGGCAGAACCGCACGCGGGAGCCGAACTCGACGAGTTCGGAGGCCTCCGCGGCGCGGCTCGCACCCTGGTCGTCGATCCCCAGCCGCTGGGCTGCGGCCCACAGCAGGCGGGGGTCGCCGGTCGGATCGGCGCTGGCCAGGACCAGCAACGACCTGGCCGGTGCGGGGAGTTCCGCGAGTCTGGTCTGGAAGCTCCGCTGGATCCGCTTCATGACCGGGGACGGGGTCGGCGGGGCGAAGCCGCCCGCTTTCGGGAGTTCCCTCAGCGCGAGCGGGTTCCCGCGCGCCTCGGCGAGAACGTGGTCGCGTACGCGCTGGTCGAGCGTCACGGTCCTCTCCGCTGCCAGAAGGCTGCGCGCGTCGGCGTCGCTCAGGCCGGCGACCTTGAGCCCGGGCAACTCGTCCAGTCGAGGGGCGGGGTCGTGGTCGCGGGCCGTGAACACCAGGACGATCGGCTCCGCCGCGACGCGCCTGGCCAGGAACACCAACGCCCTCGTCGACGCGTCGTCCAGCCAGTGTGCGTCGTCGACGACGCACAGCAGCGGTCGTTCCCGCGCGGCGACGGCGAACAGTTCGAGGACCGCGAGGCCGACACGGGGCGGGTCCGGCCTGCCGGCTTCCAGTCCGAACGCGACCTGGAGGACGCCCCGGTGGAGGGGCGACAGTTCGTCGAGGTGGGTCAGCAGCGGCACGCAGAGCTGGTGCAGTCCCGCGAACGGCAGTTCTCGCTCGAACTCCGCCCCGGACCCGCGGATGGTCCGGAACGTCGATGCGGCGACCTGTGCGGCATGTTCCAGCAGCGCGCTCTTGCCGATGCCCGGCTCACCGCGCAGGACGAGCACACCTCCGTCACCGCGTTCGGCGGCGGCGAACAGGTCGCGTAGACGGCTGATCTCTTCGCGCCTGCCGACGAAAGGACGGTGAGGAGGCGTTGGCATACGGAAAACCCTAGGGGACCGGTCGGCCCCTCCGGACAGGGGGCCGAGAGGGTCCTTGCGCCCTGGTGTCAGGAGCGGTCGGCGAGAGGTGGCCGCACGTCACGGTCCTCGTGGAGCTCCGCGAGGTTCGGAGTTCCACCACATGTACGCCCACGTGTGGGTGCGGTGCGCGGCCGCGTGGACACACGAAGGCTCCCCGATGAACTGTCTGCCCTGCTGTCCCGGCCGGCCCCGCTGATCCGCGCGGAGGAGACCCCCGTACGCCTCCACGAGGGCAGGTACCTGCACAACCGCGTGGATCACCGCCCGCGACGACCACGGCATCCGGGTGGACGCTCCCGAGGAGCAGACGAGACGGACCAGGGAGTCCGTCCGTCCGGCAGCCCGTGCAGCGCCCCCTCCCCCGGCGCCACCAGCGACACCCGGGATTCGTCCCCGTCCCCAGGAGGGAGCGGCTTGGACGCTGCGGGAAGCGGGCTCCCGACGTTGGTCGAGCGTCTGAGCGTGTCGTTGCGGAGGATCTCGACGATGACGCGGAAGATCAGCGTGAACCACATGACCGGCAGAGGGCACCGCACCGTGGTCGGGGCGGGTCGAGCAGCGGTTGGTCCGTCCCAGCGCTCCTCTCCCGGCGAGGGCCCGGGCAGGGGCTCCGCCCGGGTGCGGAGCCTGCGGGCGGGGAGGAGCGCGGGTCGCGCCGAGACGGCCCGGAGCACACTGGAATCTCGGTGGGGAGAGGGTATGGACCTCAAGATCCTTCCGCTGGCGATCACCATGATGGCGGGGCCGCAGATCATCGCCGCCCTCGTCCTGGTCACGACCAGGCGGGCGGTGCGCGTGTCCCTGGCCTTCCTGGCGGGGGTGGCCGTCGCCACGACCGTCGGGGTGGCCCTCACCCGCGGGCTCTTCGGGCTCTTCGGCAACGCGGTGCCCCTGGGCAGCCCCTCCGACAGCGGTTCGGTGGGCAGCCTGATCCAGTACGGCCTGGTGGCGCTGCTCGTCCTCGCCGCGATCAGGGCCTTCCTGCGCCGGGCGACGTCCGAGCCGCCCGGGTGGCTCACGGGGCTCATGGAGGCGGGGCCCGCACACGCGCTGGTCACCGGATTGCTGGTGATCCTGGCGATGCCCTCGGACATCGTCGTCATGCTGACGGTGGGCGCGCACCTGGCCCACAACAGCGAGGGCTTCGCGGCCGCGCTCGGGTTCATCGGCGCGACCGTGCTGATAGCGGCGCTCCCCCTGATCACGCTCGTGGCGGTGGGACACCGTGCGAGGGAGGCCATGCCCGGCGTCCGGGACTGGCTGAACTCCCACAGCTGGGTGGTCACCATCGCCACCTGCGTCGTCTTCGTGTTCCTCCTCCTGTGAGCACGGACGCCGCCTCACACCACCGGCAGCGGGCCGGGGCGGCGCCGCGCACGGCACCGCCCCGTCGGCGTGCCCGATCCCGTCAGACGCCGAGCACCAGGGGGACGAGGAAGTAGATCTCGAAGGCCTCGTAGACGGCGCCGATGACGAAGAGTGCGAGTGCCGGGAGCCAGAGCCAACCGAGTCGGCTCAGACCGCGCGCATAGGCCTGGCGTCGCGTCGTGGCGCCGACGGTCGTCGGCCGGAGCCAGGACCTGCCCAGCAGGTAGGCGCCGAACATCACCAGTGCGTAGGCCTGGAACTCGATCAGGACGGTCAGGGAGTGCGGGATGAGGATCAGTGCCGTCGTCTGGTCGACGGGCGCGAGCATGATCCCGATGTCGATCGTCTTGATGGCGAAGACCGCGAGGCCCGCGAAGGGGATCACGAGCGATGGCAGGACGATGAGCGGCAGCGCCGTCGCGAACACGTTGACGACGAAGATGGTCGTGCCGAAGATCCAGGGGGTCCCGATCACGGTTTCGACGAGCGCCCCCTGGTCACCGTCGACGAACGAGGAGGACCGCGCGGCGTGGAGGTCGGGGAAGATCAGGGCGAGGGCCATGCCGAGAAAGAACATTGCGTAGATGAGCGCGTTGATGAGCAGGTAGGCGCGGAGGTCGGCGCGGATGATCTGGAACGGTCTGCGCAGGGGGTTCATGGTTCTCACGTCCGTTTCTCCGGTGAGGTGTCGTCGTCGGCCCCGTCGGGGCGGGCCTGAGCGGCACAGGCCTGTGCGGGGACTCGGGCTGTGGGCCGCGTCCGGGGCGGGCGTCGCGGTTCCCGGGGGGACTGTTCAGTTCCCCCCGGCGTCGAGCAGCCAGTGGTAGCGCAGCCGGAGCGCTCGCTCCATGCTGGCCAGCGCGGCGCCGACGCCGAGCGCGATGTTGAGCCAGAGGGGCAGGCGGACGGGGGAGGTGAAGGTGCCGAGGTTCTCCGCGATGGGCGGTATCTGTGACAGCGGCTCGATGATCTGCAGGAGGTTCAGTCCCACGCCGACCACGAGCATCAGCACCGAGGCGACGCCGACCATGCGGCTCACCGCCGGGTGGTCGCGCTCGAGACGGGCCCGCCTGCCCTCACCGGACTTCGGGTCGGGGACGAGCTGGTGCTCCTCGTCCTCGGCGGTGACGTAGTGGCAGCGCCTGATCCCGAAACTGCTCTTCGCGACCTCGATGACGCCGCCCTCCACCGGGAACACGGCGGGGATCGTGGAGTAGGAGTGATGGCGGCCGTCGAGGTACAGGTGTGCTGCGGGCTCGCCGCCCGTCCGGTTGCCCCAGGGGCGGAGGTCGACGGCGTAGGTCCACGGCCGTCGGCCGTCGGGTGACGGGCCGAGGTAGAACAACGCACGCCCCAGTGGCACCTGCCACCAGCGAAAACGCCTGAGAGATCGCCCATCGCCCTGCTTGACCCGCCGGAGCGCCCGGCTGCGCTGCCACGACTTGAACACGTTCCCCGCTCCCCACCCAACCCGACTAACACACTGTGTTACACGTCTTGGCGGCAAACTATCACAGTGTGCTAGTAGAGTGGGTCGCGAAGCGGAGGTTCATGTGACGACGGATCAGAACGAGCAGCTCAGCAGCAGGGACAAGGTTCTGCTGGCGGCGTTGCAGATGATCGGGGAGAACCCCGGGGCGAAGCTCAGTGTGCGAGCGGTCGCCGCTCGCGCAGGGGTGAGCACGGGGTCCCTCCGGTACCACTTCCCGACGCAGCGCGAGCTCCAGGACGAGGTGCTCACCCGCCTGTACGACGTCGTCATCTCCGAGGACCGGATCCACGACCGGACGGTGCCGGCCCGTGACCGCCTCGTCGACTGCCTGCGCCAGGTCCTCGCCCCCGCCGGGGTGGGAGCCGGCGCGCGGGAGGCGTCCCGCATCGTCCACGAGCAGTTCATCGCCCCCGAACCGACCGAGCAGGTGAAGCAGGCCTACGCCGCCCTCGAAAGGGAGGGGCGGCGTCGCGTCGAGTACTGGCTGACGGTGCTCACCGACGAAGGAGCGCTCACCGCCGGCGACACCTCTCGGCGCGCGCGGTTCCTGCTCACCGTCCTGAACGGCCTCGCGCTCGAGCGGGCCCTTCCCTCCGAGGGCTCGATCCTGGAGGCCGAGAACGACACCCTGTACATGGCCGTCGACGCCGTCCTGGGCTCCGAGGCCTCCTGACCCGTCGGGCCCGACGACTGCGGACGGCCCTTTCTCACAGGCGGACTCCGGACGACGGAGGCGGTCGGGACCGCCAGGAGGCGTTGACCGGGTGGTCAGCGCTCTCCGTGGCCACTGCCGCTCGGGGTGCCGATCCTGCGCGCAGGACAGCCCTCGTGCGGCGGAGCGTCGCACGAGGGCTGTCGTGATGTTGCCGTCGGACGAGGTGTCCGGGGGTGCGGAGTGTCTCTGCGGGAGGTGGCGGTGAACCCTGACCTGCCCACCGGGCACGGCATCAGGCCCGCGCTGCCCCCAGTACCTCGTCGATCGCCCGGGCGATGGCCTCGGGCTCCTCGTAGGGGATCTGGTGGCCGGCCCGCTCGGCGACCACCTCCCGCCCCTGCGGGGACTGCGCGACCAGAGCACGGTGGTCGGCGTTCAGATGCTCCAGGTGCGCTCGCGGCATGCGCGGTCGCCTGCCCGCCGTGACGACGCGCACGGGCACCGGCGGCAGCCCGCTCTCCCGCCGCACCCGGGCGGTCTCCTCCATCGCCCCCGGCATCCCCGCCAGTGTGGTGGCCAGCTCGCGCAGCGCCTGCGCGTTCGGGCCGCCGAACACAGCACGCAGGCGCAGCAGCCGCGACACCACACCGAACGACAGGCGGCGCACCAGGGCCGACCCCGGAGGGGTTCCGGCGGCGGTCGGGTCCACGAACACCAGCCCCGACACGTCTTCGGGGTGGCGGGCCGCGTGGACCTGGGTGACGAGCCCGCCGTAGGACCAGCCCAGGAACACCGCGGGCAGCTCAAGGTCCAGGGCGTGCACGAGCCGGTGGAGGCCGTCGGCCATCTCGGTGACGGTGACGGCTTGCGTCCCGCCTGACCGGCCGACTCCGGCGCGGTCGTAGGTCACCACAGTGGCCCGCTCGGCCAACGCCCGTTCCAGTTCCTCACCCCAGGCGCCCACGCCCTGGCCGGAACCCCCCGCCTCCAGGACCACCGTGGGCCCCGCGCCGGAGATGCGCACGTACAGCGCGTACTCGCCCACGTCGACGGTGACCGGCGTCGGTGCGGCGTCGCTCGCGGACCCTTCATCGCACACCATGGAGTCAACCTACGTGGCCCACTCGGTCGGTCAACCCTGATCGGCCTCCGGCCCTGGCCGGGACCGGCCATCCCCACCGGGGCGGTCCCGGTGGAGACGGCCGGTCCCCCGGTCGGGGCGGGCGGGCGAGTCCTGTCCGCAGCGCACCGCGTCGGCGAGGATGATGGAGATCCCTGAGACGGGCAGTAAGGAGTCGACGCGATGACGAAGTACCTGATCTCGTTCCCGAGTGGCGCCATGGTCCTCTCCGACGAGGATCTGCAGGCGGCTTCGGACGCGTCGCACGCGGTGGTGGAGGAGGCCAAGGAGGCCGGCGTCTGGGTGTTCGGGGGTGCGATCGACGAGAGCGTTCCGCCCGTCCTGGTCGATGGGGACCGCACGGTGACCGAGGGCACGTACCCGCAGACGAAGCAGCTCGAAGGCGGCTACTCGGTTCTGGAGCTGCCCTCCCGCGAGGCCGCACTGGAATGGGCTGCGAAGATCGCGGTCGCCTGCCGGTGCGCGCAGGAGGTGCGCGCGTTCCATGACGATCCCGCCAGCTGACGGGGGACGACCCGCCCCGGCGGGAGGGCGCCCGGTGCGTGCCCGGGTGCCCTCCCGCCGGTGTCCGGGCGCGCGCTCACACGGACGCGGCCTGTACCGGCCGCGCGCGCAGGACCGCGGCCAGGGGGGCGAGGTTCGCCAGGAGTCCGATGGCCACGACGGCGGTCGCGACGAGGAGGTACCGCCCCAGGGGCATGGACAGCACCACGGTGTCCCCGGTGAGGGCGTAGCCGGTGAACGCCAGGCCCAGGGCTGCCGCGGCCGTTCCGGCGGCCACGGCCGCACAGGAGGTCGCGACCGACTCACCGGCGACCATGCCCACGATCTGCCCGCGGGTGGCGCCCACCAGGCGCAGCAGGGCGAAGCCGCGGGCCCGGCCGAAGCCGGACACGACGAGGGTGTTGACGGCGCTGATCGCCGCGAACCCCGCCACCAGGGCGACCATCAGGTAGGTGATCCAGTCGTCCTCCTCCCCTGACGCCGCCTGCTCGGCCAGGTGCCCGGCCCGGTCGGTGACCCGGAGTCCGGGCGCCCCGTCCACCTCCGTCTCCAGCAGCCGAGCCGTCTCACCGGGATCGGCCCCGGGATCGAGTGTCACGTAGACGGCGCTGTCCATCGTGTCGAGCATCGAGTGCGCGACCAGGTCCCGTGGCAGGAGCAGTTCGGGGAAGTCGATCCCCGCCTCGTAGACGACCGCCACCGGGGCCTGGAACTCCCCTCCGTCCGGGCCCGCGAGGGTCACCGTGTCCCCGGCGTCCCATCCCCTGGCGCGCGCGACGTCCTCCCGGACGGCGACCGAGGAGGAGTCGAAGTCGTCCCACCCTCCCTGCCCGGTGTCCAGCCTGTACATGTCGGGCACGGTGCCGGGCTCCACCATGTAGGCGAACATGTGCAGTCCGTCTCCGGCGGCGACCGTCTGGCGGAACCCCCCGGCCACGGCCACGCCCGGTACCCGGGCCGCCTGGTCGACGACGTTCCCGGGGAGCCCGACGCCCACGGGGCCGGCGACGACGAGGTCCGCGCCGAGCCGTTCGCCCAACGAGTGCAGACGCGCCTCGGTGGTCGTGCCCGGCTGGAACATCAGGAGGCACGCGACGGCCGTGGTCACCAGCAGGGGTGTCACCACCCCCGCGAACCGTCGGGGGTTGGCCCTTCCCTCGCGGTCGACCACGAGGGACGCCGGGTTGCGCCGCGTCAGCGGACGCAGCACGAGGAGGAGGGCCCGGACCAGGTGGGGGGTGAGGAGCGCGGTGCCGAGCACGAGGACCATCGCCGCGGTGTACGCCGCCACCACGGCGATCTGGCTGCCGGCGAGGCCCCACGCCGTCGCGAAGAGGGCGAGCGCGCAGAACAGGAGCAGGACGCCCAGGACCAGGCGCGACCGGGAGCCGGACGCAGGTTCGACCTGCGCGGCGCGCATCGCCTCCACGGGGGCGATGCGTCCTGCCGTGCGTACCGGTCGCCAACAGGCCACCAGCGGCACCGCCAGGGCCAACACGACCCCGGCCAGGGGCCCCGTCCACCCCAGGACCAGGCGGAACCCGTCGGGCAGGACACCCATGGTCGCGAAGAGCCGGCTCAGGAGCACGGCGGACAGGACCCCTGCCGGCAGCGACAGGACGGCCGCGACGGCCCCCAGGACGAGGGCCTCCCCGATGACCGACCTCCGCACCAGCCCGGGCGGAGCCCCCGCGAGCCGCAGGAGCGCGAACTCCCGCGAGCGCTGCTGCACGGCCAGGGTGAGCAGGCCGGAGACCATCACCGTGGCGACGACCAGGGCGAGGACGGAGACGGTCCCCAGGAACCGCCCCATCCCCGAGGCGAGTTCCCGGTCGGCGCGGTCGAGGGAGAGCGCCTCCCCGCGCTCCGGCCCGGTGAGGGCCCGGGCGCCGGGGACCTGCGACCCGATCTCGTCGGCGACGCGTTCGCTGTCCTCGTCCGCCCCCGGCCACACGGCGGCCAGGACGGGGTCACCGCCCCGCTCCCCCGCGTCCGCGGGGGAGAAGAACAGGGCGCGTTCCCTGGTGCCCCCGGCACCCCGGTCGACGATGCCGGTGACCCGCGCGTCGAGGGTCCCGTTCGCGGTGAGGACCTCGGCGCGGTCCCCCGGCGCCAGTCCGGCGTCGTGCGCGGTCCTCGCGTCGATCGCGATCTCACCGGGGTCCCGCGGTTCCCTTCCCGTGGCCGTGGTGAGGCCCTCGGCCCGGGCCAGGGCCCAGGAGTGGCCCCACGAGCGGTCCGTCTGACCGCCCAGCGCCCGGTCGCCGGTGACGACGTAGGCGGCGAAGGGCGCCTCCGTCTCCACCCGCTCCACTCCGGGAAGGTCCCGCAGGGCGGTGAGGGACTCCTGGTCCAGCCGGGGCGGCTCCCCCGACGGGGTGACGGTGAGGCTGACCCGGTCGGGGACGGCCACCACCACGACCGGCGCTTGGGACAGCTGCCAGGAGGCGTCGGAACCGTCGGCGGCCACCAGGTCCGCCGAGTGCTGCAGGGAGAGGGCCGCCACGGTCAGGCCCGCGCCGAGGGCGAGGGTGAGGACGGACAGCGCCAGCGATCGGGCCCGGCCGAGGACCCCGTGCAGGACGAACGTGATCACAGGGACTCCAGGCGGCGAATCCAGGAGAGCACCGAGTCGGGGGTGGGGTCTGCGAGGTCTCCGGCGACGGCGCCGTCCCTCAGGAAGAGGACGCGGTCGGCGCGCGCCGCCGCGACCGGGTCGTGGGTGACCATGATGATGGTCTGGCCGTACTCGGAGGCCGCGCGGCGCAGGGCACTCAGGACCTGGTCCCCGGACCGGGAGTCCAGGTTGCCGGTGGGCTCGTCGGCGAAGAGGACGCTGGGGCGGTGGACCAGGGCGCGTGCGACGGCCACCCTCTGCTGCTGCCCTCCGGAGAGCTCCGAGGGCCGGTGGCGGAGGCGCCCTTCCAGGCCGAGGGACCGCACCAGTTCCTCCTGCCATGCCCTGTCCACGGCCACGCCGGCGAACCTCTGCCCGATGGTGATGTTCTCCTCGGCGTTCAGGGAGGGCAGGAGGTTGAACGCCTGGAACACGAAGCCGAAGGCACGCGCGCGCATGCGCGTGAGCGCGGGTTCCGTCAGCCGCGTGGTGTCCTGCCCGTTCACGAGGACGGTTCCGGCGTCAGGATGTTCGAGCCCGGCCACGCAGTGCAGGAGTGTGCTCTTCCCGGAACCCGAGGGGCCCATGACGGCGGTGAAACCGCCCCGGGGGAAGTCCGCGTCCACCGAGCGCAGGGCGTGAACGGGAAAGCCGCCGCGCTTGAACGTCTTCTCCAAACCGTGCACCCTCACCATCACGGGATCCTGAAAATCACCCTTGAATGGCCGGTTTCGGACATCTCTCCCCGTCTCGGGGTCGGGGCCCGCCCCACGTCTTCCCATACCGGCGCTCCGCTCGTTTCCACAGGTCGACGAGTCGTCGACGACCTGCACCGTGTGTCATGGAAAGCCAAACAAAAGCGCCCCGGAGTTGTCACTGGCCCTGGTTGGAGCAGTCAAGTAGAGAAACCTCTACTGTCCGCATCGATTTTCCTGAACGTCAGTATGCTGACGCCCCGAAGGGTCCTTTTCCTCCCCAGACGTGAGCACGGAAGGCCGATGCAACCGAACACTGGTTCCCCACTCCCCGCGTCCCCGGACGGGACGGCCGGGGACGCGGGCCACCGATCCCCCACGGGCCTCCACGCCCCCGGCCCGGGCAGCTCCGCACCGGACGCCTCCGGTCCCCCACCGGACTTCCTGAGCACGGCAGCGGGCAGGCCGTTCCGGATCCTGTGGACGAGCTGGCCCCTGCGCTCCCTGCTGTACCTCGCGACGTCCCTGCCGGTGGCGGTGGTGTGGGCGGGGACGTGCTGGCCGCTGACCCTGCTGGCGGGTGTGCCTCTGGGCGCGGTGGAACGCCGTCGACTCGCGTTGATGGAGAGGGGCCCCGTCCCCTCCCCCCACGCCAGGGTGTCGGCCCACGTCCTCTCCGGGCGCTGGATGCGTGTCCGCCTGCGGGAGACCGCCACGTGGCGGGAGCTGGCCTACGGCCTCCTGCTCGTCCCGCTCGCGCTGGTGGAGGCGGTGGCGGTCACGCTCCTGGTCTCCCTGCCCCTGACGCTTCTGCTCTCCCCGCTGTTGCGTGCGACCGGCCTGATGGACTCCCAGGAGTCGGCGATGACCGCGGGCGCGTACCTGCTGCCCTCCCTCCCCTGGGCCGCGGACATGCTTCTGGGGCTGGTGGCGCTCGTGGTGATGGCCTACCTCGTGATGCCCCTCGCCGCGGGCCGGGCTCGGCTCGCACGTCTCATGCTCGCCGTCGACCAGGAGGAGGAGCTGGGCGAACGCCTGGGAGAGGCGGTGCGCTCGCGCATGCGCCTGGTGGACGCCTTCACCGCGGAACGGCGCAGGATCGAGCGGGACCTCCATGACGGCGCACAGCAGCGACTCACCGCGCTGACCATGCGGCTGGGCATGGCACGGACGCAGTTCGACACCGACCCGGTCCGGGCCCGGACGCTGGTCGACCAGGCGTACGAGGACGCCCGTCACGCCCTCATCGAGTTGAGGGAGATCGTGCACAACATCCATCCCGCGGCGCTCAGCGAGAGAGGCCTGGTCGCGGCTCTGGAGGACCTGGTCGACTCCTGCCCTGTACCGGTCGTGCTCGACGCCCGCGAGACCGAACGGCTGCCCGGGACGGTGGAGTCCACAGCGTACTTCTGCGCGCGGGAGGCGGTCGGCAACGCGGTCCGCCACGCCGGGGCCGAGGAGATCCGGCTGACCGTGAGAACCGTCGGCGGCCGCAGGGGGAAGCTGCTCCTGAGGGTCACCGACGACGGCGTCGGCGGCGCCGCCCCGGGACGGGGGTCGGGGCTCTCCGGGCTCGCGGACAGGGTGGGGGCCTACTCGGGGACGGTGCGCCTGAGCAGTCCTCTCGGAGGTCCGACATCGGTTGAAGTGGAGATCCCATGCGTGTCGTGATCGCCGAGGACTCCGCCCTCCTGCGCGAGGGCCTGGTGCAGATGGTCACGATGGCGGGCCACCACGTCGCGGAGGCGGTGGAGGACGCCCCGGGCCTCCTGCGCGCGGTGGCCGAGCACGAACCCGACGTCGCCGTCACCGACATCCGCATGCCGCCGAACAACAGCGACGACGGCCTGCGCGCGGCGCTCAGCATCACCCGCTCCCATCCGGACGTGGGCATCCTCGTCCTGTCGCAGTACGTCATCCGCGGCACCGCGACCGAACTGCTCAACGGTGCGACCGCCGGTATCGGCTACCTGCTCAAGGACCGCGTCGGAGAGGTCGACGAACTCATCAAGGCGCTGGAACAGGTGGCGGCGCGCGGCACCGTCATCGACTCCGAGGTCGTGCGCCGCCTGCTCGAACGGCAGCGCAACCACTCGGTCCTCGACCGCCTGACCCCCAGGGAACGACAGGTCATAGAACTGATGGCCCAGGGCCGCTCGAACGCCGCGATCTCCGCGGAGCTGTCGATCACGGAGGCCGCGGTGGCGAAGAACATCAGCGGGATCTTCACCAAGTTCGACCTGCCGGTCGCACCGCAGGACAACCGGCGCGTGCTGGCCGTCCTCGTCTACCTGGGCAACTGAACCCACCACGGGAACCCCCGACCCTGAGGAGAGCCTTGCCTCGTTCAAGCGAAGAAAGCGCACACCCGACCCAGCTGCCGGCACAGAACCGCCTCGGCATCGAGATCAGACGGAGCCGTATGGCCCAGGGCATATCGCAGAGGAAACTCGTCCAGCTCCTGGGGCTCCGGGCGCACAGCAACCTCGTCGACTACGAACTGGGCCGCCGCCTTCCTCCGGCGGACATCGTCCGGGCCTGCGAGAAGGAGCTCGGAGTGGGCGGGGGCCGGCTGCTCTCGCTGCACCGGCGCGCGATGAGGGAGCGGGCGCACCGGTGGTCGGAGGGACGGCTGGAACCCTAGGGCGGACCGCGGCTCCCCCGAGGGGGCGGCACCGAGTCGCGGAGGCCGTCCGCGCGCGCGTCCCGACCGGTCCGGGGTGGACCGAGCGGGCGCACCTCCCCCTCCCTCCTGCCCTCGGGACGCGGTGCGGGCCCCGGCCGCCGGGGCTCCCCGCCTCCGCCGGACGCCCTCAACCGCGGGGGGCGACGGACTCCAGGAAGGAGAGCATGAGCGGCGCGACCCGCTCGGGGTACTGGTCGTGCGGGTAGTGCCCGGCTCCCTCGATCATCTCCAGGCGCCCCAGGCCCGTGGGCAGGGCGTCGACGACGGCCTGACCCTCGGCCTGCGGGTCGACCCAGTCGGGGTCCAGGGTGCCCATGAGGACCAGGACCGGTCGGCGGACATCGCCCAGGCGGGCGCCGGCGTCGGTCGGGGTGGTCATGCCCATGCCCTTGAGCGCCTTCATCCGGGCCGGCTCGCGCAGCAGGGCGTCGACGCGGTCGATCCTCTGGGCCCAGTGACCGGGCTTGGGACCGGGGTAGGCGACGTCCAGATAGGAGCGCCACAGCGGCACGCTGCCCAGGGCGACCGCGCCGAGCAGGCGCAGCATCCCCCTGCGTACGCGCCGGTCGCGAAGCTGGGCCGGTCCGAACGACTGCTCGCGGGTGAAGGGCGCGACCTCGACGACGGCGGTGATCAGGTCGGACTCTCGGGCCGCGGCGATGGTGGCGGCGCCACCGGAGATGGAGTGCCCGACCAGGACGGCGGGGCCGCCCAGGTGGCGGATCACGGCGAGCAGGTCGCCGGCGATGGCGGTGCGGCTCCAGTCCGACCACTCGGTGCTGGATTCACCGCTGCCGCGCAGGTCGACCGAGGCGACCCGGTATCCGGCCTCCAGCAGGTACGGGACGAGGGGGCGGTAGGCGGCGCGGCTGTCGCCCATGCCGTGCGCGAGGACGATCAGCGGACCGGAGCCCTCGACCTCGTAGGCGATCGTGCCTTCGTCGACGGTCAGGTGCTCGGTCATCGTGCCCTCCGGGGATGGTTAAGTTGATTAGCCATAAAGCTAATGGCATTAACTTCGACTGTCAACCGCCCCCTCCCCGGACGACACCCGGCGATCCGACCGGCGCCGACGAGCACCACCACGCCGCACCCCGGCCGAGAGTGACGCACACCCCCGCCAGAACCCGAAAGCGCGCACCACTCCCCGCGAATCCCCGGGTCACCCCCCGCGCCCGGGGAGACCCGCCCCGACACCGCGCGCGACCAGGCGCCCGGCCGCATCGGCAGCCGCCCACCCCACCCGACCCGTCCTGGCTCCGCGCCCTCGCCGGCGGCAGCGCCTACGTCCTCGTCGCCGTCCTCGAAACCCGCCGCCTCAGCACCCTCCACCGAGCCCCACCCGCCCCTGCTCCGCGCGAGACGTCTCGTCGCGCTGCGAACAGGCCGAACGCGGCGGTCCGCCCGGACCGCCGCGTCCTCGTCGGTCACCGTCACCGGGAAGACGTGGAGCGACCCTCCCGACTCAGGACCTCCCGACGGATGCGCAGCGCCGAAATTAGGCGTTGTGCCTACCTTGTGGCGATACGTCACTACACATAGCATCAGGCCGACCCCACCGGGTCACCACCCGATATCAGCACCCTCACCCCCGGGGAGACCCCCATGCTGAGACGTATCCTCACGCCCCTCCTGATCGCGCTGAGCGCACTGGCCCTGACGCTCGTGGGCGCCGCACCGGCCTCCGCGGCACCCGCGGAGCAGCCCCGACCGCTGCTCCAGACCGTCCTGTACTACGACGCCGGCCAGGCCGCGGAGTACGCCTCCGCCGTCTCCTCGGCCGTGAGCGTGTGGAACTCCAGCGTCGGCAACGTTCGCCTGGAACCGGCCCCCGCCGGACGGCGCGCCGAGATCCGCATCATCACCGACAACGGCTGGCCCCGGGCACACCTGGGCCCGGTGCGCCCGGGCGGGCAGGTCACCGTCTGGATGGGCCGCCAGGGCACCGCCGAGGGCTATGACGCGGTGCGCATCGCCGCGCACGAGCTCGGCCACAGCCTGGGCCTGCCCGACGTCAAGCCCGGCCCGTGCTCGTCGCTGATGTCGGGCTCCACCGGCGGCGTGAACTGCACCGTCCGCACGCCCAACGCCTCCGAGCGCGCGCGGGTCGAGGCCAACTACGGCAGCGGCCTGGCGGGCCAGCGCGCCGCCGACGGCCAGCTCCTGGTCGACCGCGGCTGAGCGGGCGCACCGGTTCCGTTCCGGACCCACCGGCCGTCGGCGTCGGCTCGCAGCGGCGGGCCGACGCCGACGGCGTCTCCACGGTGATGCGGAGTCTGGCTCTCACCGGGGGTATCCGGCCGCCTCCGCCCTCGGGGCCTGCCCCCCCGGGAGCGTCGGCTGTATCAGGACGGGCTGGACAGTGGCAGGGCTCCGACGGACAACCCCGTCGGCTGGTCTGTCACGGACTCACAAGGGGGCCGGGCATCCCGCCCTGCTTTTCAACCTGTCAGGCGGCCGTGCCGCCCGCGTTGCGGATCAGTTGCCGGAGTACCTTCACCGTGGTGACGTAGTCCGCATCGTCGATGCCCTCGTGGAGCGCGGCCCGGATCGCGGGGGCGTTGCGCGCGAGGTCGACGCGGGCCTGTTCGCCCGCCTCGGTGAGCCACAGACGACCCTCCGCGTCCCGGGTCAGCCATCCGCGCCGAACGAGCGGTTCGGCCTCCGCCGCCAGGTCGTCCTCGGGGCGGATGTAGGTGCCCATGGCCTTCCGCAGCTCGACCGGGGTCATCCCCTCGCCGTCGGGCGAGATGTCGTTGGCCGACAGGTTGCGCAGCAGCCAGAACTGGGGCTGGGTGTAGCCCTTCTCGGCCTGTTGGGCCCGGGTGTACGCGATGAGCGCCTCGTAGGCGACACCGGTCCAGTAGGCGGCGGGCTGTCCGGCGAGTGCGGCGTCGGAGATCTGCTGGTTCTTCATGGGATGTCCCCTCCTGGTACTGCGGGTGCGGAGCCTGCACGCCGCACAGTCATGAGGAGACCGTAGGACCTCAAGTTTGGTTGAGGACAAGCGCTCGATCCTCCGGTCGCCTCGACGCGCCCGGAGACCCGCTTCGCTCGCGGTGGTGATCGGACCCGTGGGACGGGGCGATCACCACCCTCCCACCGGGGCCGCGGGGAGAGCCGCCACGGCTGGTCGGCCCCTTGGACCGCCTCTACGCGGAGCGCATCCTGCCCCACCCGCGCCGTCAGCAGCCGCGGACGCAGATGCGGAGCATGGCCGACACGGGCCGAGCGACGTTTTCCCGACACATCTTGACCCGGGCGAGAGCTCCGATAGTCTCCGGCGGTGATCAACCGACCCAACGGCGGCCATGGGGTTCCACCGGGAAAACCCCATGTCTCAAGCATGCCCTCACCAGTGTTCCCAGCCGCCTCCGAGGTCTGCTCCCGCCCCCGGGCCCACAGCGCCCCGCGCACAGTCCCGGAACCGGGGGCGGTGGGCCGGCACGCCTTCCGGACCCGCTTCGACGGTCTCCTCGCCCCCCGGACCGCACCCCGGCGACGCGTGGAGGAGAACGGTGGACGGAGCGCGGACCAGGTCCCACCGGTGGCGCCCCGGGCGGGCGAAGCCGCATCAGTGCCCCTGAGCCCGTGGCACGTCGGACACGTGAAGGCCACCGACGACCAGACCGCCGCTCTCCCCGTCACGCGGGCGAGCCGCACGAACCCGACCCGGAAGGCGACACACAGGTGAACCTGGACATCGGCCACATGCTCATCCACCCCCACCACGGGCTGGTGACCATCACGAGCCGCGCGATGCGCACCACCCCCGCGGGATCCGTGGAGTTCCTGACGCTGACCGTGCGGACCTCGGATCTGGAGCTGCAGATCCCCGTGGCCAACGTCGAGCTGATCGGGCTCCGCGAGGTCATCGACGACGCGGGGCTCCAGCGGATCGTCGACGCGCTGTCGGTACCGCCGGGCGACGATCCGCCCAACTGGTCGCGCCGCTACAAGAACTACGAGATCAAACTGGCCAGCGGTGACCCCGCACGGGTCGCCGAAGCGGTGCGCAGCATCAGCGACCGCCAGCGAGAGAAGAAGATCTCCGCCGGAGAGAAGCGCCTGTACCTGCGGGGCATGGAGATGCTCGCGACCGAGATCGCCCAGCATCCCGCAGTCGGCGGGTTGGACAAGGCCGAGCGACTGATCGCGGACACGCTCGCGTCCTAGCCCTCCACGGCGCTGGGCCGACCGCGAAGCACCGGGCCCGGACCGCGGCGGCCCGCGCCTACGGCGTCCCCCGTTCGGCGCGGATCCGCGGGAGCACTCGGGTGCCCGGGAGTTCGACGCCGCGCAGGAAGTCGCGCCGGGCCATGCCGCCGAAGCGCTCCTTGGCCGCGTCCAGGGCGGCGGTCAGGGAAGGCCGGTCCGTGACGTCGGCGGTGAACGCCTTGGCGGTGACGCCCTCGGCGGTGACGCCCTCGGCGCCGAGGCGATCGGCCAGAGCCTGCAGTTTCTCCTGGGTGCGGGCGATGGCCAGGCCCATGCTGGGGCCCGCGCCGACGACGGCGATGGTGGGCATGATCGGATCTCCTCCGTGGCGGTTGGTCGGATACGGGCAGGTCAGGAGCAGTCGACGGCGATCTTGCCCAGGGCCCGCCCGGGAGGAGCTCGTCCACGCGGTCTTCGCCGACCGCATGGACGCCTACGCCGCGGCCGTCACCGTCGCCCTGGACGACCCCGCATCCCGTCCCCGCGATTCCCCTGTGCCGCTCCGACCGGTGTCACGGGGTGCCCATGACGTTTACGAGGCCGAGCCCATGACGCGGTGTCACTGTCGGAAACGGCGGGGTGACAGCAGGCTGAGGGTGTTCTTCCCGGCGGCGACGGCCACCCCCACCACGGGGTGGCGGGCCGCCGGGAGTAGCGGTGACACCGACACTCAGGAGGCTGCACGTGGGACGAAGGTGGAACACAGGTCGGAGTTCGCCGGTGGTGGCGGTGACCCTCCTCGCCGGTTCGCTGGTCGCGGGGACGCCGGCCGCGGCCGACGACCGGGGCGAGGCGCCGGTGACGGGGGTGGAGTGGGGGCCGTGCCCGGCGGACGTCCCCGCCGGGGCGCATGCGTTGGAGTGCGGGACCGTGCCGGTGCCCGTGGACTACGACGATCCGGAGGGCGCCGAGATCGACATCATGGTGTCCCGCCTGGCCAGCACGGTTCCGGGTGAGCGGCGCGGAGTGCTGATGCTCAACCCGGGCGGACCGGGCGGCTCCGGTCTGTCGATGCCGGCGGACCTGGCTTCCCTGGGGGTGCCCGCCAGTGTCCTGAACACCTATGACCTGATCGGCATGGACCCCCGCGGAGTCCACCACTCGGCTCCGGTGAGCTGCGGTTTCACCGCGGACCAGGGGTACTACGGCAACATCCCCCCGTACGCGGTCGACGAGGCGGCGGTCGCCGACCAGGCGGAGGCCTCCGCGGCCGTCGCCGACCAGTGCGCGCAGAACGACGTCGACGGGCTGCTGCCCCACATATCGACGGCGAACACGGCCCGCGACATGGACCGGATCAGGGCCGCGCTCGGCGAGGAGAAGGCCAGCTTCTTCGGGGTGTCCTACGGGTCCGCGCTGGGCGCCGCCTACGCCTCGCTGTTCCCGGAGCGCACCGACCGGATCGTGCTCGACAGCAACGTCGGCGACACCTACATGGGCTACGACGGCATCCGCCGGTTCGCCCTGGGGTTCGAGGAGGCCTTCCCCGACTTCGCCGCGTGGGCGGCGGAGCGGGACGGCAGCTACGGCCTGGGTGACTCGCCGGAACAGGTGGAGGAGACCTACTTCGAGATCGCCGAGCGGCTCGACGAGGAGCCGGTGATCGGCGTCGACGGCGCCTTCTTCCGGTTCGGCACCTTCGTGGGACTGTACGGCGAGGCGAACTACGCCACGACGGCGCAACTGTGGCAGGCCCTGCACGACCACGACGAGACCGCGGTCCGGCGGTACCTGGACGGCGACGGGCCCGCCGATGGCGGCCGGACGGCGGCCGAACTCGTGGCCGCCGACAACGCCTGGTCGTCGTTCCTCGCGGTGACCTGCAACGACTCCGAGTGGTCCGAGGACCTCACCACGTACCGTCAGGGCGTCGCCGAGGACCGGGAGCGGTATCCGATGTACGGCGCCGCCGCCGCCAACGTCATGCCGTGCGCCTACTGGAACCACGAGCCCGCCGAGGCGCCGGTCGAGATCACCGGGGAGGGCCCGAGCAACGTCCTGATCGTGCAGAACCTGCGCGACGCGGCCACGCCGCACACCGCAGGTGTGATGCTGAACGAGAAGTTCGGCCGGCGGTCCCGTCTGGTGAGCGTCGACGGGAACGGACACGGCGTCTACGTCTACGGTGACAACCCCTGCGCGTGGAACGTCACCACGGGCTTCCTCGTCGACGGCGAGTTCCCGGAACAGGACACCTCCTGCGCGGCGTCCGCGCACTCCGGGCCGCACCTCGACAGCGAGGCGGAGCGGTTGCGGGACGAGACCCTGGAGCGGCTCCGCGAGACCGCCTGACGCGGTCGAGGGGCATCCTCACCCGTGAGGGCTGGGGGTGGGAGGAGCGTGCTCCCCCACCCTCAGCCCTCCTCCGCCCGGGTTCTCACCGGGCGGTGTCGGAACGCAGGTGCGGGAAGGTCGCGGCCGTCAGGAACCACCCGCCGCTCTGTTCCACCGTCAGTTCGCCGCCGCTGTCCGCCACCCGCTCCCTGAGGGTGGAGAGCCCGCTGAGCTCGGGAAGGGGCCCTTCCCGGGCGCCGTCGTTGGCGATGGTGATGCCCGCCTTCGCGAGGGTGACCCGCACCTGATCGGCCTGCGCGTGGCGCAGGATGTTGGTGGTCGTCTCCCGCAGGACCTGGCCGAGCATCTCTCCCGCACGCGGGTCGACCTCGGCCTCGGGGTCGACCCGTACGCGGATGCCCGCGGCCTCGAAGAGGTTCTTGGCGTTCTCCAGCTCCGCCGACAGGTTGAGCCGCCGTTGAGCGTAGGCGAGTGCCTTGGTCTGGGTGATGGTGTCGCCGACAAGGGCGTGGATCTCCCGGAGCTCCTCCTCCGCCCGCCCGGTGTCGCTGCGCACCAGCTTCCGGGCGAGCGCGGTCTTCAGCTTCACGACGTGCAGGGTGTGGCCCTGGATGTCGTGCAGGTCGCTGGCGAAGCGCACGCGCTCCCGTGCGACGGCCAGTTCCGCCTCGCGCTCCCGCGCCTCCTCCAGCTCCTTGATGAGACCGGAGACCACGTAGTTGAGGAACACGAGGATGACCCCCACCACGGCGACGCTGGTGGAACCGACGGCGTACTCGAGGAGAACACCGAGAACGTCGCCGGGTGACATCACCAGCCGCACCGCGACCACCGCGACGACGAACGCGCCCAGTGCCAGGGCGGCCGCGCCCCTGCGCGGGCGCGGCAGTTGGAAGACGACGACGGTTCCCACGACGGAGATGCCGAAGGACGCGGACGTGTTGTCCAGCACCAGCACCCCGACGAGCCACACGGCAGCGGTGGCGACCAGGCAGGCGAGCGCGAGGGGGGAGACACGGTCCTCGGACCACCCCCGCGAAGCCAACACGGCGGCCACCACGCCCACCCCCAGGACGACAGCCTGCACCGGGGTCTCGGCATGGTTCGAGATCAGGAGTGCCCCGATGGCGGAGAGCGACGCGAACACGATGTTGAGATTGAGCGTGCGCAGGTGTCCCTGCGTCGCCTCGGTGTGTTCGGACCTCATGTGAGCCCTTCAGGGATCGAACAGCAGAGTCCGCCCCAGTATTCACCCTGCTCCGTAGTGCCACCAGTGACACCACGTCACGCCCGCGGCCGGAGAAACGTCATGGCGAAGCCGTGACGTGGCCACACTGCCGAGGAGGGGCGCCGCCAGCTGGAATGGAGGACATGTCCTCTACACCAGTCATCGACGTCGAAGGCCTCAACGTCAAGTACGGCGACTTCCACGCCGTGAAGGACCTGTCCTTCCAGGTCCGGCGCGGGGAGTTCTACGCCCTGCTCGGCACCAACGGGGCGGGCAAGACCTCGACCCTGGAGACCGTCGAAGGCCACCGCGCCGCCACCTCCGGCACGGTTCGGGTCTTCGGGCAGAACCCGCGAGACCGTCGGGCCGTGCGGCCCCGGACAGGAATCATGCTGCAGGAGAGCGGTTTCTCTCCCGACCTGACGGTGAGGGAGTCGATCCGGCTGATCGGGAGGCTCACCCGGCGCACGGACAGGGTCGAGCGCCTGCTCGACCTCGTCGGCCTCACACACAAGGCCGACACCAGGGTGTCCCAGCTGTCCGGCGGTGAGAAACGGCGGCTGGACTTCGCCACCGCCGTGTACGGGACGCCGGAGCTGATCTTCCTGGACGAGCCCACCACCGGCCTGGACATCCAGTCCCGGGACGACCTGTGGGACGCCGTGGACAGGCTGCGCGAGGGCGGATCCACCGTCGTCCTCACCACGCACTACCTGGAGGAGGCCCAGCAGCGCGCCGACCGCATCGGGCTCATGCACCAGGGCGCCTTCCACCAGGAGGGAACCGTCGCCGAACTCACGGGGACGCTGCCCGCCACGGTCCGCTTCTCCCTCCCGCCCTCCGCGCCGACGCTGCCGCTGCCGGCCACGCGGGAGGGCGACGGGACGTTCCTCATCGAGACCCCCGGCCTGCAACAGGACCTGCGCACACTCCTGAACTGGGCGCAGGACCACGCCGTGGAGTTGCGGGGCCTGCAGGCCGGACCGACGCGGCTCGACGACGTCTTCCGCTCCATCGGCAGCGAGTAGGGCGACGCGCCCTCCGGTCCGCTCCCCACTCCGGCCACCGCGTCCGTTCGACCCCATCACCGCCCTCCCAGGGCCTTCCAGAAAAGAAGCTTCGCCATGCTCGCGATCGCTCGGAGTGAGCTGATCCAGATCTTCCGGAACCGGCTGGTGCTCGTCACCATGCTGGTCATGCCCGCGGCGTCCAGCGCGTTCTACATGTACCTGCACGACCGCATCCCCGGCCTCGACCTCGGTGCCGTCGCCGCGGTGCTGATGTTCCTCGTCGTGGTGATGGGGCTCTACACCACCGCCGTGACCACGCTCGCGTCCCGCCGCCAGAACCTCTTCCTCAAGCGGCTGCGCTCCACGGCGGTGGACGACGCCCGTATCCTCTCCGGGCTGCTGCTCCCGGTCACCGCCATCACACTCGTGCAGGTGGGTGTGGTCCTGACCGTGCTGTCCGTGGTCGCCGACCCGCCGTCCGACCTGTTCCTCCTGGTCGCCGCCGCCCTCGCGACGGTGACCATGATGCTCGGCCTGGCGCTGGCCACGGCCGGGGTGACCAACTCTCCCGAACACGCCCAGGTCACCACGCTACCGATCCTCCTCGGTGTGCTCGCCGTGTCCGGCTGGGTGGGTTTCACCGGTACCGAGGAACTCGCCCTGGTCAAACGGCTGCTCCCCGGAGGCGCGGCCGCGGAACTGGTCGTCAACGCCTGGAACGGCGGCGTTCCGGTCGCCGACTCCCTGTTCCTCCTGGCCCCGACCGTGGCCTGGGTCGTCGTCGCCGTCACCCTGGCCATCCGCGTCTTCCGCTGGGAACCCCGCCGCTGACGACGGGCGACCCGTCCACGGCCGAGGTGAATCCCGAACGCGCGCCCCACGTCCGGAGCCGCCGTGGTCGGCGCCGGTGCCTCCCGGGGCGAGGTCGGCCCGAGCCCGCCGGCGACACAGGGCAGCGGGCAGCGCGCCCGGCAACGGCGAGTCCGCAGACGGCGTTGCTCCTTGGCCGTGCACCCGCCCCCACCCATACTCGAAGCGACAGAGCGAACGCCATGAGTCAAGGGGTGTGTCATGGGTGAACTTCCCACGCAACTGGGGCTACCGGTGATCCTCACCGACGAGATCATCACCATCGAGGACTGGCGTATGGAACTGACCCAGGGCGACCAGGACTAGGGATACACCGCGGGGCTCCCGGGAACTCCGGGCACGCCCGCTCAGGTCGGCCCCCGGGCAACGTGTCGTTGCCCGGGGGCCGTCGTGCATCCAGGGGTGTCATCGTGGATCGGCTGCGCCGGGTGCACTGCTCCGCAGCGCCGGCCAAGGGGCCGGAGGCCTGACCTGGGCCAAGACGTCGGTGCGTCGCGGACCCATCCCCTCGGCCTTCCCGGTCACCGTGAGGCCGGGCGGGCCCTCCGGGCCGCGTCCCGTCGCCTACTCGGGAGCCTCGTGTCGACGGCTCTGATCGACGATCTGCTGCAGTGCGGCGAGATGGTTCTCGATGGCCGCCCGCCCCGTGCCGGTCAGCCGAAGGCTCGTGCGCGGGAACTTGCCCACGTAGCCCTTGTGTACCTCCACGTACTCGTGTGTCTCCAGTTTCGCGACCTGTTTCGACAGAGCCGACTTCGACAGTCCCGCGGTGTCGCGGACGAAGGAGAACTCGGCCCAGTCGCACGAGGCGAGTAACGCGAGGATCTTCAACCGGGTGGGGTCGGCCAGCAACGGATCGAATTCCACGGTCCTACCCGCGGCTTCCGGGCCTGAGCATCCACCACCGCGCGAAGGGCGGGCCGACCAGGGCGAGAACCAGCCCCACCAGCGCACCCGCGATCGGGTAGGTCTCCTCCCACAGGAGTCGCACCGCGGTGTTGAACACGAGGAACAGCACGACCACGCCGAGCATCGTCGTGAACGACAGCGTGCGGGCCCGTCGGCGTGCCGCTCCGGTCAGCCGCGCCCGCTGGCCGGTGAGTCCGCCCCACCGGGGGGACCTGGCGAGCATGGCGGCCACCACGGCCACCACGAGCAGGACCAGCGTGAACAGGTTCGAGAATTCGGGGTCCATCAGCCACACCAGCACCGACGCGGCGAAGACGGCACCGCCTGCCAGGGCCCAACGCGAGCGCTTCTGCACCACCGCCGCGGCTGCCTCGTGCGCCACGGTGTGCGCTTCCTGCAGGTCCCTACTCGCGTCGGACGGGTCGACGTTCGCCATGATTCTCCTCCAAGCACCTAGTTTCCTTAGAGGAAACAGTACGTCCGGAACAGCTACCGCACAACCCCGGAACGTGACTCCGAGCTCGCCCCCGGTCGCACACGACGGCTCTCGTCGCAGGTCGAGGGCGCTCGACCGACACCTCCGAAAAAACTCGAAGACCCGGATCACCCTGCTCTCCCCGGGGAGGATCGCGTGGGCCGAGGCCGCGGGTGGCACCCCGGATCCCGGGGCCGATCGCCCGGGGAACCCGCACGGGCGCGGCCGAGGGGTGCCGGGCCCGGACGGCAGTTCCGGGCCCGCCTCGACTCCGAGGCCCCGCGTGAGAGCCCCCGCAACGATGGTCGCGGGGACTGCGACGCGCTCCGAGCAGTCAGCCCGGAGGACCGGCACGGGAAGCCCCTCCCCCGTACGGGGCGAGGCGAGCGGCGCGTTGGGGGTCAGCGGCAGCTTCTGCAGCCGGTCCCAGCTCCGGGGGACCAGGCCAGCGGGTAGGGCGGAGCGCAGAAACGACTCCAGCTCCGCGGCCTCGACCTCGGCACCGGGCGCGTAGTGCGCGGTCAGGACCGGCGGCCGTCCCTTCTCATGCCCGAGCGTGACCGCGCAGAGCTTCACCGAGCCGTGCCTGCTGAACACCGCCTCGATCTCGTCGAGCTCCATACGCGCACCCGCGACCTTCACCTGGCGGCCCACACGGCCCAGCTAGTGGACTCCGTCGCCGTCGATCCGCCCCAGGTCCCCGGTGCGGTACAGGCGGCCCGTCGGGGAGTCCGGGTCGAACGCGTCGCGGAAGAACGCGGTGAGGGTCGCGTCGCGGTCGCCGAGGTATCCCAGTCCCACCGGGACTCCGCCGACGAAGAGCTCGCCGACCTGGCCGGGCCCTGCGGCGGACCAGGTGTCCTCCTCGGCGTCGTGGGCGAGGCAGTAGAGCTTCGCGTTGCCGATGGGGCGGCCCACGGGAAGGCGCGCCCTGACCGTGTCCTGCGGCGGCTTGATCATTTCCCATCGACAATCCGCCACACCCCGATGATGGGCATGGGATCTATCCGGTTCCGGGTCTGACGGAGTGCAGCGCGCAAAGACAGGTCGCGGTCAGCAGCAGGGCCGTGCTGCCGATGAGAGCGGCCTGCAGTCCCAGGAGAGCGAGCAGGCCGCTGATCGCGATGACACCGAGCGAACTCGCCGTACGCAGGAAGGCGAACATCTCCGCCCGGCGGCCCGGTGGAGCGAGTTCATCGAGGACCAGCGAGTAGAACGTCCCCAGAAACGGCAGGCAGAAGCCCATCACCGCTGCGCCCGCGAGGGTCAGGGCGATGTGTCCTCCAGCGAGGACCATCCCGGATCCCGCCGTGCTCGCCACGAGAAAGGAAACGACCTTCCAGGGTTCCGGCATGCGGTTGCGGAGGCTGACCCAGACGCCGCCGATGATCGAGCCGACGCACAGGACCGACGCGAACAGGAACGCCCAGCCCGGTTCGAGCCCGAAGGCGAGTGCGAACGACACGGCGCCGACTTCGACGGCCGCGACCGCACCACCGCCCGCTGCGGCACAGAACAGCCAGATGAGCACCTCGCCGGGGACGCGCCGCCGCGTGCGGGGAGCCTCGCGGGCCTGTATCCCCCGGGCTTGCGGGATCCGGGGCATCAGAAGCATCGGCCCGACCCCGAGCGCGGTGATCACGGCCATCGCCCAGACCGGGGAGGCCGCACCGAGCAAGGACGCGAGGACGGGGGACAGCGCGAAGGTGATCTCGTTCAGCGTCGCGGCAACGCCGAGCGCTCGGGGCAGCCGCCCCGGCTCGACCAGGTAGTTGAGGAGAAGCCTCTGGTAGCCGTAGGCGGCTCCGTTGACGGCGCCCGCGGCAACGACCGCGACGACGAGGTAGGCGAACGGAGCACCCGCCGCCACCAGCACGGTGGCCGCGGCGAGAGCGATCGTTCGAACGGCGATGAGCGCGCGCAGGTAGTGCACGCCATTGAACCGTCTGCCCAGCCGCGACACGGGGACGGCGCCGAGAACCTGTGCCATGGTCATGGCGAAGACCATCGCGGCGCCGGACTCGACCGAGCCCGTGAGCGGAAGGGCCACCAGGCCGAAGAGGATGGGCGCAGCAGCCTGGGGAACTCCGAAAGTGCCGTAACCGGCCTGCCAACGTAGGATGCTCAGTCGGGGCCGCGGCGCACCTGTCTCCTGCAGCGGGGGGATCGCCTGCGTCCGGGTCATCAGAGCCTCTTACCTTCACGTACGTTCGCGGCGGGGCCGTCGGCCCGATGGCCGAACGAGGGACAATGGGCATTATAGTGCCCACCCGGAGCCCGTGTCGGGGCACCTGACCGAGGAGCGCATGACCGAGCAGATTCGACCAGAGGTTGTCGTCCTCCTGGGCAACCGCATCCGTTCAGACCGACAGACCTCGGGTTTGAGCGTGGTGAAGCTCGCCGAGCTCAGTGGCGTCAGCCGGCGGATGCTCACGCAGATCGAACTGGGCCAGGCGAACCCGAGCGTCGCGACGGTCGACAAGATCGCTTCCGCGCTGGGCACGACGTTCTCAGCGCTTGTCGGTGTGCTCGAAGACCGCTCGCCGGACGGGGTCCAGGTGTGGTCGACCCCGGGCGGGAGCTGGGCCTACCTGCTGAAGGCGGTCGAGACGAGCGAGATGTCCGTCGAGCTGTGGAAGTGGCGCCTGGTCGGGGACGATCGGTACCACGCTTCTCCCTCGCCGGGCGCGCCCGACTCGATGGCGCACGTGCTCCAGGGTCAACTCCGCGTCCGTTCGGGCTCATCGGACCTGCGGGTCGGCGCAGGGGAATCGGCCCGACTCGCGAGCACCCCGGAGCACACGTTCGAGGCAGGCGCCGACAGCACCGACTTCCTCTGGGTGGTGACGGTCCCCCGCACCCTGGGCTAGGTGTACTGACCTGAGAGGTTGGTGACGCGAGCGGCTTCCAGGCCATCTCTCGCAAGACGATTAGCGCAGTTCAGCCCGGGTTTGGCTGTCCAAGCACAGTCGGTGCGGCGAGAGGCAGCCCGGGGGACGCGAGCCCGGAATGATCCGCGGAACGCGGCCTAGAGGCGCCGTCCCGCGAACGCCGCTCCCCGCCGGCCGAACGACAAGAAGGCCCTGACCGCCGGTCAGGGCCTTCTCCGCGTTCGTCCCGGGGCCGTTCCACCCCGCAGGAGGTGTGCACCCGAACCCGCCCGGCGACGAGCCGGTCCCTGGCCGGCACCGACGCGGTACTCCCGCACGCGGCCGCCCGGGACCGGTACCGCCGTCACGCGGGAAGCGCTCCGGCCGCGGCCCTCGGAACCACCGGAGCGGTGGGGCGCGTAAGAGAAGTTGAGACCGCTACCCGGCCATTCAGGAGGGATCCGGAGTTGCACCGGTACCGAACGCCGCACGGCCCGACGCGTACCCGCTCGGCTTCCGACACCGAGACCGCTTCCCGCCGGTTCGCCGCGCACCGGCCGGTCCGGGCCTCCTGCACCGCAGCCCGTACCACCGCGCGCCTCGTCCCGCGGGGCGGCCCCGACGAGTGGCGCGGAGCCGCGGAAAAGGCCTCACGCGACCCGCACCCCGCCTGACCAGAACCCTGTACCCATGGAGATTTTCGTGCCCCTGTCCCGCGCCACCGTGCTGTTCGTAGCGACCGGGCTACTGACCGCGGTAGGAGCCGTGCCCGCCTTCGCCGATTCCCACCCCCCGTCCGACGAACTCGACTGGAGCCTGTGCGCCGATATCGCCCGGGGCTGGGACCCGGAGGACGACGTCACCGAGTGCACGACCGTGAGCGTCCCCCTCGATCATGACGAACCCGACGGGCGCACCATCGACATCGCCGTCAACCGGGTCCCCGCGACCGAGGAGAGCCGCTTCCCGATCCTGCTGAACCCCGGAGGGCCGGGCCACCAGGGCGTGACCATGCCACGACACATCCTCGAGAGCAGGGCCGCGGACCTGGGGCGGCACCACGACCTCGTCGGCTTCGATGCCCGTGGCGTCGGCTACAGCGAAGGGGTCGACTGCGAATACGACTGGTCCGAGCCCGACCCCGGTCTGAGAGGTGAGGAACTCGACCGCTACATCACCGAGCGGGACACACAGAGCACCCTCGACTGCTACGACCGCGATCCGCAACTCGCCGCGTCGATGACGACCGAGAACGTGGCACGGGACATGGATGTCGTCCGCGAGGCGCTGGGCGTGGAGAGGATCGGCTTCTTCGGGGTGTCCTGGGGGAGCCTGCTCGGCGCCACCTACCGGTCCATGTACGACGACCGGGTCGAGGCCATGCTCCTGGAGTCGGTCGCCAGCCCGGATTTCAACGTCTCGCTTCTGGACGAGGGCCAGGTCACCGCGGCCAACGCCACCTTCCACCGGTTCACCGACTGGATGAGCGTCCACGACGCCGTCTACGGACTCGGGAAGGACTCCGAGCAGTTGCGCGAATCCGTACTGGACCTGCAGCGGGAACTGGCCCGCAACCCCCGGACCGGGCCTGACGGCAGGATCGTGGACCACGACAGTGTGACCGCGCTCCTGGCGACGCCGGAGCGCGAATGGCCCGCCAACGCCGAGGCGCTCACCGTCCTGATGGACGGCGGCGTGCCCGGTCTGGAGGCACAGGCGCACAACCCCGTGGGTACCGGTTGGGACGCCGAGACCATGGGAGCCAACTATTTCGCGCTGGTCGCGATGCAGTGCAACGACTCCGACAGCCCGCGCGACTTCGAGACGGTGTGGCAGAACAAGGTGGAGCGGTCCGAGCGCTTCCCCGCCATGGGAACCATGGGCCTCAGCGAAACGACGTGCGTCGGTTGGCCGCTCGAGGGCGCATCGCCCGCTCTCACCGCCGGTGACAGCCCGCTGCAGCTGGTCGCCCACACCCATGAGGTCATCACCCCGCACTGGTGGGCCCGTGAGATGCAGGACGTGGTCGGTGGCGAGCTCATGAGCGTGGAGGACGACGGGCACGGAACCCTGAAGGACCTGGACTGCGCGGAGGCCGCGGTCGCCTTCTTCGACACCGGGCGGACGACGACCGAGACGTGCCCGGGGCCTGCGTTGCCCGACCCCTCCGCATGAGGCGAACGCGTCCGGGCCCGGACGAGGCCCTGACCGCGTACCGAAGGGTCTGCTCGGCATGAGCGGGCGCCGTCCCGCACCGGCCCGGTGCGGGACGGCGCCCGGACGCTCAGACGAGGTCGAGGACGGCCTTGCCGTGGAGCCGCCGCTCCGACAGGAGCGCGACCGCCTCAGCGGCCCGGTCCCACCCCCCGCGCCAGGAGATCCGCGGGGCGAGCTCGCCGTCGGCCACCCGTGCGGCGAGCCACGTGAGGTCGGTGGCCAGCCCGGGGGATGCGGGGAGGAAGAACGTCACGAGCGAGCGGTCGTGACGACCGCCGTCGCCGAACAGCGCACCGTGGGGAAAGGACTCCCCCTGCGACGACGCGTGCCCCACGGCCACCAGGGTGCCGTGCTGCGCCAGGCGGTCGTAAGCCTCCACCAGGTGGCTCCCGCCGACCAGTTCCACGACCCCGTCCACGAACTCGGCGACCTCCGCGGGCGCGGCGACGACCTCGTGCGCGCCCAGGACACGGAGCTCGTCGCCGTGGCGTACGGGGTCCCCCGTGGACGCGATCACGTGGGCGCCGCCCCGCCGGGCGAGCTGGACGGCGTACCGGCCGACGCCGCCGGTGGCCCCGGTGACCAGAACGCGCCTGGCCAGGATCGGCCCGATGCGGTGCAGGGCTCGCAGGGCGCTGGCGCCCGCGACGGGAATGGTACTGATGGCCCCGAGATCGGCCCCCTCCGGCACGGCGCCGATGAGGTCGGTGTCCACGGCGCGCAGTTCGGCCCACGCGCCGTCGGCCGCGAGGGTCACCACGGAGGCGCCTTCGGGGGGACCCGAGCCGTCGGCCGCCGCCCGCTCCACAGTCCCGGCCGCGTCCCAGCCGGGGACCGCCCCCTCCGGGGCGTCCGCGAGGCCCGAGACCTCGCCGAAGTTGAGGGAAGTCGCCGTCACGCGGACCAGCGCCTGGTGCGGTCCGGGCCGGGGGGCGGGGGCCGCACCGAGGCGCAGCCCGCCGGGCGCCGAGTGGTCCACCAGGAGTGCGCGCATGGGAGTTCCGCCTTTCGCGGGGTGGTCAGGATCGCGACCGTTATAATGCTGGTCATAGGCATAAGCTGTCAACCAGCATTCACCTATGGCAGGCATGTTAGGATGAGCGCCATGTCGACCGCTCCGCCCTCCCCGACCCGGCCCCGCCAGGGCACGTCCCTGCGCGAACGCAAGAAGCTCCGCACCCGCCAGAGGCTGGTCGCCACGGCCCTGGACCTGTTCACCGAACGCGGCTTCGACGGGGCGACGCTCCACGACCTGTGCGAGGCGGTGGAGGTCTCCGAGCGCACGTTCTTCCGGAACTTCGCGGGCAAGGAGGACGTGGTTCTGACCCCCAGCCGCGACCTGTGGTCGGCCTGCCTCGAGGAACTGGAGACCCGTTCCCCCGACGACGCCTCGCTGATGGAGTTCCTCCAGGGGGCGCTGCTGGCCGCCCTGGACCGCATGGGCGACGACGGGTGGACACGGCAGCTCCTGATCAGCCAGCGACTCACGGAGCAGACGCCCTCGATGGTCGCCCACGTCCGCCACTTCTGCGACGGAGCGAGCCGGACCGCCCTGGGCATCCTGCACCGACGGCTGAAGCTGTCCGCCCCGGACGATCTGGCGACCCGGTTGGCCCTCGACCTGCTGGTCGCCTCGTTCAACCGGTCGCTGGACGACTGGGGCGCGCGACCGGGAACGCCCGCGCTCGCCGACCTCAAGGGACACCTGCGCACGGCCTTCGCGGTCCTTCCGGGTCTCCACACGCTCACCGTCGCCGCGCGGCCGGGCGAGGAGGCGGAGCGGACGGCGTAGGTCGCTGTTCCTGCCCCCTCCCGGGCTCGCGTCCACCGGGCCGCCTCTCGCCGCGGCTCCCACGGCGTATCGCCCCTACCCGGCAGTGGACTCCCGCCGCGGCCGACCGAGGAGCTGACGCCCCGCGAGCGGGAGGTGCTGGTGGCCAGGGGCAGCAGCAACGCCCGGATCACCGGGGACCTGGGCATCATCCACGGCACGGCCAAGGTCCACGCGGCCCGGATCCTGGCCGAGCTGGGGCGGAGAGCCGGATACAGGCGGCCGTCCACGCCTACCGCCACGCCTGTCCGCCGCGGCGGACAGCTGGGCACGCCACCAGTGCGTGGCCCATGACCGGCTCAGCCGGGTCGACGGTGCGCTCCCCGCCTTCGCGCAGGACATGAGCCCGGTCAGGGCCCGGGGCCGCCGGGGCGCGCGGGCCGGGGCGGCACCCGTGGCCCCCGGCTATGGTGCTCCGGTCGGACCTCCGGTGGAGGCCCACGAACCCAGCGGCCGGTCGGCCACCGGTTCGTCGGTCTCCTCGACGCGGCAGATCCTCAGGCCGCGGTCCTGGTAGTTGGCCAGGGCGGCAGGACCGTCGAGAGTGCACGTGTGCACCCACACGCGGGTCACGTCGGCGAGGTCGAACCTCTCGGGAAGCGACCACGCCGCCCGGATGCCGTGTTCCAGCAGCCGCCCTCCCAGCCCGCGGCCGATGGCCTGCTCGGCCAGGCCGAAGTAGCGGATCTCCACGTGGGTCCCCTCCTCCTGCCGGGTGGGCTGGAGGTGCAGGTACCCCAGGGGCAGGCCGCCGCCGTACAGGATCCAGAACTCCGTGCCCCGGACCGCCAGTTCCTCGACCCACCGCTCGCGCGACCAGCCCAAGCGTTCGGTCCAGTGCCACGGTCCGCCGACCAGGCCGTAGAGGAACCGGGCGTACTCGGGTGAGACGGCGGGGGCGCGGTCCAGGCGTACATCGTCGGGGAACGCGCGTGGGGCTTCCTCCGGGGCGCTCAGCATGTCGAGAGTGGTGGTGGTGACCTTCATCGGTGTTCCTTCCCAGGGATTGCGGCCGGTGGTGGGGCCCGCTTCTTCGTGCCCGGTCGCTCAACCCGGGTCTGCCTGCCCCTGGATCAGGGGCGTGAGTCCGTCGAGCAGGTGCCGCATGCCGAGGTCGAAGACCCCGCGCACGTCGGGTGGCCCCGAGATGCTGAACGTGAGCGGATACAGGCCCTGTTCGGCGATCCGGAGGAACTCCGGGCCCTTGGTCCTCCACCAGTGTTCGGAGTCCATCCCGTACTCGTACTCCTCCACCACCGCCTGGGTGGCCTGCAGGGCCATGCCGGAGGTGTAGGCGGACACCAGGATGAGGATCCTCATGGCCTCGTCGGGTGAGCGCCCCTGGGCGGTGATCACCCTCATCATCCACTCGGCGTTCGCCATGAGCTGGGGGGACTGCACCGCCCCGGCCAACATGGTCAGCCGCAAGGCCCAGGGGTGCCTGCGGTAGATGCCCCACTCCGTCCGCAACGCGAGCTCCAGGGCTTCACGCCAGTCCCCGGGCGGCGGCTCCGGCAGGGCGTGCTCGGTGTAGACCTGGTCGATCATCGCCGTCACCAGCGCGTTCTTGCTCGCGACGTGACGGTACAGGGCCATGGTGCTCACCCTCAGCCGGGTGGCGACCCTGCGCATGGACAGCCCGTCGATTCCCTCACTGTCGGCGATGGTGATCGCGACCCCGACGACGGCCTCCCGGGTGAGGGCCGGCTCGCCGGCGGGGCGGTGCTCCGCACCCGCCGCCACCCGAGGGGGCTCCTGCCGTTCCCGCGGCCGAACCGGCTGCGCAGCCGGTTCGGCCGTGCCCCGCACGAGGGTGCCCACCCCGCGCACAGCCTCGACCAGACCCTCCTGGCGCAGGGCCGCGAGCGCCTTGGTGGCGGTGGCCATGGCCACCCCCCACTCGCGCATGATCTCCCTGGTCGAGGGCACCCGCTCCCCCGGGTTCAGCTCACCGGCGTCGATACGCGCCCGGATATCGGCGACCACCCGGGCGTAGGGCGGCAGCTCCCGTTTCGCATCCGCGGACATTGACGGCGCTCCTCTCGGTCCTGCTCGATTGATCCGAAGTGTACTAGTGCGCCTTGCGGGTGTATACCGCCTCGTCGAGGCCCTTGACGCGGGCCACGCACCCTTCGACACCTAGTGCACTAGTGCATAACACGGCAATATCCTTGAATTTTAGGGGTTTGCTGGAACTCCCCATCTGTGTGTACATTGTACGCCAGGTGCACCACCCCAAAGCGTCCACCCCGGCGTATACACCGTCTCGTCGCGTTCTCAGCCCTCCTGGAGACCTCATGTCCCACACCACCACCCGCGGGCCCAGCCCCCACGCACCGGCCGGCCCCCTGCCGACCGGCCGCCGTTCCCTGGCCCCGGACCTGGCCCGCGGCGTCATGCTCCTGCTCATCGCACTGGCCCACACGCACCTGTTCACCGAGTTCCTCGCCGGCCCGGCCAACACCCCCACCACCGCCGACCAGATCACCACCGCGTTCACGGTCGTGTTCGTGGACCTGCGCTCCTATCCCCTGTTCGCGGCCCTGTTCGGCTACGGCGTCGCCCAGATTTACCGCCGCCGCAGCGAGCAGGCCCACCCCTGGCCCCGCACCCGCGGCCTGCTGCGTCGGCGCGGCCTGTGGATGATCGCCTTCGGCCTGGTGCACACGATGCTGCTCTTCCCCGCGGACATCCTGGCCGTCTACGGCCTGGTGACACTGCTCCTCGTCGGGGTACTGCGCCTGAGCGACCGGACCCTGGTGATCCTGGCCGCGGCCTGGCTGCCCCTCGCCATGGCCACCCACTCCCTGGTCGCCGCCACGACCGGCCGGGACATGCCGCTGCTGCCCGACGGGGTCGCCGACGAATTCCTCTTCCGCGTGTCCCTGTTCGCGGTCCTGTCCGTGCTGATGTTCGTCAGCACCCTCGTGCCGTTCCTCATCGGCGTCCTGGCCGCCCGCTACCGCATCCTGGAGCAGCCCCAGGAGCACCTGCGGCTGCTGCGCCGGACCGCGGCCGTCGGCATCCCCGTGGCCGTACTGGGCGGCCTCCCCCTGGCCCTGGACAAGGCGGGGGTGTGGACCGACGCCACCGCCGGCGACATGATGATCACCAGCGCCCTGCACCAGGTGAGCGGCTACGCGGGCGGACTGGGCTACGCCGCGCTCATCGCCCTGATCGCGGTCCGCTGCAGCGTCCGCCCCGGACCGGTCACCAACGCCCTGTCCGCGCTCGGCCAGCGCTCCATGACCTTCTACCTGGCCCAGTCGGTGGCCTGGGCGGCGCTGTTCTCCTCCTACACGCTCAACCTGCCCATGACCTCGCCGTTCGTGGGCGTGGGCGTCGCGGTGGCCGTATGGCTGACCACGGTCCTGCTCGCCGACCTCATGCGCCGCCGGGGTGTGCGCGGACCGGCCGAGGTGGCACTGCGCCACCTCACCTACAGGAGCGAACCGGCCACCACCGACAGCAGTCGCGGGTAGGCGACAGGCAGGCCGAGTGCACCGGGAACCGAAGGCGGGCCCGAGCGACCGGGCAGGAGTGGCGGGGCCCCGGCAACGCGTGGTTGCCGGGGCCCCGCCATGCCCTAAGAGCTCATCTCATGTGGCGGGTCCGCGGTAGCAGCTCAGCGTGCAGGCGACGCCGGCGAAGGCCAGGAAGTGGTCGGCCGGTAGCGGCGGTGTAGGCGGCGACATCCGGCCGGCCAGGCCATGGTGCGCTCGACCTGCCACCGGTGCCTGCCCAGCCGCTGCGAGGACTCCACCCCCCCGGCGGGCCGGACGGTGCAGATCCCCCGTCCGCGGAGCCAGAGGCGCAGGTGGGCGTAGTCGTAGCCTTTGTCGCCGTGCAGCTTGGCCGGTTTGTGCCGCCGGGGCCCGCGGCGGGAGCGGATCGGAGGGATCCCCTCCACCAGTGGCTGCAACGCTCGGCTGTCGTGGGTGTTGTCCCCCGAGATCGCCATGGACGGGGGCAAACCCTGTCGGTCGGTGATCAGGTGGATCTTCGACCCCTTCTTGCCCCGGTCGACAGGATTGGGACCCGTCAGGTCCCCCCTTTGAGGGCCCGCATCTTCACCGAGTCGATCGCGCACCGGGTTCGGGCAGGGTCGGCACGCAGCCTCGGCCTCCGGCGTACTCGTCTTCTCGATCGTTGACCCGTCTGCCGAAGGCTTCACCCGTGCGCCGGACGAGAGGACCTCCGCTACCGCTCCGGTGCTTTCCTCAGCTTTCGCGCAGATTCCCCGCCGAGTCCTCGAAGCACCGCCCCGGGAGGCCGGAGGCACGCGCGGCGGGACGACGCGGAACGCGGGCCCGGGGGCACCGCCCCGGGCGCCGGCTCCGCGCGTCCCCGCGCGATCAGCCCTCCTGCGCGGCGATCAGGCTCGCCGGACGCAGGTCGGTCCACTCGCGCTCCACGTACTCCAGCGCCTCGGCCCGGGAGGTCTCGCCCTGGGCCACCCGCCACCCCCGGGGCACCTCAGCGAAGGCGGGCCACAGGGAGTGCTGTCCCTCGTCGTTGACCAGCACCAGGAAACGGCCGTCCTCGTCGTCGAAGGGGTTGCTCACGTCGGTCTCTCTCCTTTGTCGTCGTGGGTCTCGCGCGCCGTTCGCGCGACACCGTCAGCGCGCGCGGCGGTCCCGTGCGCGTCCGCGTCCGGCCTCGCGCACGAGTGCGCGCAACCGCTCGGCGTACTCGTCGGCCAGGGCCCGGACCGTCTCGGTCCGGTGCCGGTGGGCCGAGTAGGTCCAGGAGAGCTCCAGTCGCTCCCCGACCACGGCGCCGGTCACGTCGAACAGGCTGGTGCGCTCCTCGTCCGGGGCGTGGTCGCACAACGGCAGGGGCAGCGAACGACCCACCGGCCCCTCACCCCGGTCGCCGAAGCGCCCCAGGTAGTTGAAGGTCACCGGCGGCTCGGGCATCGCGGCCAGTGCCGCGGGGACCCGCCCCCCGGCCTGCTCCCGGAGCGCCCCGAAGCCGATCCCGTCCGGGGCGGCCCGACGCAGCCCGCGCGCGACGGCGATCGCCCCGGCGGTGTCGGCGTCCGCGGGGACCTCCAACAGCACCGGGTGGATCGCGGTGAACCAGCCCACCGTGCGGGACAGGTCCACGTCGTCGAACAGGTCCTCGCGCCCGTGCCCCTCCTTGGCCACCAGCAGGCGGGGGGAGCCGCTCCAGCCGGTCAGCACCTTCGCCAGCGTGCCGAGCAGGACGTCGTCGATGCTGCTGCGCAGGCTGCCGGGCACCCGGCGCAGCAGGACCGCGGTCTCCTCGGCCGACAGGGAGGCCGTGAGGACCCGCTGCGAGGCCACATCGTTGGGTCCGGAGTCCGACTCCACGGGAAGGCGCGCGTCCGCGGCCCGGGCCGCCAGGTCGGACCAGTGCTCGGCGTCCCCGTCGAAGGCCCCCTGGGCGGTGTGCTCACCGAGACGGCGGGCCCACTCCGGGAACGGCGTGGTGGGCGCGCCCAGGTCCACCTTCTCGCCCCGGTCCAGCTGTCCGTAGGCGGTGGCCAGGTCCTCCAGCAGCACCCGCCAGGACACGGCGTCGACCACCAGGTGGTGCGCCGACAGCAGCATCCGCGGGGCCCGGCCGGGACCGGCGTCGAACACCACGGCCTCGAACAGCGGTCCCCGTGCGAACCGTTCGGCGTGGCGTGCGCGCAGCGCCTCGCGCTCCACCGCCCGCTCCAGCTCCTCGCCGTCCACCCGCACCACCCGGGCCCGGTGGGGCGTGTCGGCGTCCAGGCGCCCGCGCGGGCCGTCCCCGGTCTCGACGACCCTCAGGCGCAGCATGTCGTGGTGGGCGGGCAGGCTGTCGGCGGCCCGCGCCCACAGGTCGGGGTCCGTGCCCTCGGCGACCTCGAACAGCAGCGACATGTCGAAGTGCTCGGGGCGGCGGGTGCGGGTGCGGAAGAACCAGCGGTCCACGGGTGTGGGCGGGACGGGGCCGGTGACCGGGGCCCGCACGACGGTTCCGCCGGTGGTTCCTCCCCGGTCGGCCGCGGCGGCCAGGTCCGCGACCGTCTGGTGCAGGAAGGCGTCGCGGGTGGTGACGTTCCACCCCGCCTCGCGCACGCGCGAGACCATCTGGATGCTCAGGATCGAGTCGCCGCCCAGGGCGAAGAAGTTGTCGAGGCGGCCCACGTCCGCCACGTGCAGCAGCTCCGACCAGATCCGCGCCAGCGCCGCTTCGGTGGCGCCGCGCGGCGCCGTGTCCTCCCGCGCCGGCTCGCCGGACTCGTCCGGTTCGGGCAGCGCCGCCCGGTCCACCTTGCCGTTGGCGTTGAGGGGGATGGCCCGCAGGGTCACCACGGCCCCCGGGACCATGTAGTCGGGCAGGGTCTCGCGCAATCGCTCACGCACGTCCAGCAGGTCCGACCTCCCCTCCTCGCGGGGAACCACGTAGGCGACCAGGCCGCGCGCCCCCGAGGCGGCGCGCCGGACCTGGACGGTGGCCTGCTGCACGTCGGGCAGGCGCAGCAGCGCGGCCTCCACCTCGCCCGGCTCGATGCGGAACCCGCGCAGTTTGACCTGGGAGTCGGCGCGGCCGACGTACTCCAGCTCCCCGGGGTTGTTCCAGCGGACCAGGTCGCCGGTGCGGTAGAGCCGTCCGCCCTCGCCGAGGGGGTCGGCCACGTACCGTTCGGCGGTCAGGGCCGGGCGCCCTTGGTAGCCGCGCGTGACCCGCCCGCCCACGTACAGCTCGCCGATCGCGCCCACCGGCACCGGCCGCAGCCGCTCGTCCAACACGTGCAACCGCGTGCCGTCCAGGGGGCGGCCGATCGGCACCGGGTCGGGGGTGGCGCCCTCGCGGGGCAGCGCGTGGTGGGCGGCGAAGGTGGTGGTCTCGGTGGGCCCGTACCCGTTGGCCACCGTCGTGTCCGGGCAGGCGCGCCGCACCAGTTCCACCGCGTGCGGGCTCGCCGCCTCGCCTCCGGTGACGACCTGCTCCATCCCGGCGAAGCAGGACGGGTCCTGGGCGGCGTAGAGGTTGAACAGCGCCGCGGTGACGAAGGTGGCGCTGACCCCGTGCCCGGAGACCAGCTCGGCGAAGCCGTCCGCGTCCAGTCGGCCCGGCGGGGCCACCACGACGGTGCCGCCGGTCAACAGGGCCGCCCAGATCTCGTAGGTGGCGGCGTCGAAGGCGTGCGAGGAGTGGAAGAGCGTGCGCCGGGCGTGCCCGCCCGACCAGCGCCGGTCCGCCGCCAGGCGCACCACGTCGGTGTGGGTCACCGCCACGCCCTTGGGCGTCCCGGTGGAGCCCGAGGTGTACATGACGTAGGCGAGCTGGTCGGGGTGGGCCCGGTCCAGCCCCTCGGCGGGGGCGCCGGTGGCCGGCACGGCGTCGAGGGCGTCGATCGACACCGCCGGGACCGCGGAGGGCGCCCGGGAGGCGCTTGCCGCGTCGGTGACCACGCACGGGGCCCCGGTGCCGGAGACCAGGAGGCGGACGCGTTCGGCGGGGTCGTCGGGGTGCACGGGGACGTAGGCGCCCCCGGCGCGCAGCACGGCGAGCATCGCGGTGACCACGTGCGGACCCCGCTCCAGGAGCAGTGGCACGGGGGTCTCGGGTCCCACCCCCAGCGAGCGCAGCCATCCGGCCAGGGCCGCCGAGGCCCGGTCGAGTTCGGCGTAGGTCATCGTCGCGCCGGGTCCCGCCAGGGCGGGCGCGTCGGGCCGGGCGCGCGCCAGCTCGCCGAACACCGCGGGCACCGACGCCGGCGTGCGCCCGGGGGCGCCCGTGCTCCAGGAGCGCAGGGCCTCGGCCTCGTCCGGCGCGGGTGCGGGGGCCAGCTCCCGCACGGGTGCCTGCGGGGCGCGGGAGATCAGGTCCAGGGTGGCGGCCAGGTGGTGGGCGATCCGGTCGGCCGTGCGGGCGTCGAACAGGTCGGTGTCGTACTCCACCGCGCCCAGCAGCCGCCCGTCCTCCTCGGCGAACTCCACCGTCAGGTCGAACTGGGTGTGCCGGTGGGCGACGGCGTGGGGCCGTGCGTCGAGGCCGTCCACCTTCCAGGGGGCGCCCGGTGTGTTCCGCAGCGTGACCAGGGCCTGGACCAGGGTGGGCCGGGAGGGGTCGCGCTCCTGCCCGGTCGCGTCCACGACGGCGTCGAAGGGCGCCTCGCCGTGCTCGAACGCGGCCAGGACGGTCTCGCGCACGTCGGCCAGCAACGCGGAGGCGGACGCGTCGGGGTCCACCCGCAGGCGCAGGGCCACGGTGTCGACGAAGAACCCCACCACGTTCTCCAGGTCGGCGCCGTCGCGTCCGGAGGTCACCGTGCCCATCACCACGTCGTGCCGGCCGCTGTGGCGCGCGAGCGTCAGCGCGGTGGCCGCGACCAGCACCATGAACAGCGTCAGGCCGTGTCCGGACTCCAGTTCGCGCACGCGCTCGCGCACCCGCGCGGAGACCTCGAAGGAGCGCGCGGCGCCGCGGCCGCGCCGTTGGGCGGGCCGGGGCCGGTCGGTGGGCAGCTCCAGGGGCTCGACCCCGGCCAGGTGGTCGCGCCAGTACCGCAGGTGCTCCTCGAAGGCCCCCGAGCGCGCCCGTTCCTCCTGCCACACGGCCACGTCGGTGGAGCGCAGGAGCACCGGCTCCAGACCCGCGCCCCCGGGCAGCTCCCCGGCCGGGGCGTCGGGCCGTGCCCGGGCGGCCCGGTAGAGCTCTCCCAGCTCCCCGACGAGCACCGACATGGACCAGGCGTCGGTGACGATGTGGTGCATGGTGATCGCCAGGACGTCGTCGTCCTCGTCCACGCGCACCAGCATCGCCCGGGTCAGGGGGCCGCGGGCCAGGTCGAAGGGCCGGGAGGCGAACTCCTCCAGCAGCGCGTCCAGCCGTTCCTCGCGCTCGCCCCCGGGGGCGCCGCCCAGGTCGACCGTGGCCAGGGGCAGGCCGGAGGCGTCGAGCACGACCTGGTGGGGCGCGCCGTCCCGGGAGGGGAAGACCGTGCGCAGCGCCTCGTGGCGCGCGGCCAGGGCGTCCAGGGCGCGCTCCAGCGCCGGGACATCCAACGCGCCGAACAGGCGCAGCGCACCGCCGGAGTTGTACCCGGCCCCTCCCGGCGAGTACTGGTCCAGGAACCACATCCGGCGCTGCGCGGCGGACAGGGGCGCCGGGCCCCCGTGCTCCACGCGCACGGGCGCGGAGCGGCGCTCGCCGGGGCGCTCGTAGAGCTCGGCCAGCGCGGCGACGGTCGGCCGCTCGAACAGCGCGCGCAGCGGGGGGCGGGCGCCGAGCCGCTCGGCGGCGCGGGCGAGCATGCGCACCCCGCTGACGGAGTCGCCGCCCACGCGGAAGAAGTCGTCGTGCACGCCGACGCGCTCCAGGCCGAGCAGGGAGCACCACACCGCGGCCAGCTCCCGCTCCGCGGCGGTGCGCGGGGCGGTGTACCCGCTCTCGGAGCGCCCGGTCCAGTCCACGGCGGGCAGCGCGCGCCGGTCGGTCTTGCCGTTGGCGGTCATCGGGACGGCGTCCAGGACGACGAAGGCCGCCGGGACCAGGTAGGCGGGCAGCGACCGGGCGGCCCGCTCCAGGTCCCCGGGGGTCGTGGCGCACCCGGGGGCGGGGACGGCGTAGGCGACCAGGCGGCGCGAGGAGCCGGTGCCGTCGACCACCACCACGGCCCGTTCCACCTCGGGGAGGCGGGTGAGCACGTGTTCGACCTCGCCCGGTTCGACGCGGTGGCCGCGGATCTTGACCTGGTCGTCGGTGCGGCCCAGGAACTCCAGCCGTCCGCCGCGGCGCACGACCAGGTCGCCGGAACGGTACATGCGCCCGCCCTCGGCGTCGGGGTCGGGGTCGGCGACGAAGCGTTCCGCGGTGGTGCCGGGCAGCCCGAGGTAACCGTGGGCCAGGCCGTCGCCGCTGATGTAGAGCTCGCCGGGGATGCCGTCGGGCACCGGGCGCAGCCACCGGTCCAGGACGCGGACACGGGTGCCCGCCACCGGTTCGCCCAGGTCGGGGGCTCCCGCTCCCGAGAGCGGGTCGCTGATGGTGGTGCACACGGTGGACTCGGTGGGCCCGTAGCCGTTGTACACGGCCCGGTCGTCGCAGAAGCGGGCGATCTGCTCGCCGGGGCAGGCCTCACCCGCCACGAGCAGGTGTTCCACCGGTCCCAGTTCTTCGGGGGACAGACCGGGCAGGAGCGCCGGGGGCAGCGTGACGTGGGTGACGCGGTGCTCGCGCAGGGCGCGGGTCAGCCCCTCCCCCATCAGGGAGGGGCGCGGCAGGAGTACTGCCGCGGCGCCGTTGAGCAGTGCCACCGTCATCTCGGCGATGGCGGCGTCGAAGCTGGGGGAGGCGAACTGGAGCACCCGGCAACCGGGGCCCACGTGCATGCGCTCGCCCTGGGTGGCGGCCAGGGCGGCCAGGCCCCGGTGCGCCACCAGCACGCCCTTGGGCCTCCCGGTGGAGCCGGAGGTGTGGATGAGGTAGGCGGGGTCCTCGGGGTGCAGCGCCTCGCGCAGCGGCTCCGCCCGGGCCACGTCGGGGTCCGCCGCGTCCAGCGACGAGAGGCCCGCGGGCAGCCGGGAGGCGGAGGCGGCGTCGACGATGACGGCGCGTGGCGCGGCGTCCTCCAGGACGGTGGCCAACCGCTCGGCCGGGTACTCCGGGTCCAGGGGAACGTAGACCGCTCCCGCGTACACCACGCCCAGCAGCGCCTCGCCCAGGGCCGTGCCCCGCTCCACGCACACCCCGACGCGGTCGCCCCGCCGCACGCCCAGCTCCCGCAGGCGGCGGGCCGTGCGCGCGGCCCGGTCGTCGGCCTCGGCGAAGGAGACGGTGCGGTCCGCGCCGACCAGCGCGGGGTCCGCGGGACGCAGTCGGGCCTGCTCCGCGAACAGGTCGGGCAGGGGCCGCGGACGCGAACCGGGCGCCTCGGTCAGAGCGCGGTCCGGTTCCCGGGTCCGCCCGGGGCCCGTCAGGGGCAGGGCCCGCAGGGGGCGGGGGTCCTCGGCGTCCTCCAGCACCCGCGCCAGGTCCGCGACCAGGCGCTCCACGGTGGCGCGGTCGAACAAGGCGGTGTCGAACTCGGCCGACCCCGCGACGCCGTCGGGGCCGGGGCGGAACTCCAGGGTCAGGTCGAAGACCGACTGGCCGCGCCGCACCTGCACCGGTTCCGCCTCCAGGTCGCCCAGGCCCGCCTCGCCGGAGGTCCGGGCGCTCTGGAAGACCACCGCGGCCTGCACCAGCGGGGGCACCGCGGGGTCGCGTTCGGTCAGGACGGCGTCCACGACCGTGTCGAAGGGGACCTCGCCGTGGTCGAGGTCGGTGAGGAACCCGGCACGCGTGCGGTCGAGCAGTTGCGCGAAGGACAGCTCCTCGTCCACCTGTTGGCGCACAGCCAGGGTGTTGACGAAGAAGCCCGTCATCCGGTGCAGCCGCCGGTCCTCGCGCCCGGAGGTGACGGTGCCCAGCACCACGTCGGGGTTGCGGCTCCAGCGGGCCGCGGTCACCTGGGCCGCGGTCAGCAGCACCGTGGTCAGGTGGGCGCCGCGTCCGGAGGCCAGGCGTTCCAGTCGTTCCACCAGCGGAGCGGGCAGGGAGAAGGGCAGGGTGTCGCCCGCGCCGTCGCGCACGGCCGGCCGCGGCCGGTCGGTGGGCAGCTCCAGCACGGGAGGGTCGGCGAGTCTGCGGCGCCAGTGGTCCAGCGAGCGGGCCATGGCGGCCCCGTCCAGGCGCGAGCGCTGCCAGGCGGCGTAGTCGGCGTACTGGGCGGGCAGCGGGTCCAGGTCGGCGGCCAGGGCGTCCGGGGTGCGGCCGGGGTCGGCGGTGGCGGCGCGGTAGAGGGTGTCCAGCTCGCCGCGCAGCAGGTCCAGGGACCAGCCGTCGGTGACGATGTGGTGCAGGCACAGCACCAGGACGTGGCTTCCGGGTCCCTCCACCAGGAGCCGGCTCCGCAGCAGGGGGCCGCGCTCCAGGTCGAAGGGCAGGGCGTACTCCTGGGCCGCCCTCTCGGCGGACTCCTCGCGTCCCCCGGCCGCGGTCCGGGGGAGGTCCACCTCGTAGGGGGCGCCGACGACCTGCGTCCCCTCGCCGTCCACCTCGGTGAAGGTGGTGCGCAGGGACTCGTGCCGGTGCACGAGCGCGGTCAGGGAGCGTCGCAGCGCCCCGGCGTCCAGGTCCCCGGTCAGCCGCAGGACCAGGGCGGAGTTGTAGTCGGTGCGCCCCGGCCGCATCTGGTCCAGGACCCAGAGCCGTTGCTGGGCGAAGGACAGCGCGACCGGGCGGTCGCGGGGGACGCGGGGGATGTCCTGGCCGCCCCCGCCGCGCTCGCGCAGGCGGCGCAGGACCTCCTCGCGGGCCCTGGCCCGGTCGAGCTCGGAAGTGTGGTCAACGGGGGCGTCGCTCATGGTCGCTGTGTCGGTCCTCGTGTGCGCAGGGGTGGTGGATCAGGCGTTGGGGCCCACGGCGAGCCCGCTCAGGCGCAGGGTGCGCCCGTTGTACTGCAGGGCCGTGGCCCGCCCGGGGGCGTCGGGGTCGGTGAGGAAGCGCCCGCTGAGGGAGATCCCGCCGTGGCGCTCGGAGACCACCCGGAAGGCTCCGCCCGGCCCGGTGGTCAGCTCGCCCTCGAAGCCGTTGGACATGACCAGCCGGTGGCCGCCGCGGTCGTGGACGACCTCGGCGCTCAGGCCCCCGTTGCCGTAGTGCCCGGTGACCCGTTCGGGAGCGGTCGCGGTGGCGGCGCCCTCGGCCGCGGCGTCGGGCTGACGGTAGTGGCCCACGTCCACCCCCAGCTCGCGCAGGCCGCGGACCAGGTGCTCCCAGGCGGTCACACCGGTGGTGGAGTTGGTGGTCAGGGCGACCACCGTCCCGCCCTCGGGGTCCACGCGCAGGTTGCAGGTGGCCCCGTCCAGGGTTCCGTCGTGGCCGTGCCACAGGCGGTCGCCCGCCAGGTGCAGGGACCAGCCGGCTCCCCAGCCGTCGGCCAGGCCGAAGGGGTCGGCGACGCTCACCGGGCGACCCATCTCGCCCAGCACCTCCGGGGCGGCGACCTCGCCGTCCAGGGCCGCGTGCCCGGGGTCGAGGAAGGCCCTGCCGAAGGCCGCCAGGGTCGCGGCGCTCGCGGCCAGGCCCCCGGCTGGGGCGAGGGCGGGCTCGATGTGGAAGCCGACCGGGTGGGCCCGGCCCGCGCCGTCGACGGCGTGACCGGTGACCAGGCCGGGGGCGGGGTGCCGCGGCGCCCGGACCGGCGCCAGTTCCATGCCGGTGGACCAGCACAGGTGCGACTCCACGGTCTCCCACCAGTCCTGGCCGGTGACGGCCTCCACGAGGTGGCCCGCCACGGCGTAGCCGGTGTTGGAGTAGGAGAACACCGTCCCCGGCGGGGCGATGCGGTCCTCGGGTGTGAGCGAGGCGACGTAACGGCGCAAGGAGGTCGCGGGGGCGTCCGCGGGCCGCTCCGAGACCAGGCCTGCGGTGTGGCTGAGCAGGTGGCGGGCGGTGACCCCCCGCAGCGGGTGGTCGGGGGAGCCGCTCCCCAGGCGGTCCAGCACGGGGGCGTCGAGGTCGGTGTCGCCGTCCTCCACCAGTTGCATGACCAGGGCGGCGGTGACGGTCTTGGTCACCGAGCCCAGGGGGAAGAAGGAGGATTCCGCGACGGGGCGCCCCGTCGCGGAGTCCTCCACGCCGGTGACACAGGTGTGCAGCTCTCCGCGGTGGTAGACCGCGAGTTGGGCTCCGGGGACGCCGGTCCGGCGAGCGGACCGCAGGAGCAGGTCGGACAGGGCCTCGCGCACGATGGTTCTCCTCGTGGGGGTCGGAGGGCACCCGAAAGGCCGGCGCCCGGGACGGAGCAGCCGGTCGCTTCGGTGGGGACAGGGCGGTTCGACGCACGTGCCACGGATACTCACATATCGCTTCGAATCTTGGCAAGGGATTCCAATATGTCGGGAACCAGGTGAGGGCGAATGCGTTCGGGGCGTACGTGGAGATTTCCGTGGTGTGAAGGCATTGCGCCCTCATCGGTGGTCATCAGGTTTTTTCGTAGACCCCCGGTTTTAGCAGGGTGTTCGCCTCGCGGCCGGGGAACCGGGCCCGGAGGGGCGCAGCGCGCGCCGTTCCGGACGCCGGCCGGGAACGCCGCTGGTTTACCCGACCCCCTGTGTCCCTTCTCACTCGATTGCGCTGCTGGAAGGGTGCGGGAGGGGAAAAGCTGTTCCGGCTCGCGCTCTTGCTCCACGATCGTCGGAACGGATGCCCTGCTCCTTGCGCGGGAACGGAAAGTTCGTCCACACCACAAAAAAAGGACCTTTGCGGCGAAACGCATGTAATGGACCGAGCGCTGTGCTATGGGCCAACCATGGGCTCTGATCAAGGGTTATGGCGGGATCGCGCCACCCCCGGAAGGTAGGGGCGGCGGCGGGGGCCCGCGGCGCGGGAGGGGCAACCCCTGGCGGGGCGCACGGTGGCTCCCGCCTCGCAAAAGGTGCGCGAGGGACAAGAGGTGATCCTCGTGGCCACATCATGTCAAACGTTGAATTCTCATTACGCTACGTGTTCGCGCGACTCCAAAAAGTGTTCGCAGTTCGCATCCGCGTGCGCCTTTCGCACGCACGCGAGGTCTTTGTTCTTGGTCTTTATGAAAAATAATATGCTTTGAACTATTTTGTCTGGTTTGTGGTCTTGAGTATTCCATGTGGCACAAGTTGTTCCGAGTGTGATTTTCTGTCCATGGAGGGAATTTCAGGACGAAGATGATTTTGGTAAAGTGCCCGGTTGGATAAGGCGATGTGGCACGCTCTGTTGTCGTACGGCGGCCACGGGGGGAATGGCGGACCGATCGGCGTCCGCCGACCCCGCCGCCGGGCGGCCACACCGTCGCGGCGACGGATCACGGCCACCCCGCACCCGTCCGCCCGTCCGCCGTCCTCCCTCTCGAACGCGCACCAGGAGCCACCACGTGCTGTCCCCCCAGGAGTCGAACCGCCCCGAGCCCGTCCCCGTGGACGCGGCCCCGCACGCCTCGGTACCGGAGGCCTTCGCCGCGCAGACGGCGCGCACTCCCCACGCCCCGGCCCTGATCGGTGACTTCCCCGAGGTGTCCTACGCCGAGCTCGACGCCCGTTCCGCCGCCCTGGCCCGCCTCCTGCGCGCCCGGGGGCTGCCCCGTGAGGGCGCCGTGCTGCTCGCCCTGGAGCGGGGTCCGCACGTGGTCACCGCGATGCTCGCCGTGCTGCGCGCCGGCGGCGCCTACGTCCCCGTGCACCCCGACGACCCCGCCGAACGGGTGCTGGCCGCCGCCGAGCGCACCGGTGCCCGCCTGGTCCTCACCGACCGCTCGCTCGGCCACCGCCTGCCCGCACTCCTGACGGGGACAGCGGGGGTCGTCGACCTGGACGGAACGGACGCCGTCGCGGCGGGGCGGGGCGCGGGCACGGCGCTGCCCGCGGTCGACGCGCGCGCGGTGGCATACGTCATGCACACCTCCGGGTCGACGGGTGTGCCCAAGGGGGTGGCAGTGACCCATGCGGACGTGGTGGCCCTGGCCCGGGACTCCCGGTGGGGGGACGGCCGCGACCGACGGGTCCTCTTCCACTCCTCGCACGCCTTCGACGCCGCCACCTACGAGGTCTGGGTCCCGCTGCTGCGCGGCGGGGCCGTGGTCGTCGCACCCCCCGAACGGCTCACCGTCCACGCCTTCGGCGCGCTGGCCCGTCGGCACGGGGTCACCTCCACCTTCGTCACCGCCGCCCTCTTCGACCTGTTCGCCGCCCAGGACCCCTCCTGCTTCGCCCCGCTGCGCGAGGTGATCGCCGGGGGCGAGGCCGTCCCGCCCACAGCGGTCCGCGCCGTGCTGGAGGCCTGCCCGGACACGACGGTGGCCAACGGGTACGGGCCCACCGAGACCACCACCTTCGCCACCCACTTCGCCGTGGACCGGGCCCGGCCCCCGCACCTGTCGGTCCCCGTCGGCACGCCCCTGGACGGCGTGCGCCTGCGGGTGCTCGACTCCCGGCTGCGTCCCGTCCCCCCGGGAGCGGTGGGAGAGCTCTACGTCGGCGGCGCCGGGGTCGCGCGCGGCTACCACGGGCGCCCGGCCCTGACCGCCGAGCGCTTCGTGGCCGACCCCCTCGGCGAGGGCGGACGGCTCTACCGCACCGGCGACGTCGTGCGCGAGGACGCCGACGGGGTGTTGGAGTATGTGGGACGCGCCGACTCCCAGGTCAAGATCCGGGGCTTTCGGATCGAACCCGGGGAGGTCGAGGCCGCCCTCCTCGCCCAGGAGGGGGTTACCCAGGCCCTGGTCACCGTCCGCGAGGACGCGCCGGGCGCGCGCACCCTGGTCGGCTACGTGGTCGGCCCGGTCACCGACGCCGCGGCCCTGCGCGACCGGCTCTGCGACCGCCTGCCCGGCTACATGGTCCCCGCCGCCGTCGTCGTCCTGGAGGCGCTGCCCCTGACCGCCAACGGCAAGCTCGACCACCGCGCCCTGCCCGCGCCCCCCGCCCGCACCGCCGAGTACGTCCCACCGCGCGAGGGCGCCGAACACGCCGCCGCCGAGGAGTTCGCCGCGGCCCTGGGGCTGGAACGCGTGGGCGCGCGCGACGACTTCTTCGCCCTGGGCGGAGACTCCATCCTCGCCGCCCGCGTGGCCTGGCGTCTGGGCGAACGGCTGGGAAACGCCCTCGACCCCCGCGCCCTGTTCCGCCACCCCACCCCGGAGGGCATCGCCGCCGCGGGCGGCACAGGACACCGCGAGGAGCCCATCGCCCCGGTGGAACGCGGGCGCCCGCTGCCGCTGTCGGCGGCCCAGCGCCGCCTGTGGTTCCTGCACCAGCTCGACGGCGACAGCGCCGAGTACCACACCGGCAGCGCCTTCCGCCTGCGCGGCCCGCTCGACGTGTCCGCGCTGGGACGCGCCCTGGAACTGCTCCAGGAACGCCACGAGTCCCTGCGCACCACCTACGACACCGTCGACGGCGAGCCCGTCCAGTACGTGGGCTCCCCCCGCCGCGACCTGCTCACGGTGCGCGAGGTGGCCGCCGGGGACCGGACCGCCCTCCGGGAGGAACTGCACGCACACCTGCGGCGCGAGGTCGACACCCCCTTCGACCTGGTGGCGGGGCCGCCCACCCGTGCCCTGCTGCTACGCCTGGACGCCGGGGACCACGTCCTGGTCCTGAGCACCCACCACATCGCCTGCGACGGCTGGTCGGTCGACCTCCTGCACCGCGACCTCGCCGCCTTCCACCGGGCCGTCGTGCGCGGGGAGGACGCCGACACCGGCGCGGAGCTCGACTACGCCGACTTCGCCGTCTGGGAGCAGGGCCGCTGGGAGGGCCCCGAGGCCCGGCGCCGCCTGGAGTACTGGGCGCGCACCCTGGAGGACGTGCCCCCGCTGGCCGTGCCCACCGACCGGCCCAGGCCCGCCCGGCGCACCACGGCCGGAGCCGTGCACCGCACCACCCTGGACGCCGACCTGCTCCGGGGGCTGCGAACCCTGGGCGGGGAACGCGGCGCCACGCTCTTCGCGACCCTGGCGGCCCTGACCCAGGCGGTGCTCTCCGCGGCCTCCGGCTCCGCCGACGTCGCCCTGGCGGCCGCCTCCGCCGGACGCGACCACCCCCGGCTGGAGGACGTGGTCGGCTTCTTCGTCAACCCGGTCGTGCTCCGCTCCCGCCTGCGCCCGGGCACCACCGCGGCCGCGTTCGTCGAGCAGGTGCGCGCCGAGGCCGACGCCGCCCTCGCCCACGAGATGCCCTTCGACCGCGTCGTCGACGCCCTGGTCACCGAACGCGACCCCTCCCGCGGACCCCTGTTCCAGGCGCTGATGGTCCTGCAGAACGCCCACACCGGCGAACTGGAGCTGGAGGGGCTGCGCGTCGAGGAGCTCGACCTGCCGCGCACCGCCGCCCTGGCCGACCTGGTCTTCGAGTACGCCGAGCGCGACGGCGTCCTGCGCCTGGCCGTCGAGTACAACACCGACCTGTACGGCGCCGGGCGCGTGGAGGCCCTGGCCGACGCCCTGTCCCGCCTGGCCGGCGCCGTCGTCGCCGACCCCGGCCTGGACCTGACCGCCCTGGACCTGCGCCCCGCGTCCGAACGGGCCCTCCTGGAGACCTGGGAGCGGGGTCGGCCCCTGGCCGAGCCCGTCTCCGTGACCACCGCGTTCGCCGCGCAGGCGGCGCGCACTCCCCACGCCCCGGCCCTGATCGGTGGCTTCCCCGAGGTGTCCTACGCCGAGCTCGACGCCCGTTCCGCCGCCCTGGCCCGCCGCCTGCGCGCCCGGGGGGTGGGCGCCGAGGAAGCGGTCCCGCTGCTGTTGGAGCGGGGTCCGCACGTGGTCACCGCGATGCTCGCCGTGCTGCGCGCCGGGGGCGCCTACGTCCCCGTGCACCCAGACGACCCCGCCGAACGCGTGGCCTGGACGGTCGAACACACCGGGGCCCGCGTCGTCGTCACCGACGCCGCCTCACGCTCCCGCCTGCCCGAGGGGGTCGAGGCCCACGTGCTGGTCCCGGACGGGACCGACCCGCACCCGCCCGGCCGTGTCGAGGCCCCCCTGCCCGTGGTCGACGCACGCGCGCTCGCCTACATCATGCACACCTCCGGGTCGACGGGTGTGCCCAAGGGGGTGGCAGTGACCCATGCGGACGTGGTGGCCCTGGCCCGGGACTCCCGGTGGGGGGACGGCCGCGACCGACGGGTCCTCTTCCACTCCTCGCACGCCTTCGACGCCGCCACCTACGAGGTCTGGGTCCCGCTGCTGCGCGGCGGGGCCGTGGTCGTCGCACCCCCCGGGCGCACGGACGCGGAGGAGTTCGGCGCGCTGGCCCGCCGGCACGGGGTCACCTCCACCTTCGTCACCGCCGCCCTCTTCAACCTCTACGCGGCCCAGGACCCCTCCTGCTTCGCCACACTGCGCGAGGTGATCACCGGGGGCGAGGCCGCCAACCCCACGAGCGTCCACCGTGTCCTGCAGGCCTGCCCCGACACGGTCGTGGCCAACGGGTACGGGCCCACCGAGACCACCACCTTCGCCACCCACCACCCCGCCGCGCGCACCCGCGAACCGGTGCGCGCCGTCCCCATCGGCACGCCCCTGGACGGCATGCGACTGCGGGTGCTCGACAGCCTCCTGCGTCCCGTCCCCCCGGGCGCGGTGGGAGAGCTGCACGTCGGCGGCGCCGGGGTCGCGCGCGGCTACCACGGGCGCCCGGCCCTGACCGCCGAGCGCTTCGTGGCCGACCCCCTCGGCGAGGGCGGACGGCTCTACCGCACCGGCGACCTGGTCCGCTGGAACAACCCCGGGGAGCTGGAGTACGTCGGCCGCGCCGACTCCCAGGTCAAGATCCGGGGCTTTCGGATCGAACCCGGGGAGGTCGAGGCCGCCCTCCTCGCCCAGGAGGGGGTTACCCAGGCCGTCGCCCTGGTCCGGGCCGCCCCCGGCGGCGGGCGACGGCTCCTCTCCTACGTCGTCGCCTCCGAGCAGGGCGCGGGGCAGGAGGCGGCCGAGGGGTGGCGCCGCGCCCTGGCGGCCCGCCTGCCCGGCTACATGGTCCCCGCCGCCGTCGTGGTCCTGGAGGCGCTGCCCCTGACCGCCAACGGCAAGCTCGACCACCGCGCCCTGCCCGAACCCGGGAACGACCGGGAGCACGCCGCCCCCCGGACCGACGCCGAACGCCTCCTGGCCGAGGTGTTCGCCTCCGTCCTGGCCGTGGAGCGGGTGGGGGTCCACGACGACTTCTTCGCCCTGGGCGGCGACTCCATCCTCAGCATCCAGGCGGTCTCCCGCGCCCGCGCGGCCGGGGTGGAGCTGACCAGCCGCGACGTCTTCTCCCACCCCAGCGTCGCCGCCCTGGCCGAGGTGGCGCGCGTGCGGCCGACCGGGCCGGCCGGGACGGGGCCGGTGAGCGGCCCGGTCACCACCACACCCGTCATGGGCTGGTTCGACCGCACGCACCCGGTGGCGCCCGACCACTTCGCCCTGTCCGTGCTCCTGGACCTGGCCCGGCCCCTGCGACCGCGCGCCCTGCGCACCGCCCTGGCGGCCCTGGCCGACCACCACGACATGCTCCGCCTGCGCCGCGACGGCGACGGCCCACGCGTGGCCGAACCCGGCTCCGCGGCCCCGCCCCTGGACGTGGTCGACCTGACCGGGCACCCGCCCGAGAGGGCGCACGACCTGGCCTCGGAGCGCATCCGCGCCGCCCACGCCGGCCTCGACCTGGCCCGCGGGCCGGTCGTCGCCGCCGTCCTCCTCGACTCCGGCGCCACCGGCTCCCGGCTGCTGCTGACCGCCCACCACCTCGTCGTGGACGGGGTGTCCTGGCGGGTGCTGCTGGAGGACCTGGCCACCGCCTACCACCAGGCGCTCAGGGGGGAGCCGGTGGACCCGGGGCCACGCACCACGCCCTTCCTCGTGTGGGCGGACCGCCTGGCCCGGCACACCGCGGAGGGGGCCTTCGACGCCGAGCTCGACACCTGGGCCGCCGTCGCCGCCACCCGCGCCGACCTGCCCCGCGACCACCCGGGCCGGGGCAACGGCCTGGTCGGGGACCAGCGGGTGGTCACCGCCGGACTGTCCGAGGAGGACACCCGCCGCCTGCTGCGCGAGGCCCCCTCGGCCTTCCGCACCCGGGTCAACGACCTGCTGCTGGCCGCCCTGGGCCGCGTGCTGTGCGACTGGACCGGGGCCCGGAGCGTCCCCGTGGACCTGGAGGGCCACGGCCGCGAGGACCTGTTCGAGGACGTGGACACCTCCCGCACCGTGGGCTGGTTCACCACCGTCTTCCCCGTCGTGCTCACCTCGCTCCCCCGCCCGGCCGACCAGATCCGCGCCACCAAGGAGGCGCTGCGCGCGGTCCCCGGCAACGGCCTGGGCTACGGGGCCCTGCGCCACCTGGGCACACCCCGGCAACGCGCCCGCCTGGAACGGGAGCCCGCGCCCGGCGTGAGCTTCAACTACCTGGGCCGCTTCGACACGGCGCCGGGCCGGGACGCCCTGCACACCGGCCTGCGGCTCAACCCCGGCGGCGAGCACTCCCCAGACGAGGAACGCGCCCACCTGGTCGAGGTGGTGGGCCGTTTCGAGGGCGAGCGCCTGGTCTTCGACTGGTACCACGCCACCACCGTCCACGACACGGCCACCGTGCGCCGCCTCGCCGACCGCCTGGCCGCCGAACTCGCCGGCCTGGTCGGCTTCTGCCTCGACCCCTCCCAGGGAGGGGCCACCCCCTCCGACTTCCCCCTGGTGCGCCTGGACCAGACCCAGGTCGACCGCCTCGTCGGCGACGGCCGCGACGTCCAGGACGTGTGGCCGCTCACCCCCATGCAGCAGGGCATGTTCTTCCACTCCGTCCTGGAGCCCGACTCCGGCTCCTACCTGGAGCAGGTCGTCGTCGACCTGGCCGGGGTCGAGGACCCCGGATCCCTGGAGCACGCCTGGCGGGAGGTGGTCGGGGCCACGCCCGTCCTGCGCGCCCGGGTGGCCTGGGAGGGGCTCGGCGAACCGGTCCTGCTGGTGCACCGCGACGTCCCCGTCGAGGTGCTCCACCGCGACCTGCGCGGTGCGGGGGAGGAGGAACGCGCACGGGCCCTGGCCGACCACCTGGCCCAGGACGCCTCCCGGGGCGTGGACCCCGCCCGCGACCCGCTCCTGCGCGTGGCCCTGCTGCGCACCGGCGACGCCTGCGTGCGCATGGTGTGGACCTTCCACCACATCGTCCTCGACGGGTGGAGCCTGCCCCTGGTCCTGGAGGACCTCCTCACCGCCTACCGGGGCCACGCCCCGGCCCCGCGCCCCGACTTCCGCGAACACCTGCGCCGCCTGGCCGGGCGGGACGCCGAGGAGGCGCACGCCTTCTGGCGGAAGGCGCTGGAGGGGGTGGCAGAGCCCACCCCGCTGCCCTACGACCGGCCCCCGGCCGCGCTGCGCGCCGCGCGCTCCGCCGCCCGCGTCCAGGTCTCGCCGGCCCCCGCACGGGCCGAGGCCGTGCACGCCTTCGCGCGCGCCCACGGACTGACCGTCAACGCCCTGGTGCAGGGGGCCTGGGCCCTGTTGCTGTCCGCGTACTCGGGCCACACCGACGTGGTCTTCGGCGCCACCACCTCCGGCCGGCCCGACGACATGCCCGGCGTGGAGGCCGCGGTGGGGCTGTTCATCAACACCCTGCCGGTACGCGTCGCCGTCGACCCCGCCGTGCCCGTGGTCCGGTGGCTGCGCCGCCTCCAGGAGGACCAGGCGCTCTCGCGCACCCGGGACCACCTGCCCCTGGCCCGGATCCAGGCGGAGGCGGGCCTGCCCGGCGACACCCCGCTCTTCGACAGCGTCGTGGTGTTCGAGAACTACCCGGCGGTCGGGGCGCCACCCGGGGACGGCCCGCGCGCCGAGATCGTCACCGCGTTGGAGGCCACCAACTACCCGCTCGCCCTGAGCGCCTACGCCTCCGACGGACTGCGCCTGGTCCTGGGCCACGACCCCTCCTGCTTCGACACCGCGACCGCCGAGCGCCTCCTGGCCGACCTGGAACGCATCCTGGTCTCGCTCACCGAGGACCCCGGACGCCCCCTGGGCCGCGTGGCCGGCGCCGACCCGACCCGTTCCCTGGCCCTGGCCGAGGGCGGCGGGAAACAGCCGCCCCGCACCACCGTCACCGCCCTGTTCGCCGAGCGCGCCGCCCGCCACCCCGCGGCCACCGCCCTGATCGGGGCCGACGGCGCGTGGACCTACGCCGACTTGGACGCCGAGGCCGAGCGGGTCGCCGACCGCCTGCGCTCCCTCGGCGTGGGCGCGGGGTCCCGGGTGCTGCTGCTCATGCCCCGGTCGCCGCGCGTGGTCGCGGCCGCGCTCGGCGTCCTGCGCACCGGGGCCGCCTACTCCCCGCTGCACGAGACCGTGCCGACCGCGCGGGTCCGGTCCCTGGCCGGGGCCCTGGGAGCGCGCGTGGCCGTCGCCGATCCCGCCATGGCCGGGCGCTGCGCGGACCTGGAGTCCGTGGTCGGCTACGCCGCCGACGGTGCCCTGACCGGTGCCGAGGGGCCGGCGGGCGGGGAGGCCGGGGACCCGGCCGGTCGGGGGCCGGCGCACGAGCACACCGCCGCCTACGTCATGTTCACCTCGGGCTCCACCGGCGTCCCCAAGGGCGTGGTGGTCGACCACCGCGCCGTGGTCGCCCTCGCCGCCGACTCCCGTTGGAACCACGGCCACGACAGGGTGCTCTTCCACTCCTCGCACGCCTTCGACGCCACCACCTACGAGATCTGGGTCCCGCTGCTCAACGGCGGCACCGTCGTGGTGGCGGACGGGCCGCTCTCCGCCGAGGCCCTGCGCGGGCACACCGTCCGGCACGGGGTGAGCGCGGTCTTCCTCACCACCGCGCTGTTCAACCTCTTCGCCCAGCAGGACCCGGAGTGCTTCTCGGGACTGTGCGAACTATGGACCGGCGGGGAGGCCGCCGACCCCGCCTCCCTGGCCCGGGTGCGCCGGGCCTGCCCCGAGACCTCCCTGGTCCACGTGTACGGGCCCACCGAGACCACCACGTTCGCCACGTGCACCGTGGTGGGCGAGGCGGAGGCCCGTGCCGGGCACTGCCCCATCGGCCGCCCCATGGACGCCACCGGCGCCCACGTGCTGGACCGCGCCCTGCGGCCGGTGCCGCCGGGGGCGGTGGGAGAGCTGTACCTGTCCGGGCCCGGGACCGCGCGCGGTTACGACGGCCGACCCGGGCTGACCGCCGAGCGCTTCGTGGCCGACCCCTTCGGCGACGGGGGCAGGCTCTACCGCACGGGCGACCTGGTGCGCTGGTCCGCCGACGGGCGCCTGGTGTTCGTCGGCCGCGCCGACGGCCAGGTCAAGCTCAACGGGTTCCGCGTCGAGACCGGGGAGGTGGAGGCCGCCCTGCTGCGCGGGCCGGACGTCGCCCAGGCCGTGGTGCTGGCGGCCGAGGCCCCCACCGGGGGGCGCAGGCTCGTCGCCTACGTCACCGGGCACGGGGTGGACCCCGAGGCGGCGCGGGAGCGGCTGACCCGCGAACTGCCCGGTTACATGGTGCCCGCGGCCGTCACCGTGCTGGAGTCCCTGCCGCTCAACAGCAACGGCAAGGTGGACCGGGCCCTCCTGCCCGAACCCGCCTGGGCGCGCGCCGCCACCCCCGTCCACGTCGAGCCGCAGACCCCCACCGAGGAGGCCGTGGCCCAGGTGTGGGCCCGCACCCTGGGCCTGGAGCGCATCGGACGCGACGACAACTTCTTCGACATCGGCGGTGACTCAGTGCGCAGCCTCCAGGTGGTGCGCGAGGTCGAGAGCCTGCTGGCCGTCACGGTGCCCACACGCCTGCTGTTCGACCACCAGACGGTGCGCGCCTACGCCGAGGCGGTGGAGGACGTGCTGCTGGAACAGATGTGACACGGTGCGGGCGCCGCCGGCCCCTCCCGGCCCGGCGGCGCCCGCACACGGCGATCGGCTTGCTGACGCCTGCGGAGTCCGAGATGGGGCGGCCGGACACCGCGGCCTGGGAATCCGGGAACACGGCCTCAGGGGACCCGGTACGTGCCGGAGCCTCCGGCCAACCCGTCCCGGATCCGGCGGCCCGCTCGGACGGGGCGGTCGCGGAGCTCGCGCTTGAGGACCTTGCCCGAGGCGTTGCGCGGCGGCCCCTCCACCAGCCGCACCGCCTTGGGCACCTTGAACGGCGCCAGGCGTTCACGCACGTGCTCCACCAACAGCCCCGGCAGCGCGTCCGCGTCCGCCCCCGGCACCACGTCCCGGCCTCGGCATCGCCGAGGCCCCGCAGTACGCCTTGCGCAGACCGGACAGGTCCCGTCCGCCGAAGTCCGCGTGGCTGGCCATCGCCACCCACAGGGTCGGCGCCGCGAAGAACGCCCCGTGCCGCCCCTCCTCGATCCTGCGCAGCAGGTCCGCGGGGTCCGGCGCCTCAACCAGCGTGTTGGCCGCGCCCTCGGCCGACCACGGCATCAGGGAGACGTGCCTCGCGCAACAGCACGGGGAAGCCCCAGATCACCCCGCCTGAACAGGGATGATCCTGGACGCAGCCGGACCAGAAAGGACAGAGAACGACCTCTCCTCGCCAAGCGCCGGATCCTGTGCGACCTGCTGAGCGCGCAGGCGGGCGTCCTGGAACACAACGTCTCCCCGCAGGTGGCCGCCCGCCACATGCACGCGGCCGTGGACAACGTCGCGGGCCTCGCTGCGTTGGCCGAGCAGCACCTTCCCGAGCTGGGTGAGAGCGCACCGCAGTCGACCGCGGCCATGATCATGGCCGTCGGCGCCGTGTGGACACACGCACGGCCCTCCCCTGCGATGCTCGCCGCCTACGAGGCCGACCCCTCGCTCACCGCGTTCCAGCTGGACTTCACGACCGCCCTGCAGGAGAAGCCGGCCACGCTCATCGCGGGCACCATCGCCCGCGCCTCCGCCTGAGCGCGTCCAGGCAGCAGCCGCGGACCGGGCCGCGGGGGTCGTGCGGTGGCCCGTCGCGACAGGGGACGCCGCGACCACCCCTTCCTACGAGGCTGCGACCCCTCCCGCCCCGCGCCCGCTCCGGGCGGAACCTGCTCGACCACGAACCCTGGTCCTCCCGGGGGGACGGTCGGGGTCCCCTCGGGAGTCCAACGAAGGCCCTGCTCGCCAGGGCCTTTTTTCATGCCCCCACCAGGGGTGACGGATGGGTGCAGCCTCACAGAACCGGCCGGGGCCCCGGGCGCGGATCGGGACGTAGCCTTCTCATCGGATGAGAATTTGCCCTTTTCATACCTTTTGTCCGATCCATAGAGTGAGCCGGTCCCGAGCGCCGCTCGGAGCTGGCCCGGTCCGGGAGAGGGGGCGCCATGTCAGCGGACGCGACGTCCGGCAACGCGGGTCGGACCACCGACCGCCTGCTCAGCGTGCTGATGGTCTTCGCCGAAACGGAACACGCCACCGCCTCGGAGGTCTCCGATGCCACCGGCATCCCGGTCAGCACCGTCTACCGGATGCTGGACCGGCTGTCAGCGACCGGGTTCGTGCAGCGCGTCGGTACCTCCTACGGGGCCGGTCCCGTGGCGGTCCGGTTCGCGGAGAAGTACCGCAACGGCGCGCTGGAGCGCACCGCCATCGGCCCACGGCTGGAACGGCTCTCGCACGAGTCCGGCGAACTGGCGGCCTTCATGGTGCCGGTCGGCACCGAGGCCCTGTGCGTGGACGCGGTCGAGGGGGCCCGGGTGCTGCGCTGCTGCTACACCCGCGGAGCCGTGCGGCCGCTGCTGCGCGGGGCCACGGCCGAGGCGCTGCTGGCCCACCTCCCCGAGTCACGGCGCCAGGAGGTGTACGCCGCCTACCGGCTGCCCGCCGCACGGGTGCGGGCCCTGGAGTCCGAGCACCCCCGGGTGCGGGAGCAGGGCGTGGCGGTCAGCGAGAGCGCCCTCGACGAAGGCGTGTGGGGCGCGAGCGCCCCCGTCCTCGGCGGCTCGGGATCCCTGAACGGGGTCGTCACCGTGATGGCCCCGGCGGCGGTGACCGAGCGCCGACGCCCCTACTACGTCCGCCTCGTCAAAGAGGCGGCGCGTGACCTGAGTGGAGGAACGATTTGAACAGGGTGGATCCCCCCGTCTGGACCGGGCGCGACGACGGCCCCGGCCCCGAGCACCGGCGCTGGCACACCACCGTGCGCCCGCTCGACGACGCCGGCCCGGCCGGAACCGCGATCGTCGGCTTCGCCTCCGACGAGGGCGTGCGGAGGAACAGGGGACGCGCCGGCGCCGACGCGGGCCCCGCCGCCCTGCGCCGCGCGCTCGCCCCGCTCGCCCTGCACCGGGACGAGGCCCTGTACGACGCCGGGGACGTCCGCGTGGACGACGGCGACCTGGAGACCGGCCAGCGCGCGCTGGGCTCGGTGGTGGCCGGGGCCATGAGGGCCGGGCACTTCCCCGTCGTGCTCGGCGGTGGCCACGAGGTCGCCTACGCCAGCTACCTGGGCCTGGACGAGGGCCTGGGCTCGGATCGGACCCGCACTCTGGGCGTGCTCAACATCGACGCCCACTTCGACCTGCGCGAGGAGCCGGAGCCCACCTCCGGAACGCCGTTCCTCCAGATCTGCGAGGCCGAGCGGGCCCGGGGACGCGACTTCCGGTACGCCGTGGTCGGGATCAACGAGGCCGGGAACACCCCCGTGCTGTTCGACCGCGCCGACCGGCTCGGCGTGGAGTACCTCACCGACGACCGGTGCACCGCCGCCCACCTGGGGCGGGTGCTGGCCTTCGTCCGCTCCTTCGTGGACACGGTGGACGACGTCTACCTCACGCTCGACCTGGACGCCCTGCCCGCGTGGGTGGCGCCCGGGGTGAGCGCCCCCTCCCCGCTCGGCGTGCCGACCGAGGTGGTGCAGGCCGTGGTCGAGGAGGTCGCCGCCTCGGGGCGGCTGGCCCTGTTCGACGTCGCCGAGCTCAACCCGTCCCTGGACGCGGACGGCCGGACCGCGCGCGTCGCCGCGCGCATGGTGGACCGCGTACTCGCGGCCAGAGGACGGAACTCGTGAACATCTCCCTGGACCTGATCCAGACCACCACCCTGGCCGTCGCCCTGCTGCTCCTGGGCGAGTTCGCCCGGCGCCACGTCGGCTTCCTCCAGCGGTTCAGCATCCCCGGCCCGGTGATCGGCGGTTTCGCGTTCGCGCTGGCCGTCCTGGCGCTGCGGGAGACCGGCGTGGCCCAGCTGGAGCTGGACACCACGCTGCAAGAGCCCGCGATGATCGCGTTCTTCACCACCATCGGCCTCGGCGCCAGCGTCAGCCTGCTCCGCAAGGGCGGCAAGCTGCTGATCGTCTACCTGCTGGCGTGCTGGACCCTGGCGATCCTCCAGAACGTGGTGGGCATCGGCATGGCCACGGCCCTGGGCATCGACCCGGTGCTGGGCGTGATGGCCGGCGCCGTCGCCCTGGAGGGCGGCCACGGAGCCGCGGCGGCGTTCGGCCCCACTGCCGAGGCCCTGGGCACCGACGGCGCCACCGCGATCGCGATCGCCGCGGCCACCTTCGGCCTGGTCGCGGGTGGTCTGCTGGGCGGTCCGACGGCCTCCTGGCTGATGCGCCGCCACAAGGTGGAGGTGCCCGCGGCCGCCGGCACCGCCGCGGCCGCCGCCGTCGAGACGGAGGAGAAGGAGGAGCCGGTGGGCTACGGCCCGCTGGTGAACACCGCCGTGCTGATCGGCGTGGTGATGGTGGCCGGGGTCGCGCTGGGCACGTGGTTCAGCGAGACGACCGGGTTCGTGCTGCCCGCGTACGTGGGCGCCATGGTGGTGGCGGCCGTCGCGCGCAACGTCGGTGACCGGTTCGGGCTGCGCATGCACCAGGGCGCCCTGTCTCTGGTGTCGTCGCTGTCGCTGGGCCTGTTCCTCACCATGGCCATGATGGGCCTGCGTATCTGGGACCTGTACGCGCTGGCCCTGCCGCTGGTGCTGCTCCTCGCGGTCCAGGTGATCGTCCTGCTGCTGTTCGTCGCGCTGGTCGTGTTCCGCCTGCTGGGGAAGGGCTACGACGCCGCGACGATGGCGGCCGGCATGGTCGGCCACGGCCTGGGCGGCACCCCCAACGCGATGGCGAACATGGACGCCTTCAACCGGCGTTTCGGGGTCCGTTCGGAGAAGGCCTTCCTGATCGTCCCGCTGGCCGGTGCGGTGCTGATCGACATCGTGGCGCTGCCGTGGATCGTGTGGTGCATCAACGCGGTGGCCTGACCAGGGCCGCCTTCCGAGGGGTCCCCGGGTCGCCGCCCCGGGGACCCCTTGTTCCCGGACCGGGCGGTGGGCACGCCGGGAGAACTGAGCGCCCAGGAGGGCGCGGGGCGGGCGGGTCAACCGGCCTCACTGAAGGCTCGGTCAGGTCGGGTGGGGCACGGGAGCGGCTGTGGAGCGGGCGTCACCCGGGGAGCCGCGGGGGTGTCTTGGGTCACAACATGGCGTCGGCGTGCAACAAATCCGGCGTCCGAGCACTCCCTTTACATGAGCCTCCTGCGTCACGCGGGACTCCCATCCTCCACCGAACCCCCGAGGTACACATGCTGAACCCTGCCCTCACGCGCCGTATCGCCCTGGGCGTGGCCGCCGCCGGATCCGCCCTCGTCCTCGCCGCTTGCGGCGGGGCCGCCCCCGAGCCTGAAGCGGCCCCGGAGGCCGCCGAGGTGACCGAGGAGGAGACCCCACAGGTCGACACCGCCGACTTCAACCAGGGCCCGATCCCCGACGCCGCGCCGGAGGTGACCGCGGAGGACCTGCCCGCCGAGCCCGACAGCTCCGCGCCACTGGGCGACCGCATCGCCTGGGAGGCCCTGGAACAGGTCTCCGTCTTCGCGTCGGTCGTGGACCCGGACGCCACCTCCGAGTGCCCGAAGATCGCGGGCACCGAGGGGGAGACCGCCACGTGCACGGTGAACTTCCTCGGGGAGGAGTTCGAGTACGCGATCACGGTGGAGTCCTCCGGCATCCTCGTCTCCTACCAGCCGCAGCTCGTGGACGGGCCGCTGATCCGCGAGACGGTCGAGGACACCCTGCGCGTGCAGGCGGACACCGAGTACGTGCTCTGCGACATGGAGGCCGACCTCGTGCGCGGCGAGCCCGACACGGACGCGCCGTTCACGTGCCAGGCGCTGGACGAGGAGACCGGGGAGGTCGACGAGTACACCCTGAGCATCTCGATGTACGGGGCGTTCACGTTCTTCGTGGTCTGACCGGTGACCGGGCCGCCGTCCGTCGCCCCGGGCCCGGTCGGAGCGGGGGGCGGCGGCGGGACGGGGCGGGAGCGGGCGCCTGGGAGCCGTCGCCGAGGGTGTCGTTCCGGTGGGCGAGGGAGTCCTCGACGGTCACGGCGCCGATGGGGCCGGTGTCGGACTTGGCGCAGAGGTCCCAGCCGTCGTCGGTGTTGTTGTGGGCCACGGTGTGCCGGAAGACGTTCCCGGGACCCGGACCCGGTACATGCCAGTACCGACCCGCACCGCGGTGGGGGTGGCCGTACGGTGAGCGGTCCCGGCCAAGACCGGGCGTGGCTGCTCCGCCGGTTCAGTCCCCATCGCCACCGTCCATGTCCGGCGGCTGCCAGATGGGGTTCAGTCCACCGGGATTCTCCGGCTCGGACGCCGCAACACGCCTTCGTACCTCCCGGGCACGGGCCCTGAACCCTCCCTCCAGGACTCCGAGGTCGACCTCCAGGGGCATCCACCTCTTCCTGGCCCCGAACCGGAGGGACCGCTCGTGGAGCTCCCCCACTTCGGGACGCACGTCTTCCCCCGTGTATCCGAGCAGGACTGCCAGCACCCGGTGCGCGCCGGGCCGACGCGCGGGGTCGCGGACCAGGCAGCCTTCCAGCACCGGCGACAGCGGTCGGGTCACCCCCTCCAGGCCCGGTCGCCCCGCCACCGCGCGGGCGGCCGTCTCGGGGGACGTCGGCCCGGGGAACACCGACCTCCCCGTGGCCGCCCGGACCACGGTCGCCAACCTGGTGGCGGCCCAGGTGGCGGCCGATGAGTTCTACCATTCACTGGTCACCTTCACAGCGGAGCGCAGAGACATCGCAGCCCCGGGGCGGGACGTCGACATGACCAACACCCATCTCCGTCTGAAGCTGGCTCCGACCCGGTTGGACGACCAAGACCTTGCCGCGAAAGGTGACACCTGGTGTGACGATCTCTTCCAGGAGATGACTGCGGCCGCGAAGAACCAGGGGTGGCCGACAGACGAGGCCATGGCCGAGTTCCGCAAGCGCCTGGCCGACCCTGTCCCGCGAACTCGGGGCCGGGGCTCGCGATGCCCTCACCGACGGGCACATCAAGCGTCTGATGGGCTAGCTGCACTGGCCATGGGGGTTGGTGCGGCCGGCCGGTGTGTCAGCGCACGCCGACGTGCCGCCCTCCGCGCCCACCCCGCCTCCGGTGTTCCCAGCCTCAGGTTCTCCTCCAAGCGATCCGTCACCCTCCCGGGAGTACACTCCTAGGATTCGAGGTGCAGCCGTGCTCCCGCGCATCCTGCGTACGTTGTGGCGTCTTTCGTTCCGGACCCGGGAGTACTGTTGTCGGTCGAAATCTCCGTACTCGGCGACATCAAGGCACGCATCGACGGGCACGACGTCGATCTGGGACACGTGCGGCGGCAGTCGGTGTTCGTCGCGCTGCTGGCGGACGTCAACCGTCTGGTGCCGGTCGACCGGCTGATCGACCGGGTCTGGGGGCGACGCCCCCGGAGGGGGCGCGGTCGTCGCTCTACAGCTACGTCTCCCGGCTGAGGAGCGCCATGTCCGCGGCCGGCGGCGACGCGGTGGTCAACCGGCGCCCGGGCGGCTACGTCCTTTCGCTGAGCGACGACACGCTCGACGCGGTCGACCTGCACCGTTTCCGAAAACTCACCTCCCGGCGCAGGACCCCACGGCTGCCGACGACTCCCTGCCCCTCCTGGAGGAGGCGCTCGCGCTGTGGCGGGCCGACGCGTTCGGAGCCCTGGACAGCCCGTGGGTCAACGAGTTCAGGGAGAGCCTGCGGCTGGAGCGCTTCCGAGCCGAACTCGACCGCAACGATCTGCTGATCCACCGGGGCAGGCAGGCTGAGCGCCTCGGTGACCTGCTCTCGCTCTCCCAGGTGCATCCGCTCGACGAGCGGCTGCTCGGCCAGCTCATGCTCACGCTGTACCGGGAGGGGCGGACCGCTCAGGCTCTGGAGCACTACGACCGCACCCGCAGGGCACTCGCCGAGGAGCTGGGAACCGACCCCGGGGCCGAGCTCAGGGACCTCCACCTGAAGATCCTCCACGCGGATCCGGCGCTGACCCCTCCGGTCTCCGAGTCGGTGCCCTCGACCGTCCGGCCGTCCTCGGCGAACCCTCTGCCCGTACCTCTGCCGAGCCAGCTCCCCTCACCGCCGCCGCTGCTCGCCGGGCGGGGGCAAGAGCTCGCCGCGCTCGACACCGTGTGGGACACCGGTTCCACACCCGTCACCGTGGTCTGCGGCCTGGGCGGTGTCGGCAAGACCTCGCTCGCCCTGCGGTGGGCACACGACAACCTCGGACGGTTCCCCGACGGCCAGCTCTACGTCAACCTGCACGGCTTCTCCTCCAGTACCTCGGCGACGAAGCCGCAGACCGCGGTCCACGACTTCCTCATCGCCCTGGGAATGGACAAGAAGGCCATCCCGACCAGCGCCGAGGCGCAGATCGGCCTGTACCGCAGCCTCCTGGTCGGCAGGCGGATGCTGATCCTGCTGGACAACGCGCGCGACGCCGAACAGGTCAGGGACCTGATCCCCGGGTCCCCCACGTGCGTCGTCCTGATCACCAGCCGCAACCGGCTCAGCGGTCTGGTCGCCACCGAGGGCGCGCGTTCCATCGCGCTGGGTCCGCTCACCCCGGTCGAGGCGCACCGGCTGCTCGCCGCCCGGGCCGGAGAGCGCCGCGTGGCGGCCGAGCCCGAGGCGGCGGAGTCCATCATCACCGGATGCGGCCGGTTCCCTCTGGCCCTGGCCATCGCCGCCGCCGGCGCCGCGGGCGACGGGCACCTGCCGCTCTCCGAACTCGCGGCCGAACTGCGGGAGGCGGAGACCAGGCTGGACGCCCTGGAGACGGGCGACCTGGACACCTCACTGCGCGGTGTCCTGGATGCCTCCCACCGCGCGCTGCCCGCGCCTGCGGCACGTTTGTTGAGCCTGCTCGGCGTGCTCCCGGGGCAGGACATCGGACTGACCGCCGTCGTGGCGCTCGCCGGGCTCACCGCGTCCCGCACCCGAGCACTGCTGCGCACCCTCGAAGCGGCTCACCTCGTCCAGCAGCCGGACCGGGTCGAGGGGTTCCTCGCGGATGGCGCGAGTCTGGTGCTCTACCCGGTGCAGGAGTTCCACCCGGCGATCAGGCGCGTCTGCCGTCTCCTGCAGAGCCGGACCGGACGCCTGGCCGAGGCCGTCGCCTTCCTCAGCCCTCCCGGCCAAGGTGCGCTGTCGCTCCACCAGGACAAGGTGGACGTCATCGTCCTCCAGACGTCCGGGACCAAGCGCTGGCGGATCTTCGGCCACTTCGAGGGGCAGGACGAACCGGGCCTGGTGACCGTGCCGGAGGGTGTGCAGCCGGCGCACCGCCTCACCCTCACCCCGGGAGACACCTGCTACATGCCGGCCGGACGGCCCCACCAGGCTCTGAGCGGCGACGACTGGTCCCTGCACATCTCCGTCACCGCATGGCCCGTCGAACCCGCCCAGGTGCTCTCCAGCAATCTGAACCGTGTGCTGTCCGACCTGCCGAAGACCGATCTCCACACGAGGTGGGACGGGGGGTTCGCCGACACGTCGGCCCTGGAGCACGCGGCGGACGCGGCGGCGCGCGCGATGAAGGAGGCCCCCCGGGAGTGGCGGCTTCCCCCGTCACAGGCCCACACGACCCAGGACCGGCTCGCGAGCCTACTGGGCATCGCCTGAGCACGGGGCTTCACCCGTTCCGGCCCCGGACTCCGGGGGGACCTCGACCGCGGGAGCGGTGCGGCCGGGGCGGTTCCCGGTCCGCCCGCCCCCGCGCGGGCGGGCGGGCGCCTTACGTTCCTGGAACGCCGCGCGCCCACAGGCGGGAACTGACGAGAAGCCGAACACTCAGGCCAGGCCCTCCGCCTCACTGATGAGGCGCAGGGGCATGGTGGTCTCGATACCGTCCCCGTGCAGGAGGTGGCGCGTCTCCGCGGGGGCGGCGAAGTAACCCTCCGGAGGCTCGTGGATGCTCAGTCGGACCTGGGCCATGACGAACTTGGCCGCCGAGTTCCTGCCGGGCATGTGGATCGACAGCTCGTCCCGAGCCCCGAAGCTCTGGACGTCGACCTTCTCCGCCAGGGCCGCGAGCACGTCGGCGTCGGCGCTGACCGGGATGTTGGCCAACCAGTGCGGGTGCGAACCCTCCAGTGCGAGCGCACGCTTCCTCTGCTCCCCGTTCTCCCCGCCCATGGAGAACCAGGGGGTGCCCGCCACGGTGGCGCCGTGTTCCTCGGCCAGGGCGCCCAGTTCCTCGACCACGGCGGTGGCGTTGTCGGCGACCCCGCCCCAGTCGTACAGGTGGGGCTGGCCCCGCTTCTTCTCCTCGGCGACCGGGGGGACGGCCCTCCACAGGACCGTGGTCCGCGGCGCCTGCTTGCGCTGGACCTCGGGCCAGGAGACGAGCAGCTCGCGAGCGGTGTCGATCGCCTCGTCCTCGGCCGCACGCCTGCGGTGCACCGCCTCGGTGTGTTCCTGGAGCAGTTCGATGGCGGTGTCAGGGGCCTCCAGGGCGAGGCGCACGTCCTTGACGCTCATGCCGGCGCCGCGCAGTGCCGTGACCAGCATGGCCTTCTCGACCTGCTCGACCTCGTAGTACCGGTACCCGGTCTCCTCGTCGACCGTCGCAGGGACCAGGAGGCCCTCGGAGTGGTAGAAGCGCAACGTCTGCGGCGAGAGTTCGCTGATCTCGCTGAATTCCTTGATGAACAGGCTCATGACGCCAGTCTCGGGCTTGCGGTAACCACAAGGTCAAGTCCTCCTGGTGGAGCGGCGGCGCCGGCGTCGGCACGCGGAGCACCGCGGCGGCGGGTACGGTTCCCCGCCCGCCGCCGCGGTCAGCGCTCCCCGCCGCCGGGCGGTTCCACGGGGCGCCGCGTCCGCAGCCGCCCGCACATGCCGAACGCACGCGGTCCGGGCCGCGCCTCGGTGCGCACCACCGACGCCTCGCGCATGATGCCCAGGTCGCCCGCGGCCAGGGAGGCGAGCTGGAGCCGGGTCCGCTCGGCCTCGCGCTCCACGCGCTCGCGCCAGATCTCCTCCCACGCCCGCAGGTGCGGCCGCACCACCTCCACCGCGCGCCGGTGGAACTCCTCCAGCGCCCCCGGACCGTCCTCGCGGATCGAGGCGACCAGCTCCAGGTAGCCCTGCACGGCCAGGTCTCGCCGGTCCCGTGCCCGCTCCGCGCGCTGCTCCTGGGGTCCCTCGCGCGGAGGCCGCGCGGCCTCCGCGTAGGCGGCGGGGTCGGCCATCACCTCCCGGGGGAAGGTGAACACGGCGTCACCGGCCTCGGGCAGCCCCGCGTTCTGCATCACCACGGTGATCTCCAACCCGCCGGAGTTCACCAGCCGGTGCACCGTGCCGGGGGCGAACCACAGGACCGAGCCCGCCGAGAGCGGGTCGACGGCCACGCCCTCGGGGGTGACGGTGTGCACCTCGCCCTCTCCCGCCACCACGACGTAGGCCTCCGAGGACGCGGTGTGGACGTGGGGGGTGCCGCCGTGCAGGCCGTCGGCGGCCTCCCAGTCGTAGACCCGCAGGCTGCTGACGGCGGTGCCCCCGGGAAAGCCGGGCGTGCTCACGGCGCGTACTCCTCGGCGAGGGCGCCCGCCTCGTCGGCCGCGCACCGGTGGTCGACGAACACCAGGCGGTGGCTCAGGTCCAGGGTGCGGTCCGGCTCCAGCACGATCTCCTCGTCGAAGGCGGGGGAAGGGCTGAGCACGGGGAAGGGTTCCGAGCGCACGAACCACCGGATCGGGACGGGGGCGCTCGTGGTCCCGGAGTAGGCCAGGACGGTCGCGCCTCCGTCGATCTCGTCGTGCTGCCCGACGAAGGCGATCCAGGCCGCCTCCGTGCCCATGACGTCGGCCCCGGTGCGCCCTGTCGCGCTGATCACCTCGCCGCCGGTCCAGGAACGGGGGCCGCGCCAGAAGAACCCGGTGTAGCCCGCGTCGGGCCGCCCGTGGGTGGTGGGGCTGCCCAGCTCCAGGGTCCGGCCGCGCACGTTGGTCAGGGAGGTCGCGAAGTCCAGCGCCCAGATGCCGCGCGCGTGGTCCACCGAGTGGAAGCGGTGGGTGCGCTCCTCGGCGATCCACCGCTCGCCGGCCGAACTGATCCAGGACAGGCGCTCGGTGACCGAGGAACCCTCCCCGTCACGGGTGAGGGAGGTGAACCCCTCGTGGCGGATGCTGCCGTTGTTGTCGAGCGCCTGGTAGCCCTGCCCGAGGACGAAGGTCCGCCCTCCCCAGAAGTTCTCCCCCGAGAGGTGGGACCAGGTCATCTGCACCCCCTTGTGCCATCGGTGGTCCCACGGCCGGATCGCGGTCAGGGGCGCCCCGCTGAGGGTGCGCAGGGGGTGCAGGTAGGGCTTGGGGGATTCGAAGGCGGGGGCGTCGGACCGCAGCACGTAGCGTGCGATCTCCACCCCTCCCGCCGTCACCGTGAGCGCATCGTCCTCTTCGACCAGGGTGGGAGCCTCAGACATCGTGCGTTTCCTCCGTTCGGGTGAGGACGGCCGCGGCGGTGGCCGCGTCGCCCCCGTTCATGGCGTGGTAGAAGGCGTCGTCGGGGGTGAGGTCGCGTCGGCGCACCGTGGTGCCGGTCAGCGCCGACCGGTACATGCCCGTGATGAGTTCCAGGGACCTGCGCCCGTCCGCTCCGCTGGCGCGCGGCCGCTCGCCGCGCTCCATCGCGTCGAGCAGCGAGGTGAGCTGGGCCTTGTGCGAGCTGGGCTCGTCCTCCACGGGGGGCCAGTCCGCGACGGCGGCGTCGTCGCGCAGGTGCGGGGCGGGGGTCCACCGCCAGTGCCCGTTGTCGTAGCCGTAGAGGTGCTCGAGTTCGACCGTGGCGTGTTCGAGGTCGAAGCGCAGGTAGCTGGTCTGGCGCGGGGAGAGCAGGCTGTTGGCCACCGAGACGGTCGCGCCCGACTCCAGGCGCACGATCGCCATCGAGACGTCCTCGGTCTCGGTGGTGCGCGCGGTCGTGGACATCACGGCGGTGACCTCGGACCAGTCGCCGAGCAGGGAGAGCATGAGGTCCATCTGGTGGATGCCGTGGCCCATGCTCGGTCCGCCGCCCTCGGTGTCCCACCGGCCGCGCCAGGGGACCTCGAAGTAGGACGGGTCGCGGAACCACAGGGTGTTGCACACGCCCACGAGGGGGCGGCCGAGCGTGCCCTCCGCCAGGTGGCGGCGCAGGCGCTCGGCTCCGGAGCCGAACCGGTGCTGGAAGACGTAGCTGGCGAAGGGGCCGCCCGCCGCGTCCTCATGGGAGCAGACCTCGTCGTACTCGGCGAGCGAGAGCGCGGGCGGCTTCTCGCACCACACCCAGGCACCGGCCCGCAGGGCCTCGATCACCGCGTCCTTGTGCGCGGCGGGCGGCGTGCACACGATCACCAGGTCGGGGGACTCGGCGCCGAGCAGGGCGCCCGAGTCGGTGTAGCGGCCGGGGATCCCCCACTCGTCGGCGGTCGCCGCCACACGGGAGGCGTCCAGGTCCGCCAGCGCGACCACGTCGACCCGGTCGCCCAGGGCGGCGAGCGCGGGCAGGTGCCTGTACCCGGTGATGGCTCCGCTGCCGATGACGGCCACGCGCGTTCGTGAAGTAGGGCTCAACCTTCGCACTCCCTCAGGTCCCGAATTCGGAGTGAACGTTCACTCTTTACGGCCGCGCTTACGATAGTGATCGTTCACTCGCGCCGTCAAGGCGTGTACGGCAGACGAAGGAGGAGCCGATGGCCGACGCCGAGCCGCCGCAGCGCCCACCGACCATCATGGAGGTCGCCCGCCTGGCGGGCGTCTCGCACCAGACCGTCTCGCGCTACCTGCGCTTCGAGGGCGGGCTGAAGGAGTCGACCCGGGAGCGCGTGGCCGCCGCGGTCCGGGAACTCGGCTACCGCCCCAACCTCGGGGCCCGGTCGATGCGCACGCGCCGGACCGGCCGCCTGGCAATCATCCTGCCCGGCGCGGACGCGCCCGGCCCGGCACGGATGCTCACCGCGGCCGTCGCCGCCGCCCACGCCGAGGGCTTCGTCGTCGAAGTGGTGGGCACCGACGGCGGGGCTGCGGCCCGCACCGGGCGCATGCTCGAACTCGCCGCGTCGGGCCAGGTGGAGGGCATCCTCTCGCTCGCGCCGGTCCTGCCCGACAGCGACATCGGGGACCGTTCCGGCGCCTCCGTGGTCGTCTCCGCCGACTACGACGACAAGGCGCGCGGCCTGGGCGAGATCGCGGACGGCTCGGTCGTGGCCGACCTGGTCGAGGGGCTGGCCAAGGCCGGGCACCGCCGCTTCCTGCACGTGGCCGGCCCCCCGCAGTACGCCTCGGCCCGGGGGCGGAAGCGCACCTACCTCGACACGATCGAACGGCTGGGCCTGGAGTCCCACGGCGTGGTCGACGGCGACTGGTCGGCCGGCTCCGGCGCCGAGGCCGTGCGCGCCCTGCCCGAGGACAGCGGGGTCACGGCCGTCATCGCGGGCAACGACGCGGTGGCCGCGGGGGTGGTGCGCGGGGCGCGGGAGCGCGGATGGAGCGTGCCCGGCGACCTCAGCGTGACGGGCTGGGACAACAGCCCGTTGGGAGCCCACCTGTTCCCCTCGCTCACGACCGTGGACGTGGACCTCGAACGGCTGGGCGGGCGTGCCATGCGGCGCCTGGTCGCCGCGGTGCGGGGCACGGAGCCGGAGGAGGCGGACGCCCCGCTCACCACGATCCTGTGGCGCGAGTCCACCGGCCCCGGGCCCTGGCACTGACGAGCCGGCGCGTGGCGAGGGACCGGCGCCCCACAGGTCAGGGGCGGACCGCTCCTTTCGCGCCGGGTGACCTGGTGAGGTGACGAGTTTCGTTTCCCGCCACGTGGAACCGCGCCTCCCCGGGAGGCACCGGCCACGTGGCGGGCCCGGTCGGCGGCCGGTGGGTGCCGGTACCGAATCCGGGGGCGGGGAAAACGTTCGCCGACCGCGCCCGCTCCCCCGCCGCTCCGGCAACGAGGGGATCGCGTTGCCGCTAGTACTCCTCGGCCCTGGCCCAGACCTCGTACCTGCCCCGGGCGATCGGCTCGTCCCCGTTTCCGGCGTGGTGCACGATGATGGCGCTCTCCTCGTGCGAGCCCTCCGGTTCGAGCCAGAAGACGTTCTGGCCGATGTAGTCGTCGGAGACCCGGACCGAGATGACGTCGACGGCCGAGGCCACCATCCCGGCGATGTGTCCGGCGTCGGTCCTGTGCCGGTGCGGTTCGGTCAGGGCCTCGACCAGGCCCCTGGTGATCGTCCGGGAGTACGTGCGGAGCTCGGCGGGGAAACTCCCGTCTCCACTGCCGACGTCCCCCTCCCATGCCTGAACCGAGGCCCCGACGCAGCCGAAGCCCGTGCTGTCCCCGACCCGGACGGTGTCGCCGAAGTTCTTCACGTCACCGGTTCGGAAGCCCCCGACCGTCCGGGTGCGCGTCCCCGAGACGTGGGGCGACTTCTCGGTGGCGGCCAGCGCCGTGAAGTAGATCCCGGCACGGGGGTGGAGGACCGAGTCTCCGGTCATGACATGGCACCTGGCCCTGGTCACGGTGAACGTCGCGCCGGCTATGCTCCTGGCGGCCGCGTCCGTGTCGGCGGCCGGGGAGCCGCCGACGTCTGCGGACCCGGTCACCAGGAAGGTCCAACCGCGGCGCTGGACCTCCTGGTCCGCGGCCGCCTCGACCGTGCGGTCGCCGAACCGCATCCGCGCGACGTTGTCCAGCCCCCGGGGGGCGTCGGTGGCCAGGAGTCGGGCCAGGTCGGCGTAGTCCAGGCCCACACTCGTGCCCAGGTCGGCCACCGGGGCCGGGAACAGGGCGCGCCGGCGCGCGGTACCCAGCTCGCGCAAGGCGCGGCCGTAGCCCAGCAGGTCCTCCTTGCCGGGGGCGCAGTGGCGGGCCAGGCCGAGCAGGTCGCGCTCCAGACGCCTGAGGGGGTAGCCGCGGGAGGCCCTGTTGACGGCGTTGAGCATGAGGGGGGTCAGGTAGTTGACGTCGTGGTTGGCGGCCACGCGGAGGGCGGCCAGGTCCGTGCGGCGGGCGGTGCGCTGGTCCGGGGACTCGTCGGGGCGCCGGGCCGAAGAGGAGGTCGGGGCGTTCTCCCGGTGGGTGGCGGCGTCGGCGAGTTTTCGGTTGAGGGTGGGTGCATCGATGCCCATGGGCGGATCCTGTTCGCGAGGAGTCGGATGCCGCCTGGTGCGCGGTTCCGCTGACCGCTCGCCGCAGGGCCGAGGGGGCTGTGCGGGGTGCGAGGGGGGAGCAGGCGGTACTGGTACTTTCGCCACCCCAGCGTCACCGAAACGGCACCGCGCGAATTCCTGGTCTCATCACCGCTGCTCAGACGACATACCGTGCCGTTCCCCTAGGTAGCGGACTGATTGCCAACAGTCGTAAATGGAGTTTTCCTCCTGCTGCTAACCCCCGTATTTCGGCGAAGACCTCTCGGCGGGGGCGATGGCCATGGACGATGGCCACCCTCCCGCGCCCTGGGCCGGGCACGCCAAAGGGCTCCACACCCTGACGGGTGCGGAGCCCCTCTGCGTTCGGGGCTTCCCCACCTCGAACGCACCTACGAGGATACCTCGCGGTCACACCGTGCGGGAAGCTGCGATCGGGCGTCGATCCGGGTTGCCCGACGTATGGTTCTCGCCGGGGCAGCACCTGCCCGAGGGCGTTGGGTGACCGGCGCGGGGTGGCCCGGGCGGGAGGGGACGGCGATCGCCGGGCAACCCCTGGGGTGGCTCCTTCCAAGGACACCGGTCCGGGCCTGACGCCGCCCCCGGGCGGCGTCAGGCCCCGACCGCCGCGACCGCCTCGTCCCACAGCCCCTCGAGGGGGACTTCGCCGTCCAGGCGCATCCAGGTCTCGGTGGCCACGTCGAGGCAGGTGAGCGCGGTGGCGACGATCGCGGCGGCGCGGTGCTCGGCGATCACCTCGTCGAAACCGTGCGCGTGGCGCAGGCGCCGGGCGAGTTCGGGGACGAGGATCTCCTGCCAGGCGAGGTGCTTCTCCAGGTGGGCCGCGCGCAGGGACGGCGCCTGGTGCATCATCCGGGCGATCCGCAGTTCGGCGGCGGGGTCGACCGGCCCTTCGTCGCGCAACGCCAGCAGCGCCGCCCGGACCGCGGCCCAGGGCTCCTCTTCCTGCGGCCGGGCGGCCAGCGCGGCGCCGACGCGATGGCCGCGGTCGATCAGGTCGCCGAGGACCACGTCCTCCTTGGTCGGGAAGTACCGGAAGAAGGAGCGGCGGGAGATCCCGGCGGCCTCGGCGATCTGCTCGATGGCCGTCTCCTCGAAGCCCTGCTCCAGGAAGAGGGCCATTCCGGCCGCGGCGATCTCGCGGTGGACCGCGCGGCGCGTGCGCTCCCGCAGGCCGGGGGTCGGTTCTCCAGTGGTCACACCGCCAGCCTACAAGCGAAGACACCCAGAGACAAACTTGACACCAAGTGCCACGCATGTCGTAATGTGTCGCCATGACCATCGATCACTCCTCCCAGACCACACTCATCACCGGCGCCAGCTCCGGCATCGGCGCGGCCCTGGCCGGTCGGCTCGCCGCACGCGGGACGGACCTGGTACTCGTCGCCCGCCGTACGGACCGCCTGGAGTCACTGGCCGCCGAACTGCGCGGAGCCCACGGCGTCCGGGTGGAGACCGTCTCCGCCGACCTCGGGCGCCCCGGGGCGGGCCGGGACCTGGCCGCCGAGGTCGACCGCCGCGGTATCCGCGTGACCGGCCTCGTCAACAACGCCGGCGTCGGCGCGGACGGCGCGTTCGCCGTCCAGGACCCCGACGAGCTGGAGACCCTGCTCGCGCTCAACGTGACCGCGCTGGTGGACGTGTCACGGGCGTTCGTCGGACGGCTGGGCACGGACGGTTACCTGGTCAACATCGCGAGCATGGCCGCCTACCAGCCGATCCCGGGGATGGCGGTGTACGCGGCGAGCAAGGCCTTCGTGCTGAGCTTCACCGAGGCGCTGTGGTGGGAGACGCGCGAAAGCGGGCCCCGCACCCTGGCGTTCTCGCCGGGACTGACCCGCACGGAGTTCTTCGACGGGATCGGCGCCGAGGGGTACTCGGGGCGCTTCCAGACGCCCGACGAGGTCGCCGCTGCACTGGTGCGCGTCCTGGACCGCCGACGGTCGGTGCCCAGCGCGCTGTCGCGCGCGGTCAACGCCGTCGCCACGACCCTGCCCCGGCTGCTCGGACGCCGGACCGCGGTGCTGGCCACGGCCCGCGTGGCCGGCGCGGCGGGGCTGATGCGAAAGCGCCGCCCGGCGGGGGTGTGAAGCCCGTCGGGCCGGGGAGCGGATTCCGGCGGTCGTCACACCACGTGCGGTCGGCCGGTTCCCACGAGGAACTCGGGCAGACGCTCGGCCGGGGTATCCCGGCCGAACACTGTGCGCAGGCGGGAATCCAGCCACGAGCCGCCCCTGCCGGCTCCCGGGCGGAGTGGATCGACCGCCCTGGACGAGGCCCTGGGAAATCGAACGTCGACCACGCGCCCCGGCCTGCGCCGGCTGCGCCCGCCGTTACGGGCGTGACGAGGGTTCGGGGACCGCGGGGCGGAGCTGGAGTCGGGTGAGCTTGTCGTGGTCGGGGGTGCCCGGTTCCGCGCTGAACATGACCACGCGCAGGTCGGCGCCGGGCACGGCGAGGGTCTGGCAGTCGAGGACGAGCACGCCGAGCTCGCCGTGGTCGATGCGCTTGCGCAGCGTCGCGCGCGATCGGACGTCGTGCCGACTCCACTGTGCCGCGAACCCGGGTGCCCGCTCGGCGAAGTCGCCCACCAACAGGCGGAGCGCGGAGTCGTGCGGGCGGCGGGTCAGCGCCTCGCGCGACTGCGCCGCCACCTGCGCCTCGAACCCGCCCGTCGCCTCCTGAGGCGCCGAGCACACCGTTGCGCCCAGGCGCATGGCCAGCCGCAGGACGTTGCGCTCGGCCGGGGGCAGCGCACCGAAGTCCGTGATCAGCGCTGCCGCAAGGTCGTTCCAGGCCAGAATGTCGTGGCGGGCGTCGCAGACGTACGCGGCGACCGGGCCGAGCCGATCCAGCAGGGCGAGCACCCCCGGCGGGACCTGTTCCCCCGGGCCGGACCGTGCGGGCAGCGCGTGCCCGGCGAGCCGGGACAGGTGTGTCCGCTCCACCTCCGACAGCGCCAGGGCCCGCCCGATCGCGTCGATCACCTGCGGTGAGGGGCGCGGCGCCCGGGCCTGCTCCAGCCGCTCGTAGTAGTTCACCGAAACCCCGGCGAGATCGGCGACCTCCTCGCGCCGCAGCCCCGGGGTGCGCCGCGCGCGCCCGCCCGCGGGTTCGGGAAGGCCGACGTCGGCCGGGCGCAGGGTCTCGCGGCGGGCCCGCAGGAACCCGCCGAGTTCTCGCTTGTCCACGGCCCCAGCCTGCCATGCACGCGGGCCGCGAGCCACGGACCGCTGGTCCGGGGACAACGCGGCCGTTCCCCCGCCCGGCGCACCCCCGCCAGTGTGGGCGGCGATGGGCCGAACAACGGAGGTGGAGATGGACCGATCACCCGAAGGGGTGTTCCGGCGGATGCTGGAGCTGCTGACCGCCAAGGACATGGACGGCATCGCCGGGCTGTGGGCGCCGGACGGGACGGCCGAGTTCCCGTTCGCCGAGGCCGGGGCGCCCACCCGGCTCAGCGGACGAGAGGCGGTCCGCGCCCACCTGGCCGGATATCCCGACGTGTACGACGTCACCGGGGTCACGGCGGTGCGGGTGCACCGCACCGCGGACCCGGAGACCGTCATCGCCGAGTTCAGCTCCGAGGGCAGGTCGGTGCGCACGGGCGCGCCCTACCGGATGGACTACATCACCGTGGTCACGGTGCGGTCCGGGTTGATCACCGAGTACCGCGACTACTGGAGCCCCGTGCAGACGGCGCGCGCCGGCGGCGACCTGGAAGCACTGTGCAAGCAACTGGAGGCGTCATGACGATCCTGATCACCGGCGGCACCGGCAACACCGGCCGTCCCCTCACCGAGACGCTGCGGGCCCGCGGGGCGGAGGTGCGCGCGGCCGGCCGCAGGCCGGGGCGTGACGGGGTGCCCTTCGACTGGGCGGACCCGCGAACGCATGCCGGGGCGCTCACCGGGGCGAAGGCCCTGTACCTGGTGCCGCCGCCGCTGACCCTGGACCCGATGCCGTTGGTAGGACCGTTCCTGGGAGCCGCGAGGGCCGCCGGGTTGCGACGCGTGGTACTGCTCGGATCGCTGGCAGCGCTGAGCGACGCCCCGGGCGTCGCGGAGCTGGGTGAGGCTGTGCGGGCCTTCCCGGAGTGGGCGGTACTGCGACCCTCGGGGTTCATGCAGAACTTCACCGGGGCGCACCCGGTGGCGGTCGGCATCCGCGAGCGCGGCGAGATCCGCTCGGCGACCGGCGAGGGGCGGCTCGGATGGATCGACGCCGCCGACATCGCGGCCGTCGCGGCGGAAGTGCTGTCGGCCCCCGGGCCCATAGCGGGCGAGCACGTGCTCACCGGGCCCGAGTCCCTCGGGTACGCGGAAGCTGCGGCGATCATCGCCGACGTCACCGGCCGACCGGTGCGCCACACGCCGACCCCGGTGGCCGAGCTGGTCCGGCGCAACGTGGACGCGGGCATGCCGCAGCCCTTCGCCGCCGCGCTGGTCGGGGTGGACGCCGACATCGCCGGGGGCGGGGTGGACCGCGTCACGGACACGGTCCGCCGTCTGACCGGCCGCCCGCCGCGGAGCTTCGCCGACTTCGCCCGTGCCCACCGGGAGGAGTGGTCCACGGTGTGAGAGGTGGGCGGGCCGGACAGTCGGAGAGGGGCGGCGGCCGTTCCAGCGCCCCGCGCCACTGAGGCGCGAGTACCCGCGCCGCCCTGTTGCGGTTCGGCGATCCCCCGGACGGTACGCCCCACCCTCCGACCGTGGGCGGCGTTCGCTCCCCCGCCCGGAGGGGCTGACGGTGACCTCGACCGAGCGCCCGACCCCACCCGCACCGACGAAGCCGAGGACCTCCGTCGGCCCCAGGCTTCGGGCGGGACCGACGGAGCAGGGCGATCGGGGCTGCCGGGCTCGTCCACACGGACGAGCCCGGCCGGCCAGGCGCCGCAGCCCTCGCGGGACGCGCGGCCATGGAACTCAGATCTGGTTCAGGCCGCCGTCGACGTACAGGCTCGAACCGGTGATGAAGCTGCTCTGCCCGGAGGCGAGGAAGGCCACGGCGGCGGCGGTCTCCTCCGGGCGCCCGAGCCGTCCCAGCGGCACCTGTGCGGCCAGGTGCTGTCTGAGGCCCACGGCCTGGTCCGGGTCGGGGGCGAGCCCCGACACGCCAGGGGTGTCGGTCGGACCGGGAGTGATGGTGTTGACGCGGATGCCCCGCCCCTTGAGCTCGTTGGCCCAGGTCCGGGAGAACGATCGGGTGGCGGCCTTGGTCGCCGCGTACACGCCGAACGCCTCAGCGCCGACGTCCGCAGCGGTCGAGCCGTTCAGGATCACCGAGGCGCCGTCGTTGAGCAGCGGCAGCGCCTTCTTGACGGTGAACAGCGTGCCCCGGACGTTGATGCCGAAGAGGGTGTCGAAATGCTCCTCGGTGACCTGTTCGAGCGGCACGAACTCGCCGACGGAGGCGTTCGCGAACAGAACGTCGAGGCCGCGCCCCAAGTCGCGGATCGTCTCGTAGAGGCGGTCCAGGTCGGCCGGGTTCGAGATGTCGCCGATCACCGCGGTGGCCGCCGAACCGATCTCCTCGACGGCCGCGTCGAGTTCGCTCCGGCGCCGACCGGTGATGAACACGTGCGCGCCCTCGGCCGCCAACCGGACCGCGCCGGCCAGGCCCCGGCAGGAATCCGATCGAATGCCCGAGGCTGCGGTGTGGCCACATACGGCCAACCCCACGTGTAACCGACCGGGACCCTGTACCGGCTCTGGGATCGTGAAGGCCCACCCGATACCGCCACCTCTCCAGGAGCCCGTGTGCACATTCGCCTCGCCGAAGCCGTCCAGACCCTGCGCGACGAACTCAACCAGGCCGCCGAACAGGCCGAGGACCAGGGCCTGACCTTCAAGGTCGGCCCGATCCAGCTGGAGTTCGAGGTCCAGTTCCGCGCCGACGCCAAGGCCAAGGCCGGGTTCTCGGCCTGGATCGCCACCGGCGACGTCGAGGCCGGGGCCGGGCGCACCAGCACCCACAAGGTCTCCTTCACCCTCACCCCGCACAACACCGCCCACCCCGACGGTGACGTGGCCATCAACAGCACCCGTCACGACACCGGTCAGGGCACCCCTCCCCCGGTCTTCACCCGCTAGGACACCCCCGCTCCCCCTGTGTGGGACCCGTAGAAGCGACCGGAGTACCTGTTGGACACCGCCCAGCGCATCACCCGCATCACCACCCCCACCAGCGCCGGGTCGGGGTACCTCATCGCCCCGCGCCTGGTGCTCACCAGCGCCCACCTGGTCTCCAACCTCGGCGGCCAGGTGCACGTGCACACCGCCACCGACCACGAGCCCCGCACCGGACGCGTGGTCTGGCGCGGCACCCCGACCGGACACGACGACGCCGCCCTGGTCCACGTCACCGACCCCGAGTGGGCCGAGCACGCGGTCACCACCCGGTGGGGGCGGCTGGTCACCACCACCCCCGACACCCCCTGCGAGGTGTGGGGGTTTCCCGACCTGGTGCAGCGCACCGGCCGGGCCGCGGAGACCGCGCAGCTGACCGGCACGGTGACCCCGGGCAACCACTTCGTCAACCACCGGCACGTGATGGACCTGAGCGCCCACCCGCCCCGCTGGCTCCCCCACGAGATCCGGGAACAGGAGCAGTCCGGGCAGCGGCGCTCGCTGTGGGCGGGCCTGTCCGGGTCCGCGATGCGCTGCGGCAACGGCGAGCTGGTGGTGGGCGTGGTGGCCGCCGACCTCGAACACCGCGACCACGCAGCCCTGGAGGTCGTGCCCGCCTACGTGCTGCACCACGATCCGGCCTTCCGCGCGGTGCTCACCGAGCACGGCGTGTCCCTGGTGTTGGAGCCGGTCGAGTTCGCCCACCTGGCCCACACCCCGCGCGCACACCACCGCCCCTCCCCCGCCGCGCTGTTGGAGGCCCACCGCCAGGTGGTGGACTTCCACGGCCGCGACGAGACCATGAGGACCCTGCTGGAGTGGTGCCAGGGCGCCGAACCACTCACGGCCGCGGTGGTGCACGGGCCCGGCGGGCAGGGCAAGACCCGTCTGGCCCACGAACTCACCACACGCCTGGCCGACCCCGATCCCCAAGGGCGCCGGTGGGCCACCGTGTGGCTCAGGGAGAGCGCCACCGCCGACGAACTGGGCCCGGTCAAGAACGCCACCGCCCCGCTGCTGGTGGTGGTGGACTACGCCGAGACCCGCACCGCGCAGCTCGTCCGCCTGCTCCAACTGTGCGACCGGCCCCCGGGGCACGCCCCCGTCCGACTGCTGTTGCTGGTGCGCACCCTGGGCGAGTGGTGGGACCAGGTCAACACCGCCACCGGCTACCTGTTGGCCGACATCACCGAACAACTCGCCCTGCCGCCCCTGGCACCCCACACGGGTGAGCGTGCCCAGGAGTACCGCACCGCCCTGGGCCACCTCGCACACGCCCTGCCCACGGCACGTACACCCCGCCCGGCCGACTGGGCCCGGGTCGCGGCCGGCCTGGCCGACCCGGACCTGTCCGGCTCCGAGTGGGAGACCGTGCTGAGCGTGCACATGCGCGCCCTGGCCGACCTGCTGGACGCCACCCAGCACTCCACGGCCGTCACCACCGACACCGCGGTGGAGGGCCGGGTGCTGGCCCACGAAATCCGCTACTGGGACCAGACCGCCACCGCCTACGGCCTGGGCGACGCCGACCTGGCACATCCGCTGCGCGACGTGCTGGCCCTGGTCTTCGCCCTCGCCCCCGCCGGCGTCGCGGAAGCGGACGAACTCCTGGGGAGCGCGACGGTGCTCCAGGGTCAGACCACCGCCCGCAGACACCAGATCCGCCACTGGATCAGCGGCCTGTACCCCCCGGACGGGGAGCGGATGTGGGGGCACCTGCAACCGGACCGGCTGCTGGAGTACTTCCTGGGCCAGCGCCTGCAGCGCGACCCCGACCTGTTCGACCCCCACCTGGACACCATCAGCACCGCGGACGCCGAACGCCTGGTGACCCTGTACGCCCGCGCTGCCACGCACCCCGCCCTGGCCTCCGTGAAAGGGCACCTGACCGCACTGTGCACCCGCCACATCCACACGCTGGGCCCGGCGGTCATCGACGTGGCCACCCAGGTGGAACACCCCGGCCCGCTCATGGAGGCCCTGGAAGACTCGACAGCCGATCCTGACACCTCACGCGAGGTCCTCGGACGGCTCAGCGACGCCCTTCCCGGGTCCAGTCAACGGCTGGCCCTGTGGGCCGAGCGTTTGACCGCGCGCATCGTCGAGGCGGACCGGGAACGAACCGCACGAGACGCCGGCGCCCACCTGCCCTCCCTGGCCATTTCCCTGAACAACCAGGCGCTCCGCCTGAGCGAACTGGGGCAGCCCGAGCAGGCACTCCAGGCGATCACCGAAGCGGTCGGCATCCACCGCACCCTGGCCGAGCAGCACCCCGACACTCACCTGCCCGGCCTCGCTCTGGCCCTGAACAACCACGCCGTGCACCTGTCGGGCACTGGTCGGGCGGAGCAGGCGCTCGACACCATCACCGAAGCCGTCCAGCACTACCGCACCCTGGCCAGACAGAGCCCCGACAATCACCAGCCCGACCTCGCCATGGCCCTGAACAACCATGCCCTCCACCTGTCCGACATGGGACAGGCGGAGCAGGCGCTCGACACCATCACCGAAGCCGTCCAGCACTACCGCACCCTGGCCAGACAGAGCCCCGACACCCACTTGCCCGACCTCGCCATGGCCCTGAACAACCAGGCCACCCGCCTGGCCAAACTGGGCCGCCCCGAGCCGGCACTCCAAGCGATCACCGAAGCCGTCCAGCACTACCGCACCCTGGCCGAGCGGCGCCCCGACGCCCACCTGGCCGACCTCGCCGGCTCCCTCAACAACCAGGCCACCCGCCTGGCCAAACTGGGCCGCCCCGAGCCGGCACTCCAGGCGATCACCGAAGCCGTCACCATCCGCCGCACCCTGGCCGAGCAGCACCCCGACGCCCACCTGCCCGACCTCGCCGCCTCCCTCAACAATCACGCCCTCCATCTGTCCGACACGGGTCGGGTCGAGCAGGCGCTCGACACCAGCACCGAAGCCGTCCAGCACTACCGCACCCTGGCCAGACAGAGCCCCGACGCCCACCTGCCCGACCTCGCCATGGCCCTGAACAACCAGTCCACCCGCTTCACCGCGCTGGGCCGCCCCGAGCCGGCGCTCCAGGCGATCACCGAAGCCGTCACCATCCGCCGCACCCTGGCCGAGCAACGCCCCGACGCCTACCTGTCGGACCTCGCCGCCTCCCTCAACAACCACGCCCTCCGGCTGAGCGATCTGGGGCGGGCTGAACAGGCGCTCGGCATCATCTCCGAAGCGCTCCAGCTGCGCCGCGCCCTGGCCGGGCAACGCCCCGACGCCCACCTGCCCGACCTCGCCATGGTCCTGAACAACCACGCCACCTGCCTGGCCAAACTGCGCCGGACCGAGCAGGCACTCCAAGCGATCACCGAAGCCGTCACCATCCGCCGCACCCTGGCCGAGCAGCACCCCGACGCCCACCTGCCCGACCTCGCCGCCTCCCTCAACAACCAGGCCGCCCGTCTGGCCAAACTGGGCCGGACCGAGCAGGCACTCCAAGCGGTCACCGAAGCCGTCACCATCCGCCGCACCCTGGCCCGACAGCTTCCCGACGCCCACCTGCCCGGCCTCGCCATGTCCCTGAACAACCAGGCGCTCCGGCTGAGCGAGCTGGGCCGGACCGAGCAGGCACTCGCCACCGTCACCGAGGACGTCCGTATCAGGACGGCCCTCGCAGAGAAACGTCCTGACATGTACCAGGGTGCTCTGGAGCATTCCCGTCGGCTGCTCGAAACCCTGAAGAGTCGCAGGACCTGACACCGGCCAGGCAGGCTGGCCGCCCCGGGAGGCACAACCCCCGCATCGAGGGAGCTGGGATCCGCCCAGCGCGTGCGGACTCCCCGCCGGGAGCGCCCCCCGGTAAAGCGGTGGCGGCCCCCTGCTCTACGCCTCGGCCCGTGGTGGCGACGGTGCGGAACGGCGTCCGCGAGCGGGTCGAGGCCTTGGTCCGTGACGCCCTCCGGGTACGGGCCGGGTCAGGCCGTCCGGCACTACCGCACACTCGTCGAGCAACGCCCCGACGCCCACCTGCCCGGTCTCGCCATGGCCCTGAACAACCAAGCTCTGTACATGAGCGCCCTGGGGCGGGTCGAAGAAGCGCTCGGAGCCGTCTCGCAAGCAGTCGACATCAAGACGGCTCTCGCGGAGAAACGCCCTGCCGTGCACCAGCAAGACCTGGAACACTATCTCCGGCTGCTCGAAGACCTCCGGAAACGCGGAGCTGACCAGAAGTAGCGAGGCGTTGAGCGCCCCAGGGCGGGGCGCCACTGCCGGTCCGCAGCTGGGCCTGCCCGTGGCTGGACAGTGGCTCGCGAGGTGCCATCGGAGGCCGGCAAGGCCCGACGCGTGCCCGACCAGGTCGGTTCCGATGATGCGGACTCTGACTACGCGGTCCCGTGGCGGCGGTTCACCGTCAGAGGCATCTACCCCTGCTGTGCCGGGGATTGGCTGGTGTCGGCCTCGGATCCCGGGCTGCGGCTCCCGAGCAGCACGGCGATGCAGACGGCGCCGAGCGCGAGGAGCCCCGCAGCGACGACGAGCGCGAACGAGAAGCCCGCCGTCGCGGCGAGCGACGGGCCGATCGAGTCGGTCAGGGCGTCGCTGCGGCGTACGGCCAGGGTGACCAGCACCGCCAGGCCCACCGCGCCGCCCACCTGTTGCACGGAGCTGAAGAGGGCCGAACCCAGACCGGCGTTCTCCTCGGTGGTGCCCGTGACCGCGGCGACCGTCAGGGCGGGCAGGGTCAGACCGCATCCGAGACTCGTGACGAGCATGCCGGGCAACACGCCCGACACGTAGCCGTCGCCCGGCGCCACGCCGGCCAGCAGAAGCAGCCCGGCCGAGCTGATCAGGAACGACATGACCAGGGTTCGGCGCAGCCCGAACCTCAACACCGCGTGGGACGAGAGCCACACGCCCACGAGGATTCCGGCACCGTAGGGCAGGTAGGCGACACCTGCCTCGAGCGGGCCGTAGCCGAGCACGGTCTGCAGGTGGATCATCAGCAGGAAGGCCATCGCGTAGAAAGCGGCGGAGAACAGCAGGGTCATGCCGTTGGCGACAGCGCGGGGCCGGAAGGCCAGGAAGGACAACGGCACCAGCGGCTCGGCGGTACGGGACTCCACCACGAGGAACGAGACTGCCAGGACGACGGCGAGAAGCAGCGGTCCGATGAAGGCCACGTCACCCCAGCCCGACTCCCCAGCCTGGAGGAATCCGTAGACCAGGGACACGACGGAGCCGGTGGCCAGCACCGCGCCCGGTACGTCCAGGCGTGTCCGACGGGCGGCCCGACTCTCGCCGACCAGGCGGGGGAGCAGGACCAGGGCCAGCGCGGCCACGGGCAGGTTGATCAGGAAGATCCAGCGCCAGGACGTGAGGTCGGTCAGCACACCGGAGACCACCAGACCCATCGTGCCGCCCAGACCCGCGACGCCTCCCCAGACACCGAGTGCCCTGGCACGCTCCTCGGGACCGGGAAACAGGAGCGTGATCAGTGACAACGCGGCCGGGCCGGCCATGGCCGCGCCCGCCCCCTGGGCGAACCGCCCGGCCACGAGCTGCCACGGCTCCTGGGCCAGTCCGCAGGCGAGGCTCGCCGCACCGAACAGCGCCACGCCGCAGAGGAAGACGCGGCGGCGGCCCAGCAGGTCGGCCACACGGCCGAACAGCAGTAGCAGCCCGCCGAAGGCGAGGAAGTACGCGTTGACGACCCAGGCCAGGCCCGCGGCGCTGAAGCCGAGATCGTCCCGGATGCTGGGGAGGGCGACGCTCACCACCGTGTCGTCCAGGACGAGCATGAACTGCACGAAGCACAGCAGGGTCAGCGCCAGTCGACGGCGGCCGGTGATCGCGGCGAGGGGCGATACCGAGGTCATGACACGTGTCCGTTCGACGTGACCGGCCGGCCCGTCCTGGATGAGCGCCGTCGGCGCGGGAGATTGATGGGCATGCGACGAAGCTATGCACGGGCAGAGTTGGCCACAATCCGCCATGAGGCCACATCGTGTCGTGTTGGGGACATACGCTGGGACGCATGACCGAGGCCGACTTCGGAGCTGTCCCACCCGGGGTGGGGGCGATCGTCGTGGGGAGCTTTCCCTTGTCGTCGGGGCAGTGGATACCCCCGCACAGCCACACACAGCACCAGCTGGCCTGGACCCGACACGGTGTTCTCGGCGTCGCCGTCGAGGACACCTACTGGGTCCTGCCACCCACTCGGGCGTTGTGGTTGCCTGCGGGGATCGTCCACCGGACCGGTGCGAACCGCGACGCGGTGCTGCGCTGTCTCTACATCGAACCGGACCAGTGCGGTCTGGACTGGACGGAGCCCACGCCGGTGGGCGTCAACGGGCTGCTGGCCCACCTGATCGACCACCTCAGCCGGCACGACCTCGCCGATGACGTGCGGCTGCGGGCGGAGGCGGTCGTGTTGGACCTCTTGCACCCCTTGCCGACCATGCCCATCGATGTGCCCCGTCCCGTCGACGGCCGCGTGTGTGCCGTGGCGGACGCGCTGCTCGCCGATCCCGCGGACCCGCGGAGCCTCGAAGCCCACGCACGGGCCGTCGGAGTGAGTCGGCGTACCCTGACACGGCTGTTCGTGCACGACACGGGTATGAGCTTCGATCGCTGGCGCACGCATATGCGGCTCCGGGCCGCCCTGCCCCTCCTCGCCGAGGGCCAATCCGTGTCCCGGGTCGCACGCTCCGTGGGGTACGCGACATCGAGCGCGTTTCTGGCGGCGTTCCGCCGCACTGTCGGCACCTCGCCGAGGCGCTACCTCAGCGGCGACTCCGTGTTCGAGGAGTCCGATACGGGCCGCTAGTGCCCGGTGAGGTGCCGGTGTCCCGCCGGCCGGCGCAGGTTCTCGGCCGACGGCCGATCAAGCACCCCTGACGGCGGATTCCTCCGCCCCGGTCTCCTGCCTGTCGGGGCCGATCGGGGTGACGGCGGCCCAGCCGGCTCTGAGGGGGCTCACAGCGGGCAGGTCTGCCGCACCTCGTCGGGGCCGCAGGCCTGGAGCGGCCCGCCGTCGGTGTCCACGACCTCCCGGTCCCCCAGCGGCTCATCCAGCGTCACCGTCTCGGCGATCGTGGCCTCGCGGTCGCGGTCACACCACACGTGGCTCAGCCCCACTGCGTAGCTGATCACGACCCGTTCCCCGTCCTCCTCCACGGTGGGCGGCACCTGCGCGGAGGCGCACAGGCCGCGCCTGATGTACACGGTCACGGTCTGCCCGTCCACGCTGTAGGCGCGGAATCGGCCCGCGTCCGTGGTGCTCGTGGTCACCGCCTCGCGCGAAGCGGCGAACGGCTCGTACTCGGGAGAGGGGGCCGCGGACAGGGAAGCCTCGGACTGCGGGCTCCGGCTCGGGAGCTGCTGCGCCAGGAAACCCATCATCACGATGACGGCGATGGCTGTCACGATGGCGCTGACCTGGTAGGCCACGTAGGCGGCGTCCGAGGGCTCATTGTGCTCGGGGTACTTGAAACGCCAGGAATTCGCCTTCCACACCAGTTCCGGCCGCATCATCACGGCCACCGCCCCGATCAAGAGCAGCAGGCACAGCACGATCAGGGCACTCACGGGGGATCCTCTCGGCGGGGGTGGAACTGCGTCCCCCAGGCTAGACGCCCCGCCCCGGGCACCGGTTCCCGGTGGCCGCATGCGGCCTCCCGGTCACCACCCGGTACGGACGACCTGCGCCACGCCGCCATCGCACCGGAGGACGACGGCCACGCCCAGCCGGGGGGGGGAGGAGAGCGCCTTTCGTTGCCCGAACGACGGAGCACTGCACTCGGGTTGGCGCTGTTCGCGGCCCCTCCACGCCGCAGACACGCCCCTGCGCTCCACCGCCGCGTCCTGTGGTGATCCTCCTCGGCCCCCGTCCTCTAAAATGGTCCGGATGGCGAGGCAGAAGGACCCGGCGGTGCGCACGCAGCTCCTGGAGCGTGCAGCGCGAATGCTCCGTGAGCGCGAGCCGATCACCTTGCGGTCCCTCGTCGCCGGGACCGGGGTGTCGACGATGGCGGTCTACACCTACTTCGGCGGGATGGACGGAGTGTGGCGTGCGCTGCGCCAGGAGGGCTTCACGCGGCTGGCGGCCCGTTTCGAGACCCTCGTCGTGCCGACCGACCCCGTCGAGGACCTCGTGGCGGGGGTGGCCGCCTACGCCGCCAACGCCCTCGAGCATCCCGACCTGTACCGGGTCATGTTCGATGCGACCGTCGAACTCGAGGACGTCGAGGCCGCCGAGGCGACCCTCGACTACCTCGTGCGCGCCGCGCGACGCTGTCGCGACGCGGGACGGATCGCCGAGGACGCCGACCCCGCCCGGCTCGGCACCGAGGTCTGGACGGTCTGCCACGGGATCGTGTCGCTGGTCGTGAGCCGGGTCGCCTCACGACGCACCCTCGCTTCGGGCATCCCCCTCCTCACCGCGGTGATCGTCGCCGCCGGCGACGACCCCGCGGTGTGCCGACGCTCGGTCGAGGCCGGCTGGGCCGCGCTGCGCCCGCCTCAGGGCAGCACGGCCACGGCGTCGACCTCGACGAGGTAGCCCGGCGCGGCCAGTGAGGTGACCCCGATCCAGGTGCTCGGCTGCTGGAACTCGACGCCCAGCGTCGCTGCCGCTCGGTCGCGCCCGATGACGAACTGCTCGGCCTTCGCCTCGTCGAGGTCGACGATGTACACGGTGACCTTGGCCAGGTCGGCCGCCGTCGCCCCGACCGCGTCGAGCGCCGCGGCGATGTTGAGGTAGCACTTCTCGGCCTGCGCGGCGACGTCGTCGCGGCCCACCAGGTTGCCCTCGGTGTCCCAGGACACCTGCCCGGCCAAGTACACGGTGCGCGAGCCCTGTGTGACGGCGACCTGATGGTGGACGTCGACCCGGTTGACCTTTTCGGGATGCACCAGCGTGACGGTCATTGTCTTGCTCCTCTCTCCACGGACATCAAAAACATAGCAAAGCAATGCCATGTTATCGATGCTTTGACAGTCGGGGTGGCGATGATCACGGTGACGCGGCCCCGCTCGGCCGGAAAGCCGCCCGTCTGCAGAAGACGGGGGGTCGAGGAGGAGCACCACAGGATATGGCGGTGGAGCCGTCCAGGACCTGGACGCACAAGAGGCCCGCGGCACGCATCGCATGACGGGTCGGACCGGTCCGTGGCCGGACTCCGAAGCCCCACTCCCGCACGGGCACAACCAGGAGGGCGGGCTCTCGCCCCTGCTGTCCCCGCCCTCGGTCGTCACGACCTCCTCGTACTCCACCGCCATCACCACGGCCTGTTCGGACTGGCGCCCTCGGACACCGGGCCCTCCCCCACGTGGACGAAGCCGTCGTGCGGGTGGTGGGGACGACCTCGCAAGCGGTCGGCGGCGCACCCCGGACGGCTCTTCCAAAAAATCTTCTCAACCCATAGAACCCACACGCCCCAACCGCCATCGGAGTACACATAAAGGAGCTACAGACACACGGAGCATGCCGACAGGAACGACCTCCCCATCGGAGAAGAAAGGGCGAAACCTCTCACGCGACCGGGATCCCGGCTTTCGACAATGGCCGTTCAACGCACACAGCACACAAGCCCTGTCGACACAATACGAACAATGGCCTGCCCGTCGCGAGAACAGCCCGCACCGGACGTTCCTGCCCACAGGACATGCTTTCCGCCGACTCCGGTAAGCCTGTTGCGAACAAAGTCCAGACCCGCCTTCCCGTCATTCCACATCCCCCTACTGAAAAGAAAGGAACATCATGAAGCGCGATGTCCGTACCACCACCCTGGCCCTCGCGACCTTCGGCCTGGTGGTCATCGGCTCCGCGGGATGCTCGACCCAGGACATGGTCGAAGCGGCAGCGTCGGCGGACCCCGCACAGACGGGTGCGACCAGCGGTACCGAAGCAGAGGCACAGAATCTGACGGGTGAGCTGGAGTTCCTGGCCCCGGGCGAGTTCATCATCGACGACCAGGCCTTCTTCGTCGCCGAGGACACGCAGATCACCGGCGGCATCTATGCCTGCCCCGCCGACGACGGCGTCGGCCCCGACGGGCGCGGAACCGTGGAGTGCGACCTGGAGTCGCTCGAAGCCACACTCCAGGGGGGCACGGTCGTCTTCGCCGAGGTCGCGATGAACGAGGACGGGATCGCCGAGTCGATCACCGAATACGACGAGGACAGTGAACCAGGTACTCCCGAAGAGCCCGGCCAGGGCGGCGGCGAGGACACGCCGGGGACCGGAGGGTTCACCGGAACCGCGACGGGCGAGCTGGAGTACCGCGCCCCGGGCGAGTACGTCGTCGACGGCACGTCGTTCTACGTGGCGGAGGACACTCTGATCACCGCCGGCATCTACGCCTGCGCCGACGGCGTCCAGGACCCCGACACCGGAAACGTCACGTGCGACTTCGACGAGTTCGACGCCACGCTCGCGAACGGGACCGTCATCCTCGCCTCGGTCGAGATCGTCGACGGAATCGCCGGGTCGATCACCGAGTACGAGGCCTGATGCGTTGACGCCCTGCCGGTGAACGGGGCCCGCATCGCGTTCGGCCGGTCCGAACCGCAACCGCGCAGCCCAGGACGCCACGGCCCCGACCTCCGCTCCGGTTCGAGCCCCGCTGTACAGCGGGGCTCGTCGGCGTGAGGAGGAGACTCGTGCCACGACCCGCACGTACCGCTCCGCCCGCTCGTCCGTGTACGCCGACGTCGCCGGCGACAGCGGCCTCGCCGGGTGAATCGGCCGGATCGCCCCTCGGGAGCTGCGTCGTGTCGGCCGTCGACGGCCCCGACCTCCTCACCCGACCGAAAGCGAGTGATCCGCCACCATTTCACTCATTCTGACGCGCCACGATCCCTCCCGCCCCTTTGTCAATGCCGGAGAGCCCGGTGGCCGGATCCGGCAAGATCGCACCGCCCGCCTCCCTGCCGGAGAGATCACTCGCTACTCTTCGACGAAACCGAATCATCGGGAGGATCCGTGGCGAACTGTCATACTTGCGGCGAGAGAATGGCGAATGATCAGTCCGGAAGCTCATGTTCCCTCTGCCTCGCGAAGATGATCAACTACGCGCAGGGGGAATACCACGACGAGAACGACCCCGCCGTGCAACGCTTCAAGAAGGCCGCCGCCGAGTATCAGTCACCGAAATCCACTCCACAGGGCGGGTGCGCCCTCCTGTTCGCCGTCATGACCTTTCCCGCTTTTCTCGCGGCCGCGGGGATCGGCATCGAGAACTTCCTCGGTTGAACGGTCACGCGACCACCCGGGCACGCCGGCCGGGTTCTTCCGCGGGCATGCCCTCGCCCGACACGCCCGGACCGACATGCGGTCAGGCCTGGTCCAGGGCCCGTTCAATCGCGCGGCCGGCCCGGCCCGCGGCCGTCCGGTCGTGCTGGAGCTGCATGGCGGCGTTCAGTGCCAGCCCGGCGGCGACGATCTCGAACAGCGCCTGGTCGATGTCGAACCCGGCGGGCAGCTCGCCGTTCTCCACCGCCGCCTCCAGGTCCGCCCGCAGCTGTCCCCGCCAGCGCGACCACACCTCGGCCACCGCGTCACGGACCCGGCCGGGGCGGCCGTCGTACTCGGTGATCGCCGCGGTCATCAGGCAGCCACCGGGCAGCAGCGGCTCTTCCAGGTAACCCACGGAGTTGGCGCACACCGCGCGCAGCCGCCGCAGACCCGGCGGCTCGGCCAGTGCGGGCTCGACCACGCGGTGCCAGAAGTCCACGAACGCCTTGTCCAGCGTGGAGATCTGCAGCGTCTCCTTGCTTCCGAAGTGCTTGTGCACACCGGACTTGCTCATCGACAGCTCCTCGGCGAGCCGGCCGATCGTGATGCCGTCCAGCCCTTCCTCGGAGGCGATCTCGGCGGCACGGCCGAGGATCCGTCCCCTGGTGGCCTGCGCGTCGGCCGCTGAGCGTCGTGGTGACATGCGACGAGGATAGCGTACGAGCGTTCGCTATTGATTTAACGAACGACCGTACGCTAAATTTTGCGTCAATCACCGGGGCGAAGGAGCGCGAGATGCGGGTTCGACGACTGGGCTGGGCCGGGCTGGAGATCGAGGCGGGCGGCCAACGACTGGTGATCGACCACGTGCGGGACCTCTCACCGCTGTTCCCGGGGTGGAAGCCCGGCGAAGGGCTGGCGGTACCGAGCGGGAAGGCCGGCGCCGCACTGGTCACCCACCTGCACCGGGACCACACCGACGCGTCCGCGCTCGCGGACGCGCTGACGCCGGGGGCTCCGGTGCTGCGACCGGCGCCCGGGCATGGCGACGACGTGGACAACGCGACGACGCTGCAGGCCGAGCGCGAACTGGCCCTGCACCGGCTGGCCGCCGAGGTCGTGGACGCCTGGTCCACCCGCGATGTCGGGCCGTTCCGCGTCACCGCGGTCCCCGCCGTCGACGGGCTGGGCGACCCGCAGCTGAACTGGGTGGTGCAGGCCGACGGGCAGCGGGTCTTCCACGGCGGCGACACGATGTTCCACGGCTACTGGTGGCTCATCGCGCGCCGGTTCAGCCCGTTCGACGCGGTGTTCCTGCCCGCCAACGGCGCGGTGGTCGACGCGCCGCACCTGCAGCCGCCGAGCCCGCTACCGGCCGCGCTGGACCCGGGGCAGGCCGCCGCTGCCGCGGAGATCCTCGACGCCCGGTACGCGGTACCGATGCACTACGAGGCGGAGCAGCCGGACAAGATCGCGGGCTACGTCGAGGTCTCCGACCCGGAGAAGGAGTTCCGCACGCACGCCGGACGGCGCGCACACGTGCTGGCCGTCGGGGAATGGCTGGACCTGGCCACATGACCGGTGGCGCCGCGGTGCCGAGGGTTCAGGCAGGCAGGCCTCCGTCCCCCACCCCCGAGCCCCGCCGCCTCGCGGCTCTCCTGAACTCTGGAAGAACCGGACCCGGGGGCCGGCCGCCGACAGGCGGGGCCTACCGGCGGCGAGCACGAGCAGTCGTTCGAACCGCGCGGCGTCCACCCCGGAACCGCACCGCCCGCGCGTGCGGGCCGGGCCCGTGGACTACTGTTGCTGGCCATGAAGCATCCCCCGCTCGGCCTCACCGCGGAGTTGGTGCGGGCCCTGTTGCACGAACAGCATCCCGACCTGGCCGACCGACCTTTGCACTCGGGCAGGCAGGGCGCGGGCAACCAGATGTGGAGGCTCGGCGACGACCTCGCCGTGCGGCTGCCCTGGACGCCGCAGTCCGCGGAGGCGCTGGTGCACGGAGAGCTCGCCTGGTTGGGCGCCCTGGCACCGCGTCTTCCGCTGCCGGTCCCGGTCCCGATGCGTCTCGGCATGCCCAGTGCACGGTTCCAGCGCCCCTGGATCGTCACCACCTGGGTGCCGGGCACCCCCGCGGACCGCGCCCCGGTCACGGACGGTGCCCGTGCGGCCGAGGACCTGGCCGCCTTCCTGACGGCTCTGCACAGACCCGCGCCCGAGAACGCCCCCGTGCACCGTAGGAGCGATGACCCCCTGGCCGACTGCGCGGAACTGCTCACCGGGCAGTTCGCCTCGGCCACCGCTCAGGGGCTGATCGAGAACCCGGAGGCGGTTCGCGCGGTCTGGGAGGACGCGATCGCCGCACCCCGCTGGCAGGGGCCGCCGCTGTGGGTGCACGGCGACCTGCACCCGGCCAACGTCCTGACCCGCGAGGGCGCGTTCTGCGGGGTGATCGACTTCGGCGACCTGTCCGCGGGCGACCCGGCCTGCGACCTGGCCGCCGCCTGGATCATGTTGCCGGACGGCGCCCTCGACCTTTTCCACCAGGTCTACGGCCCGACCGCGGACCCCGCGACACTGCGCCGCGCCCGCGGCTGGGCGGTACTGTGCGCCCTCGGCGGCCTTCTCGCCGGTGCGGCCGGCGCCCGGGAGCGCCCCGGCGGCCACGACACCTGGGGGCCGCCGGCCCGGGCCTCGCTGCGCCGCCTCGTCCAGGGCTGAAGGGGGCCGGGGCGAGCGTTCGACGGGGGTGCCGATCGCGGAGTGCCTCCCGACCCGTCGGCTCCCGCGTTCCGGATACGGTGGCCGCGGGCCCGGAGGCGGCACCCGGGACGTGCCCGACCTCCAGGAGGCCGGGCACGACAGCGGAGACGGCGGTTCCTAACGTGCCCCGGTGGTGTGGACGGGGCGGCTCGTCCTGCGGTAGGTCAGTTTCCGCAGCAGGACCTCTGCCGGTCCGCGCCTGCCCGAACGGTCCAGCAGGTACGCGGCGACGACGGTCAGCAGCCAGGTGCCCACGGCCACCAGCACCGCCGTCCAGCTGGACAGGTGCACCCCCAGCCCGAGGCCCCAGGCCGCCAGGAAGGGCGCGAAGACCAGCGACTGGGCGAGGTAGCCGCTCAGGGACCGGCGGCCGAGGGAGACCAGCGCCTGGACCGGGAGGGAGCGGTTCGTCCCTCGGACGGTGGTGATCCGGTGCGCGACGAGCCCGAACAGGGCGGCGTAGCCCACCCCGGTGAAGATCCCGGTGTAGAAGTGCACGGCGGCGACCGCGGAGGCGGAGGCGGGGTCGAGGACGCCCACGTGCTGGAGGCCGAGCACCGCTCCGGTGATCCAGCCGACGGCGATGCCCAGGACGGCGACCCGGCGCAGCAGCGGCAGGTGGCGCTCCGGCTCCTCCAGGATCCGGTGCCGTGCCGCGAGCACGCCGATCAGGAACACGGTCGGCAGGGCGAGGGTGGCCAGACCCGAGACCAGTCCGAAGACCCAGGTGGGGAAGCGGATCACGGCGGAGAGCAGGTAGCTCGTCTCGGCGATGCTGGCCCTTTGCAGGTCGGCCGCCGCGGCAGCGGCCGTGGCGTTCGGGGCCAGGAGGGAGCCGAGCACCGAGACGGCGCACACGAGGGCGCCCAGGGCCAGCAGGACGGCCAGCCAGATCTTGAGGGTGCGGTCGCTGCGGTGGAAGAAGAGCGGGACCATGATGAGGCCGATGAGGCCGTAGGTGCCGAGGATGTCGCCCTGCCACAGCAGGAGGGCGTGCACCGCTCCGAAGGCGAGCATCCACAGGTGCCGTGTCCGCAGGATCCCGCGGACGTCCTTCTCACTCGTTCCGCGCGCCTTCTGCCGGGCGTACATCTGCCCGATCCCGTAGGCGAAGAGGAACCCGAACATCGTGTGGGTCCGGGCGTCCACCACGATGAGGGTCAGGACCTGCGCGATCTTGTCCGCGAGGTTGCCGTCGGCGGGGTGCAGCATGGCGTAGCCGACGGGGGCGTCGTAGAGGAACCACGGCACGTGGGCCAGTGCGATCAGCAGCAGCATCATGCCGCGGGCCAGGTCCGGGGCCAGGACGCGTTCGGTGACCGGGGTCGAGCGCACCGGGGGCACGGTGTCGGGGGTGGAGGGCGGACCCTCTGTGTGGTGGGTCGTCATGCGGGTGGGCTCCCGGCTGTCTTTCTGAGGATCGGCGGGGTCGGACCGCGCGGCAGGTCGTGACGAGACGTGGGTCGCGCGGGCTCCGTCCGAGGACATGACGCCACCGTCCCCCATCGGCGCCGTCCTCCGGCAGTGGGGCCGTGTCACTGTTCTCCCGTGACTTCTGCACGGGTGAACCCATGACACGGTGTCACTGGGCCTTTGCCAACCTGATCATGCGCCGGCGGTCATGAGGGTCTGGACTGCGGCGATGAGTGGCGGCATTGTCGGGGCTGGAGCGGATCTTGCGCAGGATCTTCCAGTTCTTCAGCTCGGCGTTGATCCGCTCGCCGGGTCCGCGGCGGCGGGCGCGGGCTTCGTTCACGTCCTTTGTGCGGGGAGGAGCGGGCGCGGCTCTGCACGGCTCGGCCCGCCTGGCCACCCGGCTCCCGGACCCCTGCTGTGCGGTGAGCCGTCCTCGGCCACCAGTTCTGCGTCGGCGTCGGCCACGGCGTCAAGGGCTTTGCCTGGATCAGCGGCAAAGGGATCGGACCGGGGGCAGCCGGGTGCCCGACGCGAGCCGCCCGGTGCGCGCGGCCTCCCGCAACGCGTCCATGAGTCCGGTGCGCAATCCGGATCCGCTCAGTTCCAGATGCAGGGCGACGACGGCCACGGACGGCTGCGTGACAGAAGTGGCCCGGGAATGGAATCTGCCATGGAAAGGGGCCGTACTCCTGCGCTACCGCCGTCCGCTATCCGTGGCCGCTCGCCGTCTGCTGCGCGGTCGCGCTATGCGCCGTATCCGCCGTCGATCCTCAGCACTGCGCCGGTGATGTATGAGGCCTGTGGGCTGGCGAGGAAGACGACGCCTGCGGCGATCTCCTCCGGCCTGCCGTACCGCCCCATCGCCGTTGTCGGAAGGAACATGGGGGCGGCCGGGCTATCTGCGGGGTTCATCTCGGTGTCGACGAACCCGGACTGGATGACGTTGACCGTGATGCCCCGGTGGGCCAGATCGCGGGCGGCGCCCCGGCTGTAGCCCTCGAGGGCCGACTTGGTGCCCGCGTAGTCGGTCATTCCGGGGAAGCCCACCCGTGTTCCCACACCCGAGCTGATGCTGACGATCCGCCCGCCGTCGGGCAGCAGCGGGAACGCCGCTCGGACCGCGGCCACCACACTGGTGTAGTTGATGGCGAGCTGGCGGTCGAAGGCGGACTCGTCGGCGAGCTCGCTGTCGATCGGGCCACCGACGGTGACGCCCGCATTGTTGACCAGAATGTCCAGCTTTCCGAACTGCTGGACCACGCTGTGGATCAGGTCCACCGCCTGCGCCGCGTCCGACTGGTCTGCCTGGAAGGCCGCCGCACGCACCCCCTTCGCCTCCAGGTCGGCGACCACGGCCTTGGCCTGATCCGCCGAGGACGAGTAGCTGATCGCGACGTCGGCTCCCTCGTCAGCCAGCGCCAGCGCCGACGCCGCCCCGATCCCCCGCGACCCGCCGGTCACGATCGCCACCTTGTTATCCAGCTTTCCCATGTGCTTCCCACTTCCCCGTGTGCGACGTGCCACGGAATTCTTGACCGTTCGGTCCACCATAAGCATGGTGGACCGAACGGTCAAGAATCCGTATCCTGTTCGCATGGCACGTCCGCGATCGTTCGACGAGAAGCAGGTACTGAACGCCGTCCGTGATCAGTTCTGGGACGCCGGTTACGCCGCGACCTCGCTGGAAGACCTGATGCAGGTCAGCGGACTGGGCAAAGGCAGCCTGTATGCAGCGTTCGGCGACAAGCGTCAGCTCTTCCTCCGGGCGCTGCGCAGCTACACCGACGACAGCCATGGCCAACTTCGGGAAGCCCTCGCCGATGCTCCACGGGCCCTGGACGCACTACGCATGCTCCTCGAGGCGCCGATCGACGACCCGACCGGCGCCGGCACACGGCGGGGATGCCTGATGGCCAACAGCACCTACGAACTCGGTCACGCCGATCCGGAAGTCCTCGACCACGCCCACCGCACCTACGAGACGTCCACCGCGCTGATCGGTGACTGCGTCGCCCGCGCCCAACGCGAGGGCGACCTACCGGCCGGAGCGGATCCGATCGCACTGGCGCGGGCCCTCCTGGCCGCGCAACAAGGGCTCCTGTTCATGAGCCGGACCGGGCTGGACACGGCCACACTGACCGCCACAGCACGATCACTCGCGGCTCAACTCCTGCCGGACCGCTCCGGCGACTGACCGACAGGCGCGAACCGACCGTTCACACCAAGCCTCGCCAAACCGGGCAAATCTCCTGGTCAAGGCCGTGCGACGTGTCGTGCCCTCCAATGGCCGAAGCTCATCGACCGGGTCGGCACAGCCTCCGGCTACGACCGGGCGTTCCACTCCGGCAAGCACAAGGCCCACGGGCTGAACGTGCAGGTCATCGCCGACCCGATCGGGCGGCTGGTGTGGACCCCACCGCCGCTGCCCGGCGCACGCCACCATGATCGCCGGCGCATGATCAGGTTGACAAAGGCCCACTGGTGGAGCCGACGGGGTGACAGCAGAAGGCCCCACCCCTGACGTCCGATGAGGGAGAGCATCCCGGCCCGCTTCTCCCGCAGCGACGGCGAGCCGCCGAGCAGCTTCGGGAGAAGCGGGCCCTCTGCCGCCACATCCGGTGGCGAACCTTCTCGCCCCCGGATGTGCGGGGAAGGGGCCGCGCGGGTCCACGGGGGGCAGTGCCTCGCGGTCTGGGCAGTGTTCGAGAGGTGCAGGCCCTGTCCACCGGCCGCTTATCCTTGTGGCCATGACTAGCCGGCCTCCGAATCCCTCTCCACGTCCTGCTCCCTCAGGAGAGCTCCGCGCCTCTCACGACGACCGGGAAACAGTGGTGGAGCAGCTGCGCGATGCCGCAGCCGAGGGGCGAATCGATCTCGATGAGCTGGATTCGCGCCTGGAGCAGGCGCTGAAGTCCAAGACCCACGCCGAGTTGGCCGTCCTGACCGCCGACTTGCCGAGGCCGGATTCCTTCGCGAGCCAGCCGCCGCTGGTGCTCGAGGGCGGCCTGTACGGCGCGTCGCGGGGCCCCGGACGCTGGGAAGTTCCCGGGCGCGTGATCGCTCACGCAGGCGTGGGGGGTGTGAAGGTCGACTTCACCCGGGTCGAGTGCCGCCTCACGGAGGTCGCGGTGGAGGCGTACGGGGAGACCTCCGGTGTCACGATCGTCGTCCCCGACGGCTGGGCCGCGGACACCAGCGGCATGGACCCCGGCATCGGCGGCCTGACGGACAAGACCACCCCCGACCGGCTCCCGGGAACTCCACTGCTCCGCCTCACCGGGGCCGGCGGCGTGGGGGGCGTCACCATCCGCCACCCCAACCGCTGGGAACGGCGCAAGCTGCACAGCAACCCGACGCAGGACTAGCCCCTCCAGAGGTGGGGTGTTACAACGACCACCAGAACTCAAGCACCGACTCCTCGGCCCCGGATCGGCATGGTGGTGGTCGCCTCCGGGCTCGTGGTCGGCTTCGCGTCCCTCCCCCGGAGGCTCCGTGCGGTGGAACCGGCGGCCTGCGCCGCGGCTGAACCGGGTGGACGTAGCGCCGGGGCGTCTCGCACCCGGTTCCCCGTACCGGATGTGCGTGGCACGACACCGCGCGGAGTCCGCATGTGGACACGGGCCTGCGCACAGGGCCCTCCGGGCGGTAACTTGTCCCTGCCCCGCCCCCTGAACCGGGTTCGGCGCCACCGGAACCGCGACACCGTGAGGCACCCTCCCCGTGTACCCCCTCACCCCTGACGACCCCCGCACCGTCGGACCCCACCGGCTGCTGGCCCGCCTGGGCGCCGGCGGCATGGGCAAGGTCTACCTGGCCCGCACCCCGGGCGGCGATCTGGCCGCCGTCAAGCTCGTCAAGGACGACCTGGCCCACGACCCCGAGTTCCGGGCCCGGTTCGCCCGCGAGGTCCGCGCCGCACGCCGGGTCCGCGGGCCCTTCACCCCGGCGGTGTTCGACGCCGACACCGACGCCGAGGTGCCGTGGATGGCCACCGAGTACGTGCCCGCCCCGACACTCAAGGAGGCGGTGCGCGAGCACGGACCGCTGCCGTCCGAGTCCCTGCCCGTGCTGGTGTCCGGACTGACACGGGCTCTGGAGGCGGTGCACGAGGCCGGGCTGATGCACCGCGACCTCAAACCCGGCAACGTCCTGCTGTCCCCGCACGGCCCGCAGTTGATCGACTTCGGGCTGGCACGGGCGGTGGAGGGTACGGTGCTGACCCGTACCGGGCAGACGTTCGGCACCCCCGCCTACACCTCACCCGAACAGATCAAGGGCCGTGACATGTCCCCGGCGAGCGACGTGTTCTCGCTCGCCGGGACGGTGCTGTTCGCCGCCTCCGGGGAACCGCCGTTCGGGCCCGCCCTGCCCAAGGAGAGTCTGCAGCGCATCCTGTCGGGCTCCCCGAACCTGTCGGTGGTCACGGAGGGGCCGCTGCGCGACCTGCTGGCCCGCTGCCTGGCCAAGGGTCCCGAGCACCGCCCGAACACGTCCGCGATCCTGGACGCGTTGGCCGACGTGCCCATGCCGCAGACAGCGCACGCCTGGCTGCCCGACGAGGTGACCGACGACGTTCGCCGGCTGCGGAAGCGGCAGGCCGGGGAGCGCACACATACGGGCCGGGCCCGGTGGCGGAGGCCCGCGCTGATCGCCGGGGCCGCGGCCGCCGCCCTGGTCCTGGTGGTCGGGGGCGGATACGCCTTCACGGCTCTGCCCGGAAGCGGGGAACCCGCGGACGACACGGCGAACAGCCCCGGTGACGGCCCGGCCACAGGAGAATCGGCCGGGGAAGGGACCGCCGACCCCGCCTTCGCCTCGGAGGAGTACCAGCGGAGTCTGTGGTCCGCCGATGGCGTGGCCTTCTCCCCCGACGGGGAACGGATATACGCCACTGGTTCGCTCTATTTCTCCGTGTGGGACTGGCGGGCGGGCGAGATCACGGCCTTCCTGGACCCCTCGCCGTCCGAGACCGACATCAACACCCACGGCACGATGGCTGCGGTCCACGCGGACGGAGTGGGTCCCGCCCACCAGGACAGGATCGAACTCCTCCGGGACATCGATGGGACGCTGACCCAGGAGACCGTCCTGGTATACGAGGAGCAGGGCACCAACCCCCGCAACCCCGCACTGTCCTCCGACGGGACCCGGGTGGCGGTCGTCGCCAACGAACTGGACCGGGACGACATCGAGCACGTCATCCACGTGTGGGACGTCCCGACGGGCGAACGCGTCCTCACCATCCCCCTTCTGGGGCCGGACACCTTCACCTACGTGTTCGACCTGGAGTTCACCGCCGACGGGGAGATGCTCGTCGGCACCGTCAGCGACGACTTCGAGCGAGTACTGGGGGTCGCGGTGTGGGACGCGGACACCGGGGACTGGGTCCACTACTTCGAGGGGCCCGGGAACATGGGTTTCGTCCCGCACCCGACCGACCCGTCGGTGATGGCGCTGCTGGAGAACACAGACCGGGTCCGCCTGGTGGACCTGGGCACAGGCACCACCCTGCGGGACCTGGGTCGCATCGGCGAGGACGACCCCGACGCCGGATTCTCCTTCGCGTTCTCCTCCGACGGCGAACGGCTGTACGTCGGTGTCGAGGACCCGTACGACGTCACCGACCTGCTCGGGACGGTGTGGGACACCGGCACGGGCGAAGTCCTGCGCGACGGCGATGTCCTGCTGCCCGGACCGGTGAGCCCGCACCCCCGCGACGAGTTCCTGGCCGTCCTCGACTCGGACGCGGGGCAACTGCTGGTACTGGACGGCGGGAACCTCACCGTCGTCGACGAGATGGACTGAACGCCGCACCGAGACGAAGGCCCCATGCACGCCCTCTCCCCCGACGATCCCCGCATCATCGGCCCCTACCGCCTCCGCGCCGTACTCGGTGCGGGCGGCATGGGCCGCGTCTACCTGGGCACCGACGACCACGGCACCCTCGCCGCGGTCAAGTCGGTGCGGGTGGAGTTCGCCTACGACTCCGGCTTCCGCACGAGGTTCGCCCGTGAACTCGACCTGTCCACCCGCGCCCGCAGTCCCTTCACGCCCCGTGTGCTGGCCGGCGACCCCGCCGCCAGGGTGCCGTGGATGGCGACCGAGTACGTGGCAGGGCCCACCCTGCACGACCTGATACGGGAGGCCGGTCAACTCCCCGAGGAGTCGGTCCGGTTTCTACTGCGGGCCGTCGCGTCGGCGCTCGAGGGCATGCACCGGAACGGACTGGTGCACCGCGACCTCAAGCCCGGCAACGTCATGGTCGCGGCGGCGGGGCCGCAGGTGATCGACTTCGGGGTCTCCCGAGCCCTGGAAGCGGCCGAGACCGTCGACGATGAGGAGACCCTGACCGCCGGGACCCCCGGTTACACCGCCCCCGAGCAGTACGAGGGTGCGGGGGCCTCCCCCGCCACGGACGTCTTCGCGCTGGCGGGCGCCGCCGTGTACGCGCTCACCGGTACCGGCCCGTTCGGCGAAGGGCACCCCTCCGCTGTGGCCTACCGCATCACCCACCTGGAACCGGACCTGGACTCCGTCCCCGAGGACCTGCGCGGCCTGCTCTCCCGGTGCCTGGCCAAGGACCCCGGCAACCGGCCGTCGGCGGCCAGGGTGCTGGAGGAGCTGGGCGGTCCAACCGACCCCGCCGACGCGGCGCCGGACTGGCTTCCGGTGGGGGCTGCGCGGAAAGTGGAGGAGGTCGCGAGGGAACACCGGGGGTACGTCTCCCGGAACCCGCGACGCTCTGCGGTGCCCGGCGGCTGCCGGGCACCGTGGGTGGTCGGCGCCGGTGCGGTAGCGCTGATCCTGGCCGCGGGCGCGGGGGTGTGGACGGTCTCGGAGCGGGGATCGGAGGCGGCCGGTGGGGGTGTGCAGCAGACCGCGGCGGACGGCGGAACGGGTCCGTGTTCGCAGCCGGAGGACTTCGCGACGGAGTACGCGGAGGCCGCCCGGGAGCGGCTGAACATACCTGGAGAGGACAGCTATGACCTCGACACGGGCACTTTTCCCCGCCTCGCGTTCGTGGCCGGGGGCGAACTGCTGGCCTTGTCGCATCCGACCGGGGTCGCCCTGTGGGACTGGGAGGCGGGAACGGAGGTCGCCTTCGTCGGCGAATCCCTGCCTGACTTCGGAGGCTCGCCGACGGTGAGCCCGGACGGCTGCCGCTTCGCCTACCTGTCCACCGAAGGGGGCCTGCACGTCTTCGACCTGCGCAGCGGGGAGCGGACCATGTACCTACCGGACCTGGTCGATCTCCTCGTCTACGAGCCCCTGGTGTTCTCACCCGACGGCGGAGAGATCACGATCGGCCCCGGGGGGACCCGAAGGATCGATCTGGCGACGGGTGCGGTCACCGACATCTGGGAGGAGGCGATCGACTGGGCGGCCTACTCGCCGGACGGCGAGCACCTCGCCCTGAACCAGGGGAACTTCGTCGCAGTGCTGGAGACCTCGACCGGGCGCGAGGTGTTCCGCCGGGAGGAAACGCTGAGGGCGAACCGCGGCTCGGTGGCGCTGCCCAACGACGAGGGTGACCTGCTCTACCTGTCCGCCTCTCCGGAAGCGGTCGTGCACACCAACTACCTGACCGGAACCGAACCCCGGCTCTTCAGCCCGGACGGAGATGAACCCCACCTGTCCGAAGAACTCGTCGTGGCACCCGGCACGGACCGGTTCCACCTGGTGCACGGCGCGAACTTCATCACCGGGTCCAACGGGCGGCGCACCACCTGGGAGCTCTCCACCGGTGAGAGGGTGACGTCCGGAACGGACGGGGCGGGCGAGGCGGACAATCGGACCCTGGCGGCGCATCCGTCGGGCGAGGTGCTGGCCGTACTGCCCCAGGAGGCGACCACCGTCCTCATCGTCGACGCCACGAGCGCGGAAGTCCTGGCCGAACTCGGCTGATCGGAGACAATCGGGATGCTCCCCCTGCACCCGCACGACCCGCCCACCATCGGGCCCTACCGGCTGTTCGGCAGGCTCGGCTCGGACGGCACGGCCCACCGCTACGCGGGCGGGACCAGCGGCCATGTGTCCGCCATGATCGTGCTCCTACGTCCCGGGCGTGCCACCGACCCGTTGTTCCGCGGCGAGTTCGCGCGCCGGGTCGAGGCCCTGCGAAAGCTGAGGAGCCCGTACGTGTGCAGGATGGTCGGGGCCGACACCCGGGGCGCGGTTCCCTGGGTCGCATTCGCGCGCGCGGATGAGGGCACCCTCGCAGAGCTCCTCAAGAGGAGCGGGGGCGGCCTGCCCGGTGAGGAATTTCCCGCCGTGGCGACGGCACTCGCCGCAGGCCTGGCGGATCTTCATGAGGCAGGGGTGTCCGTCGGGCCGCTGCGCGCGGAGGACGTACTGCTCGCCTCCGATGGCGCCATGCTCGCGGGTGCGGTCTCCGCGGAGCCGTCCGGTGAAGCGGCGGAGGATGTGCGCCACTGGGCGCTCCTGATGTCCGCCGCCGCGGGGGGCGCTGGTCCCCCGCTTCGGTTCCGGAAGGTGATCGACGGCTGCCTGCACCCCGATCCGGACCTGCGGCCCACTTCGCGTGAACTCGTGCGGATGATCACGGGGACCGGGGCAGGACGAGAGAGCGGGCCATCGACCGTCGGGCGGAGGCCCTGGAGGCGTGTGCTCGTGCCGGTGGCCGCCGTGGTCCTGGCCGTGGCGGCGGTCGCCGCTACGGCACTCGTGGCGGCGCGGGACGAGTCGGCGGACTCCGCGGACGCACCGGAGACGGTGGTCGCCGACTGCACCGAGGCGGAGGGGTTCGCCCCGGCGGCAGAACAGGAGGCCGACGACCTGGAGATCTTCTCCCATATGGCGTTCTCGCCCGACGGTGACCTGCTGGTCATGCACACCCTCCAGGACGAACTGAGCGTGTGGGACTGGAGGAAGGGCAGGGAGATCGCTCGTCCCAGCACGGACCTGGACAGACTGGCGGGCTTCGGTTTCCTGCCCGAGGGATGCGCGATCGCGGCCGTCGTCATGGAACCGCAACCGCGCCCCGGGGAGGAGTACCCGACATCGATAGGGCAGGAGTTCGATCTGGTCTCGGGCACGGCCACCGGGTACGGAAACGGGGGATCGACCAGTGGGACTGCTTCGGAACGGCTTCCGGCCGTGGACGGGATCGCGGTCTCCCCCGACGGACTGATCGCCTTGACCGGATCGGATGCCGTCCCCGGTTCGGGTGTGCAGATCGTCGACAGCGGGTCGGGGGAAACCGTGGACACCATCGACAGCGACGGGGGAAGCCCCGTCTTCCTTGATGAGCGACGGTTGGCCCTGAGGAACTACGCAGGCTCCTCGGACTCCTCGGGCTGGAGCATCACGGTCTGGGACGTGCACACCGGCGAACGACTGCACACGGTCCGTCCGGTGGCGGACGGGGTGTTCGCACCGGCCCCGGGGACCGACGAGGTCGTCTATGTCCATGGGGGCGAGGTCATCGTGTGGGACATCGTCGCCGGGCACCGGGTCGACGCGTTCGACATGGACGAGGTGGCGGAACTCCAGGAGCCCTGGATCCGGGATGTTGTCGTGGACCCGTGGCTCGGTCGGGTGTACGTGACGTGGTGGGACTCCGATCCTGAGGACTACGACGCGGAAACGGAGTCGTACAGCGGGGCGTGGGATCTGGAGAGCGGGGAGAGCCTTCTCCCCGATGGGCTGGTCCCCCGGTACGTGGCTCCGCACCCGGACGGAGAGATCGTCGCGGTGGAGACGGAGGAAGCGGGTGTGCGGTTCCTCGACCCCGAGACCTGGGAGACCGTCGGGACGCTGTGAGAGGGCGTCGGCGCGGTTCCCGGCAGTGGTCGAGAGCGTGGCCGGCCCGGCGTCCGGGCCCTGCCGTCGTGCCCGGGCGGCCGTGGGTCGGGGCCCGGATTTGACTCTGCCCCGGGGGCAGATTGTGCACTGGTCGTGGGTTACCGAATCCGAGGTGACAGTTCAGCACGACCGCCGTTGCGGTCCCAGCGAGGAATTTTCATGCGCATCCTGCACAGACCCTTCCAACTCATCCGTGAGAACCTCGGCGCCTATCTCGTCATGAACGCCATCGGGTACGGATTGTTCATCATCGGCCTGGTGGCGGGGGTGATCTTTCCCGAGCTGAACACCGCCAATGTCGAGGGCCTGAACGATGATGGAACAGCCGACCAGGTACTCGAACTGATCACCAAGCCGTGGATGTTCGCCCTGGTGATCTTCTTGGTCAACGTCTTCACGGTCGCCCTGCCGATCATCACACTGCCGTCGTTGGTCGTGCCCTTTATCGGCATCCCGCTCTTCGCCTACAAGGCGTTCGACATCGGCGTCACCCTGGCACCGGTCCCCGGCGGTCCAGGCCTTCACTACCAGATCCCGCACTCCGTGACCGTGGTCATCGAGTTCCAGGCCTACGTGTTGGTGATGTTCGGGGCGTACTTGCTCGCGATGGCGCTGTTGCGACCGCACACGGTCGGCGAGGAGACCCGCCTCCGGGGCTACCTGCGAGGACTACAGCGGTTCGGCTGGATCTGGATCCCGGCCCTGGCCCTGTTCGTCATCGGCGCGGTGTACGAGGCTCTCTCACTGAGCTACCTCGTGTCGTGGCTGGCCGGCGCCATGCGCTGACCGGTACCGGTCGGCGGGGCGGCCGCCGTTCCCGCCGACCCGCGAGGACAGCCCGCCGGCGCCTACGACAGTAAGTCGGTCACCCGGTGATCGGATACGACGCGGTCGATCAGCGGACCCGTCCCGGTTGCGTTCTCGGCGCGGAGCGGGAGGATCTCTGACGAGCCTCCGGGCTCGGCCGTCAGGTCGAGTTGTCGCTACCGGGCGTCGGATCGCTCTGCTGACGAAGTTGGTTCACCCGCTGGAGCACGCGCAGCTGAGCGTGGTTGTACAGTTCCACCAGCGCCTCGGCCATCGTCTCAGCGGCGTGCTGTCGTCCGCCCGGAGCGTCTGCCACCGGGTCCATCGACCACGGATGCGTCTCCTGTGTGCTGCGGATCTGCAGCAGGATCCGTTCGGCGAGCTGATCGATGGCCGCATCGTCGGCGTCGGCGGGCAACTGTTCGAAATCGTCATCGACCTCTGAACTGTGCTCGAGCAGATCCCGGAACCGCTGCATGGAGTCGTCACTGAGAACCGTGGAGTAGACCATCAGCAATGACCGCTGGGACTCCGTGAACGTAGGCGAGATCGAAGCGAACTCCGAGGGCAGGTAGGTCGACCCGCGATGCTGTTTGATCAGCGCGAGCTCGGCCCGGATACGGTTGAGTCGGGTGACCCTGGTTTCCAGTTCGGCATCCAGAGCATCGATCACCTCCTCCGGATCACCGGAGGCGGGCCCCAACCTCTCGATATCGGAAAGCGGGATGCCCAGGTCGCTCAGCCGCCTGATCTGCAGGAGCCGAACCAGGTGCGGAACTCCGTACCGGCGGTAATAGCCATTGGCCGAACGCTCAGGTTCCTCCAGCAGGCCGATCTTGTGGTAGTAGCGGACCGCCTTCACCGTGGTGTCCGCGAGGTCGGCCAGCTGTTGGGTGTTCCACGCCATGCGCATCCTCTCGCCGTCGGCCGCGAACCGTCGTCGTTCACCACGGGCCTGCCCTGGCCCGGGGGCAGTGTATTCACTGGGAAGGGTACGGGTCTTCAGACGGGACCGGAGACGATGTGTCGAGGACCGGAAGCGGCACGGAGCCCTGGGGCGATCGGGCCAGGCCTCAGCGGAAGGTCGAGGTGAGGTCCGCGAGGAGGTTCCTGGTGGCCGCGCTCGGTCGCGCCCGCATGGCCTTGAGGCGGTCGGCGAGGTCCTGGTAGGTGCGCTCGACGGCGTCCGGGCGACCCGCCCCGGCCTGAGCCCTCATGAGTTCCTGGTAGACGGCCTCGTTCAGGTCGTCGGACTCCCGTGCCCGCTCCAACCAGGTCAGCGCCCGCCTGGCGTCGCCGGTCGCCTTGGCCAGGCCGACGAAGCAGTCGGCGGCGGCCCGCCGGTAGCTCTCGCGCTTCTCCTCCATCCAGGGGAGTTCGCTCTCGGTCAGCAGCAGGTGCCCGTACTCGTTCGCGGCAGCCTGGAGGCAGGACCGCACGGTTTCGCTCTCGTGAGCGCTCCTGGCCGCGCCCAGTGATCGGTCGAAGCGCCACACGTCCACGTCGACGAGGTCGTGGCGGATCCGGTAGCGCCCCAAGGCCACGTCGATGATCTCCGCCGCCGGGTCGTCCAGCGCCTCGCGGACGGCTCCGCGTGCACTGGTGCAGGCGGTGTTGCGCAGGGAGCGGGCCTTGCTCTCGGCGGAGTCCGGGAAGAGGGCGTCGGTCAGGGCGTCGGTGCCGACCCCGTCGGGGTGGAGTGCCAGGTAGGCGAGCATCGTGCGTGAGGAGGCGCGCATCCTCGTGCCGATGTCGACCCCGTCCACGGTGATACGCGGCTGGGGCGCGAACAGCTGGATGCCGACCTTCGATGAGCTCTCGGCGGCGGGGGCCGGGCCGGTCCCGCCCGGCTGTCCCTGTCCGTCGGGGACGGCCTCTCCCCTCCCCGTCTCCGGGGGCACCGACACGTCCGCCTCGGCGGGGCGGGGCTCCTCGACGGCGGTGGTGAAGTGGGCGGCGAAGGTGGCCTGGTCGACGTGGAGGAGCCGGAGCCCTTCGTAGGTGGCCGTGGTCCCGTCGAGAGCGGTCACGCCGACCGAGTCGAAGGCGTCACAGCGCACCGTCGGCGATCCCCGCTCCTCGCCGAGAATCAGCGCCACGGCCTCCCCGTCCCCGTCCCGGAGGGACCGCAACCGGTCCCGGGTACGCGCGTGCCCGGTCGCCTCGACCACGAGCAGCGTCCTGGAGGAAACGCCGTCGTCCCGGGCCGCGGTGATGTAGGCCAGCTGTGCCTCGGTGACGGCCGAGGCGGTGTCCGCGCTCACGGTCATGTCCGGGGCGCGCACCCGGAAGGAGGCCCCGGCCCGGTCCATGACCTCCCGGGTGGTGATGACCCGGACGTCCGGGTCTGCCAGGGCGCGGCCGATGAGGGAGGCGCACACGCCCACCGCGTGGGTTCCGGTCACACCGAGGCCGTCGCGTGCGCTGACGCCGAGGTTGTCGGCCACCCTGACGTATCCCTGTGCGCTGACCACCGACCCGTCGTCGCCCCTGACGACGGGCACGGGTTCGCCGAGGGGTTCCTCGACGGCGAGACCGTCATCGAAGGAGCCGTCGTCGAAGGGCCCGGAGTCGTAGGGGCCTGTGTCGAGGCCGTCCTCGGGGTCCCGGTGTCTTCCGCGTCGTCCCGGGGCTGTCAGCCGACCGGTCACCGCGCCGACCGCTCCCCCTGCGACGGCTCCGGCGAGCACCGCGCCGACGGGGAGGGCGCCCGTGTCCTCCGCCTCGGTGACCGGCGCGTCGACGCCGTGGCCGTCGGCGGTCCGCTCCTCGTGCTCGGCAGGGCTGTCAGCGGCGCCTCGGACCGCGGTGGTCAGGGTGTAGGTGATCTCGGCGCGCCGGTCGGCGGAGGGCCCGAGGTCGGGGTGGGCGCGGGGGCGGCCGGAACCTGCTCCTTCGGCGGTGATGCTCCATCCTTCGCCGAGATGTGCGGTGAGCGCGGCGGCGACGGCCTCGGCCCGTTGGCGGGACAGGGCGCGGTTGTACTCGTCGGGACCGGTGGCGTCGGTGTGTCCGCTGACGGTGATCGGTGTGCCCGGGTCACCGAAGAGCCGGAGGAGTTCGACGGTGGGCCCCAGGTCCTCCGTCATGGCGGGGGTCAGGTCGGCGGAGCCGAGTCCGAACCCGCCGAGCGTGCGGGTGCGCTCCACCACGTGTACCGGTTCGTCGGTGTGCGCGCCGTGGGCGTCCTGTGCGCCGGCCGTGGGCGTGCTGTCAGCGGGGGCCACGGCGGCGACGGCCGGAGCGGACACGGCTGCCGAGGTCCCCGCGATGCCGGTGGCGGCCAGGCGCAGCAGCCCGATCCGGGGCGCCTGCCCCCGCAGCAGGGCGACGGCGTCCGCTGCCACCAGCAGCGCGAAGGCGGCCCACAGGAGCCACAGCAGTGCGAGCGCCAGGGTGTGCAGGACCGGTGGCGGCAGTGCGGCGCTGAGCAGGGACAACCGCAGGTGGTCGCCGCTCACGTTCGCGATGTCGGGCCACGTCTGCTGCCCGAGCAGGACGGGTGGCGCGATGAGCAGCGCCAGGGTGGTGATGGCGGCCAGGGCCGTCCGGGGCGGGTTCACGGGTCCCCTCGTCTCACGGTGTGTGGGCGGTGGCTGTGGCTCGGGAGGAGATCCGGACGTCGCCGAGCACCGCGAGCACGGTCGGGTGGTGGGTGCTCGTGACGGTGACCGTGACGGAGTCGGCGCCGACCACCACGTCCGCGTGGCCTCCGCCGGCGTGGGCGTGTGCCTGGGCCGCGGTGCGCGCTGCGGCCGGTTCGAGCGCGTAGGCGCCCGCTCGGAGCTGTTCGGGGTCCAGGTGCTGGACGCCGGCCCGGGCGGCCTCGTGGGCGAGGACGGTGGTCCGGGTCTTCGTCCGGAGCATCTGCGCGCCGTCGTGGACCAGTCCGAGGCAGGCGATGAGGGTCGCGGCGATGGCGACGACGAAGGTGCTGGGGCTGCTGCCGAACATCACGGCGCCTGTTCGCGGTGGACGTCGGTGACCGACACGGCCCGGGCGGTGACGGTGCGGTTCTCGCTGACGCCCAGGGCGGGGAGGTCGTCGCGGTGGCCGGTGCAGGTGACCTCGGCGCGCACGGCCGGCGCCCCCGCGACGGTGGCGGGGCCCAGGTGCACGGTGGGGTCCTGGCAGGCACGTCCCCAGGTGCCCACGCTCTCGGCCACGGCCCGCTCGGCCGCCTCCTGTGCGGTGGCGGCGTCGGTGTGCAGGGATCCGGCGCGGGCGGCGGAGTGCGCGAGGGCGTCCACGGCCAGGGCTGCGGTGTAGTCGCGGCCGGTCAGGGCGAGCAGTGCCAGGAACGCGAGCAGCACGGGGACGAGCAGGGCCAGTTCGACCCACGCGCTCCCTTGGTCCGTGCTCCCCCGGCCTCGGAAGTTCCGGCCCGGGAAGCTCCTGCCCGTCATGGCCGGGCCTCGGGGACGTGTTCGGTGGGGCCGCTCAGGGTGGCGCTCACCGTCGGGCGCCAGCCGGGGACCAGGCTGACCGCGGTGCCGGTGACGGTGGTGCGGGTGGTGCCGTCCCGGCGTTCCACCCGGACGCGGACGTCCTGGAGGATGGCGCCGCCCAGGTCGCCGACCATGGCGAGGCCGCGTTCCCGCCCTTCCCGTGCGCTGCCGTCGTGGGCGCGTCCGACGGCGAGGGCTTCGGTGGCGACGGCCTGGGCGCGGTGGTGGGCGTGGATCCACATGCCGTACTGGAGGATGCCCAGCAGCATCGTGAACATCAGCGGGATGACGAACAGGGTGTCGGCGCTGCCCCGGTCGTCGCGGCTGATCAGGCGTTTCACGGGTTGACGCCCAGGTCGATGGACTGGGCGCTCTCGGTGATCATCGGTGTGAGGATGCCTCCGACGGCTGTGGCGATGCCGATGGTGATGACCAGGACCAGCACGTACTCGGTGGTGCCGGATCCGCGGTCGCCGGTGCGGCGACCGCCTCGTCCTCCGTGGACGAGTGCGGTGAGTGCTCGGCGCAGGGCCTGGTTCACGGGTCGGTCCTTCCCGGGTTCAGAATCCGTTGGTGACGTGCACGATCGCGGGATAGCCCATGAGCAGGAGGAAGCCGAGGACCAGGAGCATGACCGGCAGGGTCATGCGTTCGGTGGCCTGGTGGGCTTCGGCCTCCAGTGCGGCGAGGCGGTGTGTGCGCAGGGAGGCGGCCTTGGTGCGGACCGAGGCGCGTACGCGGGCGCCGTCGGTCCCGGCCAGTCGGACGGAGGAGGCGAGTTCGTCCAGGTCGCTCACGCCTGTGCGCCGGGCGAGGTCGGACAGGGCGTCCCAGGGCGGGAGGGTGCGCAGGTTGGCTTCGTGCAGGCAGAGCCGGATGCGGGTGAAGGCCGGTCCGTTCCCCCGCCGGGTGGCGGAGGTGAGCGCTCCGGTGACGCCCGCTCCTCCGGCGAGGGCGACGCCGACCAGGTCGGCGACGACCGAGGTGGCCGCGCTCAGGCGGGCCCGGTGGAGGGTCGCGCGCCGGCGCAGGATCAGGGTCGGTGCGCACAGGCTCAGGGCCAGCAGGCACCCGCCGAGGGTCAGGGCCGACAGGACAGGCAGCGGGGACGCCGGTGGCGTCGCGACGGCGAGCGGGAGCACGCCCAGGGCGAGTCCGAGGACGGCTGCGACGCTGGTGTCCATCCGGTGGATGTCGACGTCGGATTCGCACGCGGCCAGGTCGCTCCTGGTCCGCTCCCCCGGCCAGCCGAGGCGGGCGAGCACGCCCGCACCGGCCGCCCTCACCACCTTCAGGGGGCCCGCGACCACGGGCGGAACAGGCTCCTTGCCGACCGGTGTGAGGAGGTCGGCGAGGGTGGGTCGGCGCAGGGCGCACATGGTCCAGTACACCCCGGCTCCGGCGGTGGCTCCGCCCAGCCCGGCGATGAGTGTGTTCATGTGTGTGCCTCCTGCGGGTGTGCTGACAGCACGCGTTGCGCGCGCGGCGGGTTCGACAGGCGCAGCAGCCATCCCAGGGCCGCGGCCCAGACGGCGCCGACCAGCGCGAGGACGAGTTGGCCGGCGGCCGAGTCCAGAGGTGCGAAGTAGGGGCCGTTGAGGAAGGCCATGCCGATGACCATGGCGGCAGCGGTGGTGACGATGATGCGGACCGAGGTGCGTGTGCGGGCGCGGGAGGCGGAGGTGCGCACGAGCATGGCCGCACGGTCGCGGGCGGCTTCGGCCAGGCTGGTGAGAAGCGGCCCCAGGTCGGCGGCGTGGCGGTGGGAGGCCATGGACAGCGCGGTGGCGACCAGGTCGGCTGTCTCGTTGTCGACGCGGTGGGCGAACGCGTCGAGTGCCTTCTCCAGGTCCGTTCCGGTGGTGAGGTCGCGGACCAGGGCCCGGACGTCGTCGCGGACGGCGTCGGGGGCGATGTCGGCGGAGGCAGAGATCGCCTGACGCAGCCCGGCGGAGGCGGTGATCAGGTCGCGGAGCTGTTCGGTCCACCCGGCCACCCCCTCGATCCTGGCGACCTCGGCGGACGTCGCCCGGTCCGGGCCCAGAGCCGTGGGCAGCCACCACGCGGCCCCAGCGGCCATGGCCGCGGCGACAGGCCAGCCGGTGACACCCCAGGTGAGCATCCCCGCTCCGGCCGCGGCCGCGGTTTTCCACAGGAGGTGGCGGGCCGGGTTCGCGCGGGTGCGGAGCCCGGCCAGGACGAGGGTGAGCGTGGGCAGGAGGAGCACCAGGCCGAGGCCGACGGCGGCTCCGCCCAGGCTCGCGGGCAGGACCGTGGTCACCGGGCCTCCCCGAACAGGGTGGCCGGATCGAATCCGGCACGGGTGAGCCTGCGCGTGTACTGCGGACTCGGCTGGGTGGTGAATCCGCCGTGTTCGAGGGCGTAGAGCTCGTTGGTCACGACCTGGGGCCCGTCCACGCCCACGACCTCGCGGATGCCGGCCACGTGCCCGTTGCCGCGGTCGTCGGTGTCGATGTGCACGGCCAGGTGGACGGCGGAGGAGATGAGGACGCCGCTCTCCTCCAGCGTGAGCCGTTCGCCGGCCTGGTTGGCGTAGGTGGCGAGCTTGGTGAGGATCTGCGCGGAGGAGGAGGCGTGGACGGTGGCCATGGATCCGTCGGTGCCCATGGTCATGGCGTGCAGGAGGGCCACGGTCTCCTGGCCGCGGGTCTCGCCGACGATCACCCGGTCCGGTGACATGCGCAGCGCGTGTCGGACCAGGTCGGCCAGGGTGATCTCCCCTGCGCCCTCGGTGTTGGGCGGCCTGCCCTGGAGGGCGAGGCAGTTGAGGTCCGGGTCGGAGTCCAGACCCAGCTCGAAGGCGTCCTCGATGGTGACGACGCGTTCGGCGGGTGGGATGTGACGGGCCAGTGCGCGCAGCAGGGTGGTCTTTCCGCAGCCGGTCGCCCCGCCGATGACGATGTTCAGGCGGGCGCGGACGGCGGCGGTGAGCAGGGAGCGCACGGGTCGGGTGAGCATCCCCGACGCGGTCAGGTCGGTGAGGGTGAGTTCGCGTTCGGGGTGGCGGCGGATGGACACGGCCGGTCGCCGGGAGACGCCCATGACGGCGGAAAGGCGGGCGCCGTCGCCCAGTTCCATGCTGAGCAGCGGAGCGGAGGAGTCGAAGCGCCGTTCTCCGCCCGGCGCCCGTCCGGCGAGGCGTTGCACCAGGGCGACGAGCTCGGTGTCGGAGGAGGTGACCGGTGGGCGTTCCTCGCGCTGTCCGTCACCGAGGTCGACCCACACGCGGGTGCCGTTGATGTGGATGTCGCGTACCCCCGGTTCGCTGAGCAGGATCTCCAACGGGCCCAGTCCGCAGACCTGGGCCAGGGCGCGGGCGCGGACCCAGGCCTCGTCCTGCTCGGTCAGTCCCCGCGCGGCGCCGGTGAGGGCGCGGCAGGCGTGTTCCTCCAGCAGCGCGGAGAGCACCGCGTCGGCCCGTTCGCGCTGGGCTCGGCTGCCGTGGTCGGTGAGGGTGCTGTCGGTGTCCTGGCGGACCAGGGTGTCGGTGACGCGGGCGGCCATCCGGTGGGCGATCTCCTCCAGGTGCTGCGGAACCCGGTGCGGGGAGACCGTTGCCGAAGCGCGGGCTGTGGGACTCATGCCACCGCCACCTCCGTCCGGTGTCCGAGCCGCACACAGGCGGGCGGCAGGTCGTCCACGCGGTTGGCCAGGCGCCGGGCACAGGCCAGCAACGGCATCCATTCGACGGTGTCCGGGTCCTGGCGGGTGTGGGACCAGGCGGTGAATCGCTCGCGGAGCCCTCGGGGCCGGAGGAACTCCCCCCGGAGGTAGCCCGCCCCGGTGGGATCGTGGGGCAGCTCGGCCCACACCGGGAATCCGGTCTCCGCGGTGATCTCGGCGGCGGAGAACCGGGAGTCGCGCACCGCCAACCCGACCGTCGTGCCGTTCTCCGCCAGGGCGTCGAGCACGTCCCGGCACCGTGAGAGGCGGTAGATCTGCGCGGCGTCGTCACCCGCGACCGTGACGACCGCGACGTCCGCCAGGGAGAGCAGGTGGGCGCCGGCGGTCCCGGGCATCACCCGCCCCAGGTCCACCACGCTCACGCCGCCCCGCAGGATCTGGATCCGGTGCGCCAGGGCGGCCACCACGGCGGAGGCCTCGTGCGCGGTGGGCGGCGCCGTCACCGCCCTCAGGCCGCCGGGGATCTCGGCGCTGTGGCGGAACAGGGCGCGGTGCGTCCCCCGCTCCTCGGCCGGGGACAGCTCCGCCGTGCCCGCGCGGACCGATGCCGCGAGCGACACCAGTCCAGGGCGCCCGGAAAGCCGGTGCCAGACCGCCAGGTCGCCGCCGCTGGCATCGGCCTCCACCAGCACCGGGACCGTGAGCGGACCGGTGGGCCACACCGCTGCCAGAGCCGTGGCCAGGGTGGTCACCCCTGGCGCCCCCGACAGTGAACAGACCGCGATGATCATGTGCTTCTTCCTTCTCCTTGTGTCCGTCGCCCTACCGCGCGGACATGAGCGCCAGCCGCACGCCGTCGTCCACTGCCTCGACCACCTCGGGCACCTCGTCCTCGGCGACCACGAGCTCCACCACACGGGAACCCGCGAGTTCGCCCTCCTCCCCCAGCGAGTGCAGGCGGACGGTGTACGGGTCCCCCTCACCGGTGCCGAGCACCAGCAGCGGGGCGCCTTCGCGCGCCGAGTCCGGGAGCATGCCGGGCTGGGTCTGCACCGCCACCACCGCCTGCCCGGGACCGGGCCAGCTCGCGGTGTCGGCGAGCATCGCCCCGGTGAGCACCGTGCCCGCCGGAACCGGCAGCGCCGCCCGTGCGCCGAGCGCCTTCTCGGCCGGGGCGAGGTCGAGGGCCTCCACACCCAGCGCGGGAACGATCCGGATGTCGGAGACGGTGATGACGTCACCGGCGGCGATGTCCTCGGCGGTGACCAGCATGGGGACGCGCTCCTCGTCGTGCCCGGCCGCCCAGGCTGCGACGACCCCGCCCAGAACCACGGCGGTGACACCGGCGAAGGGCCGCTTCCAACCTCTACGGCGGGGCGGTGCCAGGCGGGTTTTCGGGGTGTTCCGGTCGGATGTTCGGGGTTCGGCCAAGGTCGTCGTCACGTTCTCTCCGTCTCTGGCGCGCTCAGCCGTCGGTGACCAGCGCGCGGACCTCGTCCACCCGCACGGAGCTGGAGGCGCTGGTCGTCAGGGGGTCGAGGGTTCCGCCACCGCCGACGGTGGTCGTCCACGCCACCGACCAGGACACCGTGACCGTGACCGGGAACCGGCCCTCGGGCTGTCCCCTGGAGGCGCGGGTGTAGGTGTGGCCGCAGTCGGGCGACGAAGCGTCCGCGTCGTGGTGGGCGGGATCGAACACGGTCCCCGGCCCCGAACAGTCGAGGGCCGTCGCGTCGCCCATGGTCCAACGGGCCCCGTCCGGGGTGGCGGTCACGGTCACCGACCCGGCGGAGACCGCCGCGGTAGCGCTGACCGGTTCCCAGTCGGAGTGATCCACCCACAGCCAGAGGGGGAAGCCCACGACGATCTCAGCCGCCGGGGAGGATCCCACGGTGACGTTGGGCAGGGCCATCGACGCCCGTGCGCGCTCCGCGCCGGTCCGGGGGTCGACGGGCTCCACGCCGTCGGCCGGGCCGGAACGGGTGGAGGCGCCGCACGACCACCCCGGGTCTGCTCGTTCCCACTTCACGCACGGTGACTCAGCCGACAGGGAGACCGGCTCGCTGCTGCCGGGCCGGGGGTGGATGTCACCGCTGCTGGAGGTGCCACCGCGTTGGGTGGATTCCGCGAAGGCGTTGCAACCGTCTCCCTGACAGAAGACTCCACCCTCGAAATCAGGCCCGTGAGGCACCGGCCCCCAAGGGGCCGCACCCACCAGGACAGACGCCGTCAGGCCAACCGTGAGAGCGCTAAGAGAGCTCAACACGTTCCGGGACCCCAGATCTGAATCTCCACGACCCACCAATCGAAGACGTCCTGGTTCACACGAGCATCCACACGAACGTTGTCCGTCCGGGGCTCGGCCTCACCCACAACCTTCCAGTCCCCCGCGCCTTTACAGTCCTTGATCACGATCGACCTCGGGTCGTCTGCTGGCTCAGCGGAGATCACCTTGGGCCTCAGAACCGGCTCACCTTCCATGCCAAGACCAGCGTCTGCCACTCCCTGGACACCGTCCTGGGCCAGTTCCAGGGCTTGATCGACCGCGTGTTCCTCCAGCGCCGGGTGCTCCGGATCCATCTCGGCCGAGGCCAGGACGATGGCGTCCCAGAAGTCCAGGTAGGCCTCGACTGCCTCATCTTCGGGAGTGCCGTCCGAAGGTTCCGTTTCCACAGGGGGCATGGACGACTGAACAACCGGTTCGGGATTCTCGTCGGCTCCGACGGAACACCCAGTGACCAGCACCAACCCCAAGGCAGGCAGGAAAAATCGACGCACCGAAGGAGACTCCTTGGAGTGGCTTGTTGATCACTCTTAGTGACCAAAGAGAACGTAGCCCCTCTGTCACCCTCCGCACAAGTGGTTCTCTGTGGATGGTGGCTCGAAAACTGTCGGCAAGCCCACCGACCCCGGGTGTCCAACTCAGCCAACTGCGAAAACACTGCCCGTGTGGGCAGAACGCCATCAGAACGACGCTTGCGCATGACGATGGGCGGTGTCCGGGACAGACACCGCCCATCGCAACCGCAGCCCGGTCAGTCCGCGAGGCGGAACCCGGGCAGCCCCACCGGGACCTGCCCCGAGGCCATCGTGTAGGAAGCCCGGGCTCCCAGGCCCACACTGTAGGAATGTCCGACGTCGCGTCGATCGACCTGATGGGGAATCTGGTCACCGACCAGCTGTACTGACCTGAGAGGTGGGGGCACGCGGGTGCCTGATCGGGGTGATACGGGAGCGGGGCCGTGCTCGGTCACGGCTGGGCGCTTCCCCCGCTCTCCCGGCCTTCGTCCTGGGTCAGGGAGTAGCGCAGGAAGTCGGTGGCCCCCATCGACAGGAGCGCGCGCAGCTCCTCCTTGGTCAGGAGTCGGCCGTCGATATGCCACTGGTCGGGCGGGGTGGCCTCGAAGTCATCGGTCGAGTTCATCCCCTCCACCCGCAGCAGGAGCTCCACCGGGTCCAGCCCCTCGGAGCGCATCTCCTGACGCGGGCGCGGGACTTGCCAGGCATCGGCCTCGGGTGGTGGGGATCCGTGGTCGGCGAAGGCGTCGGGAGACAGGGTCCGGGCGTGGGTCCAGGTGTTCCCGGTGTCGTGAAGCGGGTCCTGGTCGGTGAACCAGGGCTGGTTGTCGTCCAGCACCATGCGCTCCCATTCCGCGTCGAGCCGGTCGGCGGGCTCAGGGGATCGGGCGCGCATCTGCACGATGACCTCGGGGGTGATGACGCGCCCCTGGTAGGTCATCGGGACCGGTCCGTCGAAGTCGTCGAGCTCGAAGGGGTTCGCGGCAGCCTCGCGCGCGGCGGGGTTCTGCTGTTCCAGCTTCTTGTCGCGCTGCTTGTTGTGCCGTTTCTTGTCGTGTTCGCCCATGTCGGTCTCCTTGATCCGTCCTGGCCGCAGCTCTGCGGCGCGGGAAGATTAGGGCACCGGCCCCGGGGAGGAGGGGACCCCGGGGCGGACGGGCGTGTTCGGACACCATCTGGGGAGCAGGGCGGGTGCGGGGGCCTCTTCCAGGCCCACGGCGGGGTCGACGAGGATCGCGGCCGCGCGCCGGACGCCGACCCGACCGGAGATCGGGCCGGCGCCGACGACCGCCGCACCTCGGCCGCCCGTGCACGCTGGTGCGGCGTGCGTGCGGCTACTGCCGGACGCCGGTCCGCGCGGCCTGGTCGACGCGGGCGATCAGGCGGCTGTTGTGGAGTGCGTGCCCGAACCCCGGGGTGTGGCGGGTCCCGTCGGCGATGTCGCGCGCCAGGCTGGCGTACACCTCCCCCACGTTGACGGACGCACCCGCCCACACCTCGGCGGCGGTCGGGCCGACGCCCGTGGCGACGGGGGCGTCGGGCGCGGCGAAGTCCACGCTCGACGTCAGCGCCAGGTCACCGACCTGCACGCCCGCCGGGTGGTGGCCGGTCAGTCGGAGCCAGCCGTCCGCTCCCCGGACCTCCAGAGCGAAGCCGGCGTCGGCCGCGGGCACGCCCGCCAGGACCTGCACGCCCACCGGGGCGCCCGACGAGGTCTTGACGATGGCGTCGAGGTGGTCGGGGACCTCCCGGACGGTGGTCCCGCCGGTGTCCGCGAGCCGCACCTCGGGCCAGAGGAGTTCCGTGCGGGCGTCGATCTCGGTGATGTCACCGAGCACCGCCTCGACCACGTCCAGGACGTGGCCCGCCGCGATCGTCAGGAGTCCCGCTCCCGCCGCCTCCTTGTCGAAGTACTCGTAGGCGCTCGCCGACTCCGGTCCGTTTCCGAAGGTCGTGGCGGTGACACGCGCCGAGAGCAGCCGACCGAGCCGGCCTCGGGCGATGATCTGCGCAGCGCGGCGCACGGACGGGTTGAGCCGCCCCTGGAGGCCGATCGCCGTGTGCAGCGAACCGGCCGCGTCGGCCATCTCCTCCGTCTGCGCGAGGGTCGCGCCCAGTGGCGACTCCGAGTACACGGCCTTGTTCGCCGCGAGGGCGGCGAGCACCAGCTCGCGGTGGGCCGGGACCTTGACGGCCACGGTGACCAGGTCGATCGCCGGATCGCGGATGAGCTCGAGCGGATCGGAGAACCAGCGCTCGGCGCCGAAGGCCTCCGCGGCGCTGCGCGCGCTCTCCTCGTGCCGTGTCGCCACCGCCGCCAGGGCGAACCGCGGCTGCGCCGCCAGCGCGGGGATGTGGGACGCCCCGGCCCAGCTCGCCTTCGTGTCGGCACCGATGACACCGACTCGGATCACACTGCTTGACATGACGTACAGCTCCATTCGTCCATGACTGGGGCACGGCCGTACCGGCCGGTGCGTGGAGGGGTCAGGGTTGGGCTCGGCACACAGGGTCCCGCTCGCCACCCGGTGGTGCGCCGAACCACCTGCCGACGGTTCGCGCGGGGCGCCTGTACCCGCGCCCTTCTCAGCGGTCGATGACCTCCATGTCGGGTGGGGCGTGGCGATCGCCGGACGCCGGCGCCAGCTGGTCCAGACGGGCGATCTGGGCGGCGGTGAGCCTGGTGCCGTCGGCGGCGCTGTTCTCCTCGAGCCGGGCGACACGCTTGGTGCCCGGAATGGGCGCGATGCCGTCGCCCTGCGCGAGCAGCCAGGCCAGAGCGACCTGCGCGGGCGTGGCCCCGACGTCGTCGGCGACCTCGCGCACCTCGTCGGCGATGCGCAGGTTGCGTTCGAGGTTGCCGCCGGTGAACCGGGGGTTGGTACGGCGCCAGTCCGCGGCGTCCAGGCCGTCGAGGGAGCGGATACCGCCGGCGAGGAAGCCGTGCCCGAGCGGAGAGTAGGGCACCAGGCCGATCCCCAGCTCGCGCAGGGCGGGCAGCACGTCGGACTCGGGGTCGCGGGTCCACAGCGAGTACTCGGTCTGGACGGCGGCCACCGGATGAACCGCGTGGGCCCGGCGGATCGTCGCGGCGGCCGCCTCCGACAGTCCGATGTGGCGCACCTTGCCCTCGGCCACCAGTGCGGACAGCGCCCCTACCGTCTCCTCGACGGGTGTGCCGGGGTCGACCCGGTGCTGGTAGTACAGGTCGATGCGGTCGGTCCCCAACCGGCGGAGGGAGCCCTCCACGGCCAGGCGGATGCTCGCCGGACTGCTGTCCGGGCCCGGACGGCCCGTGTGCGAGATGAGGCCGAACTTGGTGGCCAGCACGACCCGGTCCCGACGCCCCTTCAGGGCCCGGCCCACCAGTTCCTCGTTGGTGTGGGGTCCGTACACCTCGGCGGTGTCCAGATGCGTGACGCCGAGGTCCAGGGCCCGATGGATCGTGCGGATCGACTCGGCTTCGCCACGGCCGGCGCCGGTGTAGAAGGCCGACATCCCCATCACCCCGAGTCCGATGCGCGAGACCTCGAGCCCTCCCAGGGAGGTGGTGTGCATGCTGTGGTCCTTTCTGGATCGACGCGCCGGTCCCGCACCGGGAGGCGCGGACCGTTCCTCGCGGCGGCCGACCGCACCTGCCGGACGTCCTCCCGTCGGGTGCGGAACTCTTCGGCGCCGCGAGAGGCGGCGTCACGGACGTCGGTGGCGCACTGCGCCGCCGTCGACCACGGTCGAACTTGACGCATCAATATCTACACGCCCCAACTTGAAGCGTCAACAAGGCCTGGTAGGATGGCGTTCATGACGAGAACCACACAGGGTGCGCGAGGAGAGCGCCACCCGCGCCCGGGGAGCGGGGCGGCTCCCGAGGTGACGACGCCCGCCCCAGAAGGACCCGGCGCGGAGGGGCCGAACACAGAAGGGCCGAACGCAGAGGGGTCCGGCGCGGGAAGGCCCGCCGGAGCCGAGACCGGGACGCGGTGGCTGAGCGACGAGGAACGGGCGGCGTGGCTCGCCAACTCCGCGATCATGATCAGCCTGCCTGCCGCCCTGGACGCGCGGATGCAGCGCGAGTCCCAGCTGACCTTCTTCGAGTACATGGTGCTGTCGGTCCTGTCCGAGGAATCGGACCGCACCCTCCAGATGAGCGGACTGGCCGCGCGGACCTCGGCCTCGCTCTCGCGGTTGTCGCACGTCGTGGGCCGGTTGGAGAAGCGCGGACTGCTCTCACGCGCCCGGATCCCCGGCTCCGGCCGGCGCACCAACGCGACCCTGACCGAGGCCGGCCACGAGGTGGTCGTGGCGGCGGCGCCGGGACATGTCGCGGCGGTCCGCGAATACCTGATGGACGGGCTGGAGCCCCACGACCTGGCGGCGTTGCGCCGCATCGGCACCGCGGTCGAGGCCGCCATCAACCGTGGGAGCCCCGACGCGGGCTCGACGACGCCGACGCCGCCCGAGACATCCGCGTCGTAGTCGCGCGTCGCCCGCGAACGCCGGGGCCGGAGCTTCGAGCCAGAGCCCGACGTTTCCGGGCCTCCCGGTCGGACGGCTTTCACCGGCGCCGCTCCGCCTCCGGCACCGGCGACCGCTCACGGCGTCGACCCCGCGTCCGCCTGCGGACAGGGAACGGCCGATAGGGTCCTTTGCACAGGAAACGGACCTCTCCCCGTCCGGTCGGGGCACCCGGCCCGCAGGGCGGCCACGCGCACCCCGGGGACCGGAACGGCCCCCGGCGTGAGTCCTACGGCCCCTCCCCCATCCCCGTCCCCCTTTAGCGAGAAGAGTCGTGCTCCATGGCATGCGAAACCGTCAGGCGTGAGGCTCCTCGCGCCGGACAGCGATTCCCCCTCTGCTCCACGCCGAGACCACTGCCCACCCGGTCAGGAGCCTGTGGATGAGCCGACGAGTGCTGGTCACCGGAGGCGCTTCCGGCCTGGGCCGGGCCCTGGTCGTCGCCCTCGTCGCCCGAGGCGACCGGGTCCTCGCCACCGACGTGGCCGAACGGGCTCCCGAAGACCTGCCCGAGAAGGCGGACTACCTGCGGTTGGACGTGACCTCCGACGAGGACTGGGCGGCGGCCCTGGCCCAGGTCGAGGAGCGGTGGAACGGCCTGGACCTGTTGGTCAACAACGCGGGCGTGGCCTCGGGCGGGCGGATAGACGTGGTCACGCTGACGGAATGGAAGCGGATCACCGAGATCAACCTCCTCGGGGTGGTCCGCGGCTGCCACACCTTCGCTCCCCTGTTCAAGCGCCAGGGCTCGGGCCACATCGTGAACGTCGCCTCCATGGCCGGTCTGCTGCACCCGCCGCAGATGAGCTCCTACAACGCCGTCAAGGCCGCGGTCGTCGCGCTGAGCGAGACCCTCTCCCACGAACTGTCGCCCTATGGGGTGCGCACGTCGGTGGCCTGCCCCTCGTTCTTCCGCAGCGGCCTGGCCTCCTCCCTGCGCGGGAGCGACACGTCCGTGGAATCGGGTGCGGCGCGACTCATCAACGGATCGAGACTGGGCGCCGACGACATCGCCGCTCGGATCCTGCGCGGCGTGGCGCGAGGCCGCCCGCTGATCCTCACCGACTGGGAGGGCCACTTCGCGCTGCGCGCCAAACGACTGCTGCGTCCGCTCCACGACCATGTGATGCGTCGGCTCGCCGCGAGCGCGCGCCGCAAGAACGACGCCAGCCCCACCCCGGCGCTTCCCGACGTTCCAGGCCGGCACGGTGACACCGCGGTGAACGGTGAGCCCTCCTGAGTGCCGTGCGGCGGCCCGCGTCCTCACGCGAGAGCGCGTGGTCGGCGTCTCCGCCGTCGGCGCCCCGCTCCGTCAGCACCGCCGACGCCGTACAGGCCGTGGAGCCCGGACACACCCGCTCCCCCCGGCACATGTGACGAGGGCCGACCCCGACAGCGGATGCCACGGGAGCCGAAGGACCCCTGCTCCTCAGCACCTCGGCCGGGACCGGGCTCGGCACCCTTCGGCGCACGGGTCGGAACCGTCGGCGGGACCTGCTCCGAGGCGGCGCGCGATCTCCGGCCGGAGCAGTTCCTGCCATCGGGCGTTCCTCTCCCGCCACCGGGAGGCCGCAGAGGTCAGCGGCGCGGACTCACGCGGCCCGGGGCCGGGGCGCACTCACTCGCCGACAGCCGGATAGTAGTCATCATCCCGCGAAGAGGCCTCCTGCCGGTCGGAGACGTCGACCTCCACCCCCGCCTGCGCGAAGGCCGCCCGGACCCGCTCGGTGGACTCCTCCCCCAGGAAGTGGTGGTGCAGGTCCAGGCTCTCCAGGTGGGAGAACACCGGCACAGCGGCGAGGAGGTGCTCGACGTCGTCCTCGCGCAGGGTCCCCAGGGACAGGTCGGCGGAGGACAGGCGGGCCGTGATCGGGGCCTCGGCCAGGGCCCGCACCCACTCTCCGGTGTGGCGGGAGTTGCGCAGGCCCAGGTGTCGGAGCCCGGGCAGGACCGTCCCGGACAGCAGGGGCTCCAGGTCCCGGGGGGTGGCGTCGCCGCCGTAGTGGTCCACGCCCAGCCACAGTTCCAGGCGCTCCAGTGCGGGCAGCCCCGAGTCGAGCACCTGGCGCACCACCTGTCCGGGAAGGCCACCGCTCTGGAGGGTGAGGGAGCGCAGGGCGCTGTGCTCGGGCACGTGCAGGGAGAGCCTGTCGGCCCCCTCATAGGTCTCGCCGACCCCGCGCACGGTGAGCTCCTCCAGGCGGGGGTAGGCGGCCAACAGCGGTGCCATGTCGCAGTGCTGGATCCAGGAGATCTCGTTCTCCTCGAACGTGATGTCACCGAGGAAGAGCGAGCGCAGCGCGGGCAACGCCGCGGCGTGTCCGATCAGGGCGTCCCGGAGCTCGCGGGAGGAGGTGTCGCTGCCGTCCTCGAACCCCCAGTCACCGATCACCAGCGCCACCACCCGGGAGGTGTCCACCTCCTCGACGAACCTGGCCAGGTAGGGGACGAACTCCTCGTCGTAGCTGGAGAGCCGGAGCCCCCACGCCACCGAGCCGGGGTCGAGTTTGGCCTTGTCCATGCTCTCCCTGTGCGGGGTCGAGGCCGGGGCCTCCACCTCCTTCCTCCTCGCGCTGTAGGCGGCCTTCTGGAGGTAGTGGTCCTCCGCGCCCCGGTCGAGGAACTCGACCACGGGGAGCCCGGCGTACTCGGTGAGGTGTTCTCGGATCATGATGTCTCTTCCGTGCTGGCCGAGGGGTGTGCGACATGTCTAGCAGCGCGGAGGGACAGGCGGGGCCGGCAACGGGCGTGGGACCGGGGGGACCGAGCAGGACGCACCCGCCCCGGTGCGCGGTCCTGCTCGCCGGCGGAGGGGGCTCCCCTCGATGTCCAGGCACGTGGGCACGCCCCCGCAGATCCGGTCACGGGCGCAGCGCCTCCTCGGGGACGAACACCGCGTGGGAACGGCCGGGAAGCTCGCCCCCGGCCCGGTCGCCCCCGAAGCCAGGTCGGATGCCCGCGTAAACCCTTGTGTGGCAAGGGTTTCTCGTTTGCGGAGAGGGTTCGTGGGTGAGGAGAATGACCGATGGTCCCTGGATCATTCGCCGAGCCGGAAGGCGCTCATGACGAACTCCCCCCGCATCCCCCTGGACACGACCGTCCCCCACTCCGCGCGGGTGATGAACTACTGGTTGGGCGGCAAGGACCACTACCCGGTCGACCGAGCCCTGGGGGAACAGGTCGAACAGGCCTTTCCCGAGATCGTCGAGCTCATGCGCGCCGACCGCAGGTTCATCGTCCGCTCGGTCACCCACCTGGCCCGGGAAGAGGGCGTCCGGCAGTTCCTGGACATCGGCTCCGGCCTGCCCGCCGAGAACAACACGCACGAGGTCGCCCAGGCGGTCGCCCCCGAGTCCAGGGTCGTCTACGTCGACAACGACCCCATGGTGCTCACGCACGCCCGGGCGCTGCTGACCAGCACCCCGGAGGGCAGCACCCACTACATCGACGCCGACATGCTCGACCCGGAGACGCTGCTGGCCCGGGCCCGCGAGCACCTGGACTTCACCCAGCCGATCGGGCTGGTCATCATGGGCGCGCTCGGCCACTTCCCCGCCGACGAGCGGACCTACGCCGTGGCCCGCGCCTACGTGGACGCCCTGCCCTCAGGCAGCTTCCTCGCCCTGTGCGACAGCACCGACACCAGCCGGCAGATCGTGGAGGCGGCCGAGGCCTGGAACGAGAACGCGGCCCAGCCCATCCACCTGCGTACCCCGGAGCAGGTCAGCGCCTTCTTCGACGGCCTGGAGCTGTTGGAGCCCGGCGTGGTCTCCGTCCCGTTCTGGCGGCCCGGCACGGCCCGGGCGGGCGCTGCCGAGGAGGTCGCCCAGTACGGCGGCGTCGCCCGCAAGCCCTGAGCCCGAGCGCCCCCGACACACCACCGGAGAGTCGCCGGTCGCTCCACCTCCAGCCGCGTGGCAGGAGGTCCGTCCCCACCCCCGCGCGGCCCGGGGCACGGACCCCTCGGTGGGCGCGGCAGGGGGACCCGGTCCAGGCGGGATCACGGCGAAGCAGTTCGGGTAGGTGATCCGTCCACCACTCTGGTGTCGGTCATGGTTGCGTCGACCGGAAAAGGACCCGGGTCCCCCGGAACCACAGGGCAGCCTTCGCCAAACAAGTTGACTCATCATCTATCATCTGGATGATTCATCAACCAACCCTGGGAGCCGCGCCGTCAGGAAGCGCACGAGGCTCCGCCCGTGCGGACGCCTTCGGTCGTCATGACCGGCGCGGCAGGGGCCGACGGAACCACGGTCCGCTTCACGCCGGGAGCAACAGAGGCCCAGGGCGCCCGCCCGCAGCACCCGGACACGACCGCCCCCGCTCCCAGACGGCACAGACAAGGAAACGAGAACCGATGACCAGCCCGTCAACGACGAACTGGCCGAGCCTGCGGGTCTCGGACTGGACCCCCACCCGCGACACCCTGCACATGTGGACCCAGATCGTGGGCAAGATCCGCATGGCCCACGCTCCGCTGGTCAACCACTGGTGGCAGGTGACCCTCTACGTCAGCCCGCGCGGGTTGACGACGTCGTCCATCCCGTACCGCGCGGGGGCCTTCGAGATCGAGTTCGACTTCATCGGCCACCAGCTCGAGGTCCGCAGCAGTGACGGCGGTGTGCGGAGCCTCCCGCTGCGGCCGATGCCGGTCGCCGAGTTCTACACCCGGGTCCTGGACATGCTCGACCAACTCGGGATCGAGGCGCCGATCCGGCCGCACCCCAACGAGGTCGAGCCGGCGATCCCCTTCGCCGAGGACCACGAGCACGCCTCCTACGACGGCGAGGCGGCCGCCCTGTTCTGGCGTCAGCTGCTGCAGGCGAACCGGGTGATCGGCGAGTTCCGGTCGCACTTCGTCGGCAAGGTCAGTCCGGTGCACTTCTTCTGGGGAGGGATGGATCTCGCCTGCACCCGCTTCTCCGGGCGGCCGGCTCCGCAGCACCCTGGTGGAGCGCCCAACTGCGGGGACTGGGTCATGGTCGAGGGCTACTCCCGGGAACTGTCGAGCTGCGGATTCTGGCCCGGTGGCGGCGAGGAAGGCGCGTTCTACTCCTACGCCTACCCCGCACCCGACGGGTTCGCCGATCAGCCGGTCGGCCCCGAAGGCGCGTACTTCAGTACCGAGTTCCAGCAGTTCCTGCTGCCGTACGAGGCCGTCCGCACGGCGCCCGACCCCGACCGCGCAGTTGCCGAGTTCCTCCGCACCACCTACGAAGCCGCCGCGGACCTCGGGCACTGGGACCGCTCCGCGCTGGAGGACAACCCCCTCCGGTGGCACACAACCCCTGCGTCTCGCGGAAACGACGATGTGTGACCGGAAGGAACGGCCACACCCGACACCGCGTTCGCCACGACAGTTGATACAGCGACCACAGGGAGAAGGGTGCGATGCAGTTCGGGATCTTCACCGTCGGTGACATGACACAGGACCCCACCACCGGGCGGACGCCGACCGAGCACGAGCGGATCAAGGCGATGGTCACCATCGCACAGAAGGCCGAGGAAGTCGGGATGGACGTGTTCGCGACCGGCGAGCACCACAACCCGCCGTTCGTGCCCTCGTCCCCGACCACCATGCTCGGCTGGATCGCGGCGCGCACCGAGCGCATCATCCTGTCCACGTCCACCACCCTGATCACCACCAACGACCCGGTGAAGATCGCGGAGGACTACGCCATGCTCCAGCATCTGGCCGACGGACGCGTGGACCTGATGATGGGCCGCGGCAACACCGGCCCGGTCTACCCCTGGTTCGGCAAGGACATCCGCCAGGGCATCGACCTCGCCATCGAGAACTACGCCCTCGTGCACAAGCTCTGGCGCGAGGACGTCGTCGACTGGGAAGGCCGCTTCCGTACCCCCCTGCAGTCCTTCACCTCCACGCCCCGCCCACTCGACGGCGTCCCGCCGTTCGTCTGGCACGGCTCCATCCGCTCGCCGGAGATCGCCGAACAGGCGGCCTACTACGGAGACGGCTTCTTCGCCAACAACATCTTCTGGCCCAAGAAACACTTCCAGAAGCTGATCAACCTCTACCGCAGGCGCTACGCCCACTACGGCCATGGCACCCCCGAGCAGGCCGTCGTCGGCGTCGGCGGCCACATCTTCATGCGGCCCAATTCCCAGGACGCCGTACGGGAGTACCGCCCCTACTTCGACCACTCCCCCCTGATGGGCGGCGGACCGTCACTGGAGCAGTACATGGACGAGACCCCGCTGACCGTCGGCAGCCCCCAGCAGGTCATCGACAAGACGCTCACCTTCCGCGAGAACTTCGGCGACTACCAGCGCCAGCTGTTCAACGTCGACAGTGGCGGGCTCCCCCTGAAGACCGTGCTGGAGCAGCTCGACATCCTCGGCGAGGAGGTCGTGCCGGTCCTGAGAAGGGAATTCTCCGAGAACCGGCCGGACCACGTGCCCGAGGCGCCCACGCATGCCTCACTGCTCGCCGCTCGCAACGCCGAGAACACCTCCGCGGCAGCGACGGGCTGAGGCCCGATGACACACCGCGCGGCAGGTTCCCGTTCCGGCTGAGAGCCTGCCGCCGCCGTGTCCCGTGCCCGCGCACCGGAGGGAGGACCACGATGAGCGACCCGGAGGCCCCGGAGAGCCACGTGCGCACCGAGGGTTGACGGTCAGCCGGTGGTTCGCAGGGTCGCCCCTATCGCCTCCGGCGGTAACAGCGCCCGGTTCAACGACTGAGCAACCCCCGGGGCACTCACGCCGACCATGCACTACTCACCCCACCACACCATTCACGCAGAAGGATCTTTGCCATGCCCGAGCCGCAGACCGACAGAACCGGCGCTGCCGTCCACATCACGCTCGATGAAACGCGCACCATCGGCGCCTACACCGTGAGCACGGACGACGGCACCCCAGCCGGCCGCGCCGACTTCGTCGACCCGCCGGAGGCCGACGGCGAGCGCATCTTCTTCCACACCGAAGTCGCACCGGAGTTCAACGGCCGGGGCCTGGCCGGACTCCTGGTAGACGAAGCACTGGCCGACAGCATCCGTAAGAACATCACGGTCGTGCCCGTGTGCCCGCTGTTCGCCCGACGCCTGCGCGAACACGGTGACGCGTACACGGCCGACGGCGGCCGGTTCCGACGCCCCAGACCCGCGGACCTGGCCACCGTCGAGCTGGCGACCAAGGGGCGGGCATGAGAGCGGAACGCCCCTACATCGACAAGGAACACCCCGAGGTGTACAAGGCGGCCGTCAAGGCGGCCGCCGCCTCCAGGGCCGCGGCGCACGAGGCCGGCCTCGGCGACGACACCATCGAGCTGATCAATATCCGGGTGTCCCAGATCAACGGGTGCTCGACCTGTCTGAGCATCCACTTTCCCCGAGCCCGCAAGGCCGGGGTTGAGCAGAGCACGCTGGACGTGCTGCCGGCCTGGCGCGAGGTCGACTCGTTCACCGACCAGCAGAAGGCCGCACTGGAGCTGGCGGAGTCGTTGACGGTGATCGATCCGACCATCGACCGACAGGCCCTCAACGCTCGCGCGGCCGCCCATCTGACCACCGCCCAGATCTCCGCGGTGGAGTGGACGGCCACTCTCATCAACGCGTTCAACCGTGTCTCGATCGCCAGCGGCCACCCGGTGCTCAGACAGTAGGGGGAGGTGGTTCCTACCGCCGTGGCGGCCCACAGCTCCGGACCGGGCGCCACGGCGGCAGGACACCCGCCGCTTCGGACCGTGACGGTGGGCGAGTTCGTCCATGTGCGAGCAGGACACGACGGTCGCGACCAACGCCGGAAAGCACCGCCACGATGGTGCCGTACGGGACCGACGGAAGGGGTTCATTCCCGGCCCCCACCTCCGAGGCGACAGCGGCCGACGATCTCCCAGAGGTCCGACCGCGCGCCTCGAAGGCTTGCCATGACCCTCCTCCAGTCTCAGTTCTGGTATCAGTTCACCGGCGTTCGCTGAGGTGAACGGAAGCACGAACCCGCAGTGCAGAACCGCCATGAACGATGCGCGCCCGCTCTCTTGAGCGCGTGCGGTTCACTACTGGCCATGGCCCGATCCCGCCAACTCACCCGCGAGGACAACCCCCTCCCCCGTACACCGAAGATGACGGCGTCCCCCCGTGGCCGGCCCCGTTCCAGCCCGGCAACACGGGATGGCGGGGTTCGGGTTGAAAGGGCTCGGGAGTTGGAAGGTAGTGGTCGTGGTCCCTGACACCTCCCGGGAAAGGCTGAGCGATGTCTCCCCCGTACCCCTTGCCCGGCCAGTACCAGGCGTTGATCCTCGACTTCGTCGGCGTCCTCACAGAAGGAGTCCGCGAGACCATCCAGGGCTGGTGCCTCGACCAGGGACTCCACCACAGGGCATGGGGCACCACGCTGAGCCGGCACACCGAGGGGCGCCGCCTCTACCTCGAACTGGAAGCCGGGCGGCTCACACAGCAGGAGTGGAACAGGTCGACTGCCTCACTGCTCGGTATCGACGACCACGAGAACCTCATGGGACGGGCGTGGGCGAAGGTCCGGCCCGCCCAGGACATGATCGACCTGGCGCGCTCGGCACGCCGAGCCGGTCTGAAGACGGCGCTGTTGTCCAACAGCTTCGGCCTGGATCCCTACGACCCCTACAGGACACTGGGCGTGAACGACCTGTGCGACGTCACGGTGCTGTCCGAGGTGGAGGGCGTCGCGAAACCGGACCCGGAGATCTACCGGCGCACCCTTGAGCGGCTGGAAGTGCCGGGTGAGAGGTGTGTGTTCGTCGACGACAACCCCGACAACCTCCCCCCGGCGCAGGCGCTGGGGATCGTGACGGTGATCGCCGACGGTCGGCCGGACCTGGCCTCGCGCGTCGGTCGACTGCTGGGCGTCCCCACCAGGACCAGCGGTGATCGGGACGTCGCGCAGGGGTGAGGGGTGCGGAGCGGCCAGACGTGCCAGGTCGGGCGGTGGCCGCCCGCCGCGCCTGCGCACCCTGCCGCGCGGATACCGCCTCTGGCCGGTTGAGTCTCAAGCGGCTTGAGACCCGATAGTGGCGGTATGCACGACAACGAGCTCTACCCGATCGGGGACGCCGCGCGCCGCACCGGCCTGAGCGTCAGCGCCGTCCGGTTCTACTCCGACGCCGGGGTCATCTCCCCCACACACCTGACCGAGGCCGGCTACCGGCTCTACGACGTCCACGCCATCGCCCGGCTGGAACTCGTCCGGACCCTGCGTGAACTGGACGCCGGGCTGGAGGACATCCGCCGGGTGCTCGACGGCGAGACGACCCTGAACGACCTCCTCACCACCCACCTGGAGATCGTCGAGCGCCAGGAGCGCGGCCTGCGTGCGAAACGGGCGGTTCTGAGGACCCTGGTCAAACAGGGGGGGACCGCCGCCCAGGCGGCGCTCCTGCACAAACTCGTCTCCCTCTCCGACGAGGAGCGCGAACGGCTCGTCGACGACTTCTGGAACGAGGTCGGCGCGGACCTCGATGTGCCCCCCGAGTTCGTCGAACGGCTCCGGCAGCTGCGGCCGCACCTGCCGGAGGACCCCACCGCCGCGCAACTCGAAGCCTGGATCGAACTGGCCGACCTGGTCCAGGACCGGAAGTTCCGCGGCGCGGTCCACGCCTACCTCCAGGACACCTACACCACCTCGCCGGGCAGGCTCTTCGCCGCCACACCGGTCCAGGAGTTCATCTACGAGACGGGGATGTCGATCATGGAGGACATCATCGCCGTCTACCGTTCCGGTTCGCCCGCGGACTCCCCACGTGCCCAGGAGGCAGTCGTCCGTCTGGCCCAGGCCTCCGCCGCGCTCGGCGGCGATCAGGCCACCGCCGGGTTCCGGGACGGGTTGGCGTCGTACTTGACCGAAATGATCACGCTCATGGACGAGGAGGATCCGGTGGAGGACCCCTGGTTCGACAGCACGCACGGCAGGTACATGAGCCTGGTGGCGGTGATCAACGGGTCCCCGCCCGGTGGGGAAGCGGAGGATCCGGTGCCCTACCCGTGGATCGTGGCGGCCCTGCGCGCCTCGGTCCCCGGAGGCTGACACGCGACATCGTCCTGGCGGCGAGGACCCGGCGTGAGACCCGGCGGGAGGGGTCCGGCATGCGTCCCGGGTTCCCCTGACGCCTGCTCCGCGCAGGCGGACAAGGGAGCACCCGCTCCCCGTCGACGTCCTACCCGGTCGCCGGCGGGCCGGGCCCCTGTTCCCCCGGCGCTGCCGGCCCGGTCGGCTCCGGGCCGGCACCCACTTGACGCCCCCGGGCCCCGGTCAGGTCCCCCCTTGGCTGAGCGCCTGTGTTCCGATGACGGACAGCAGCTGCAGCTTCTCGTGGCTCTCGCTGCCGGGAACAGCGGTGTAGACGAGCAGCGAATGGGACTGGCCCGGGTCGAGCAGCCTCTGGCACGTCAGTTCCAGCGCGCCGAGCTCGGGGTGAACGAAGTGCTTCACCTCGTGGGGGCGAATGCCGACCTCGTGGTCGTTCCACACCTGCCGGAACTCGTCGCTCCGCGCGAGGAGCAGGTCGGCGTAGTGGGCCGCGCGGGAACCGGGACCTCTCAGCGTGGAGACCTCCCGGAGGCCCGAGGCGAACATACGGGTGAGGAACGGGTGCTCCTCGGGAGCGTAGCGCTGCCGCGTGGCGGGGTCGGTGAACCATCGGTAGCCGATGCTGCGGGCGGGGCCGCTGTAGACGGTCATGTCGCCGGTGAGCGCGACACCGAGCTCGGTCTGCCGCAGCGTCTCGCCCAGCTCGGTGACGATCTCCGCGGGAGTGTCGTGCAGCCGGTCGAAGATGCGGAGCAAGCCGGGGCTGATGTGCTCACTGACCGCGCCGCGCGTGGGCGGGTTGTGTCCGGCGAGCCGGAACAGGTGGTCGCGCTCGTCGAGGGACAGGTGGAGACCCTGCGAGATGGAGGCGATCATCTGCTCGGACGGCTGGGGGCCGCGCTCCCGTTCGAGCCGCGAGTAGTAGTCGGTCGACATGTGGCAGAGCGCAGCCACCTCCTCCCGCCGCAACCCGCTCGTCCTGCGGCGTCGTCCGCGCGGGAGGCCGACGTCCTCGGGTTGCAGCGCCTCCCGGCGGCGCCGGAGGAACTCCGCCAGTCCGGTCCTGTCGATCACCATGCGCGCCTCCTTCGGTGCTGCCTCATTTCTACTGCCCGCGCGTCCGCGCATCCACGGCCTACCGATCCCCCCTTGTCGACGCGGGACGATCCCGCGAGCCCAGGGCAGGGAGGCCAGGTGTCGTCCGGGCACTCCATCGCCCGAGGCGGGCCCGGTCGGAGCCCGACTCTCCGTATCAGGGGATCGAGCGGTCCTGGATAACGCTGCCGTCCTGCGCGACCGTGGAGGCAACGACACAGCTTCCAGGAGTGAACACATGCCACGCAGGCCCATCGACATCACCGTTCCCAACCTGTCCGGCAAGCGCACCGTCGTCACCGGAGCGAGCGACGGCATCGGGCTCGGCATTGCCACGAGGCTCGCCACGGCCGGGGCCGAGGTGGTCATGCCCGTCCGCAACCGGCGCAAGGGCGAGACCGCGATCGCCAAAATCAGGCAGGCGGTCCCCGACGCGGACGTGTCGCTGCGCGACCTCGACCTCTCCTCGCTCGACTCCGTCGCAGGCCTCGGCGAGACCCTGCGGGAGGAGGGCCGGCCGATCCACATCCTCATCAACAACGCCGGGGTCATGACTCCGCCCGACCGGCAGACGACCGCCGACGGGTTCGAGCTCCAGTTCGGCTCCAACCACCTCGGCCACTTCGCCCTCGTCGGCCACGTCCTGCCCCTCCTCAGGGCCGGGCGGGCACGTGTGACCTCGCAGGTCAGCGTCGCGGCGAACCAGGGCGCCATCCACTGGGACGATCTGAACTGGGAACGCTCCTACCACGGCATGAACGCCTACAGCCAGTCGAAGATCGCGTTCGGGCTCTTCGGCCTCGAACTCGACCGGCGCAGTCAGGAGGCAGGCTGGGGCATCACGAGCAACCTCTCCCATCCCGGCATCGCGCCGACCAGCCTGCTCGCCACCCGCCCCGAGCTCGGCCGCGACAGCGACACCGGCGGGCGGAAGCTCATCGGCGCCATGGCCGAACGGGGCGTCCTCGTCGGCACCGTCCAGAGCGCGGGGCTTCCCGCGGTGTACGCCGCCACGTCTCCCGACGCCGAGCACGGCAGGTTCTACGGGCCGCGCGGGCTCGGGCACATGGGCGGCCCGCCCGGGGAGCAGAAGCTCTACTCCCGCCTTCGCAGCACCGAGGACGCCCGGCGCATCTGGCGGGCCTCCGAGGAGCTCACGAAAGTTCCCTTCCCCACCAGTTGAGGCGCCCGACGCTTCCTCCCGGGGCACGGTTCCGGAAGCCCGTCACTCGGTTCCCGTCGGCGCGCTCACCGCTCGTGCGATACGGGGCCCGACACGTCGCTCGGCCACCTGGAGCGGGTACCAGCCCGCACCTGTCACCTCGGACTCCTGGATAGGTCCGATCTCGGCATGAGCCGTCGTGAACGCGAACCCGAAGTCGAGGTGGTAGTGGCTGGGCTCGCCCTTGTCCGCTCGTGCCGGGACCTGGCCGAACTCGACGTAGACAGGAATCCGGGACGTGGGAAGCACCGCGCCGGCGTCGATGCCGGTCTCCTCCGTCAACTCGCGCACGGCCGCGTCGACCAGCGTGGTGTCCGCCGGTTCGAGATGACCTCCGGGCTGTAACAGCAGCCCGTAGGCGCGGTGTTCGACCAGCAGGATCTCGGCCTCCTCGCGGACCAAGAGCGCACCGACGGTCACGTGCATCGGAAAGGTCCGTCGCGAGGCGAAGCCCCGGCCGTGGCGCAGCAACCGCGCCGCATCGGCAAGGACCGCGACGTCTTCGGGATATCGCTCGACATAGGCGTTCAGTGCGGTCGAGATGTGCGCGTCGGTGATCGCCACCAGCCACTCCCCACCAGTACGGGAACCACGCTCTCCAGGGCGGGCCGCTCAGGAGCAAAGTACAGGGAAGGACACGGGCCGACACCGGAATGCGGCTCATCGAAGGAAGTCACAGCCGGCAGAGGGGACCTGATCAGCGGACGTCGCACGCGGGCCGATGTGACGGTGGTCGGCTGAGCAGACGGAGCAGACCGCCGACCAGCACCCACCCGTGGCACCACCGCGGCTCGCGGGTCGGCACCTTGGTAGGGTGCGCGGGTCGACCGCCGGAGACTCACGGCGGCGCGCGAGGGAGGGGGCCGGGCGACGGTGGAGGCTTCAGAGGTCCGGCGGGCGGTGGCCACGGCCATGTCGATCGCCTCCTCACTCGACCTGAGAGTCGACGACGCGATCGTCCTGCACAACTCGAACAAGCTCACCGTGCGTCTGCTGCCCTGTGACGTCCTGGCCCGCGTGGCACCGGTGGCGCATCGGATCGCACAGTTCGAGGTCGATCTCGCCCGGCGGCTCGCCGGAGTCGGCTGTCCCGTGGCCGCTCTCGATCCCCGAGTGGAGCCGCGCGTCCATGGGCGTGACGGTTTCGAGGTCACGCTGTGGACCTACTACGCACCCGTCACACCTCGCGAGGTGGCACCGGCCGACTACGCCGATGCGCTCGAGCGGCTACATGTGGGCATGCGGAACCTCGATGTCCCGACACTGCACTTCACGGACCGGGTCGAGCAGGCTCGACAACTCGTGGCGGACCGGGATCGCACTCCGGCGCTCGCCGACGCCGACCGGAAGCTGCTCGGCGACACGTTGCAAGGACTGAGGCGGGTGATCGGCGGGCGCGGCGGCGCCGAGCAGCTGCTGCACGGCGAGCCACACCCGGGCAACCTGCTCACCACGGCGGACGGGCTGCTGTTCATCGACCTGGAGACGTGCTGCCGCGGGCCCGTCGAGTTCGACCTCGCCCATGCACCCGAAGAGGTCGGCGAGCACTATCCGGGTGTCGATCACGACCTGCTGCGCGAGTGCCGGATCCTCGTGTTGGCGATGATCACGGCGTGGCGCTGGGATCGGGAAGACCAGTTCCCCGACGGGCGCCGGATGGGCACGGAGTGGCTCGGACGGATCCGAGCAGCACTCGACCGCCACGGCGTGGACCTCCATGGCTGAGCGCGGACCTTCGACGTCGTAGCGGGTCGGCTGTCGACGCATCCACCGCGGTCCCGTCCTCCGCCGACCCCTGCACCGCTCCAGCCGAAGCCAGGCCATGAGGCGAGAGCGCTGAGGCGGGAGCGCCCCGGGGCAGCGAAGTAGTCGTGCACGCGGCGGCTCCGTCTCGGGCCCCGGTTGACTCCGCGTCAAGAACCAGCGACTCCCGATCATGGAGATTGCCGGGACGCCGGGCCAGAATCCCAGAAGAGGAACGCGTCGTCGGCACGACCGACGCGAGCGGTCGGACGTCAGCGCGCTCCCCCCATCGATCGAATCGAAGAAAGCGCGTGTGCCATACCCGAGGAAAAGGCTGCCCTGAACCCAGTTCTCCCAAGACGGACATTTCCTCCGCAAGTTCTGTCCGCGCACGATTCCCAGATTCACATCGAAAGCGTTCCCAATCCCCCTAATGAACGGAAATCTTATGCCCGTGTCCTTCTCAACCGTCGGCCGCCTGGCCCTGACGGCCCTTGCCTCCTTGGCTCTGCTCGCCACCACAGCCACTGCGACAGCGGCCGACACCACCGCCTCGGAACGCGTTCGGACCGAGACGCCTGTCAGCGCAATGCACGTCTACGACGGCGCGGACCCCCAGGCCACCGGATGCAGCGCCAACTCCACCACCGTGAGCCAGGCCACCCGCAACGGCATGACCTTCCAACTGCGCTGGTCCTCCTCGTGCCAGACCAACTGGGTGCGCATCCTCAACTATCCGGGAAACGTCCCCGTTTCCCAGCGCGACGGCTTGTGGATGGACGTGAGGGACATGGACCGCCCCCACGGGGAGGCCTTCACCGGTTCCACCAACGTCTCGGGAACCCGCTGGGGAAACATGGTCTACTCCCCCGGCAACAACTGCGCCTGGGGCATGTTCAACTACTCGAACGTGTTCTTCGACCCGAACTACGGCCACTACGACCTGATCCTGCGGAGCAGCTCCTGCTGAGTCGACCGCATCGGCCGCTCCGGTCCGGTACGCACGCTCCTCGCGTGGGCGCGTTCCCGCGCCCACGCGAGGAGCACCGCCAATCCCGGGCACCGTTTTCCTCCGCAGCAAACATGCTTCCAGGTCGATATTCATCCGACCGCGCACATAGGACGCCACCCCCGTGACACCTACATCCAGCTGGGGCCACCTTCTTCGACACCGCAGAGCTCTACGGTCCGGGCGCAGGCTCCGGCGAGAAGCTGATCCGGCCACGCGGCGCGCACCCACCGTCCAGGACGCGGGCCCACCGCACCCCGGGGCCACGGGCGCGTGGGCCGAACGCGCCCACAGGTCCGACGGTGTCCTAGGCTCGACCGGGTGAGCGACACCGACCCCGACACCGCAGCGGAACGGCAGTTCTACGCGAGCCTTCCGACCACCCGTGGCGCGGCGGGCGCACTCATCCGCTCCCCCGACGGGCAGGTCCTGCTGGTGGAGCGCACCTACAAGCCCGACGAGCCCTGGGGCATCCCCGGCGGCATCATCGAACACGGCGAGTCCCCCCTGGCCGCGTGCCGCCGTGAGCTCGCCGAGGAACTCGGTGTCCGGGCCACCGTGACGCACCTGGCCGCCGTCGACTGGGTCCCGCCCTCCGGCGAGCGCACAGCGGCCCTCCAGTGGCTGTTCACCGCCCGTCTGCCCGAGGACGCCGAGCTGCGCCTGCCCCCCGACGAACTGTCGGACTGGGCGTGGGTGGCACCCGAACGCCTCGGCGACCTGCTGCCCGCCCGCGTGGCCCGCCGCGCCACCGCGGCCCTGGCCGCCCAGGCGGCGGGCACCACCGTCTACCTCGAACACGGACGCCACACCCTGGAGGGGAACCGGTGACGGCGCCGAACACCGGGCGGACCACCGCGGTGGCCGCGGCGTTCACCGCCGTCGCGGAGCGCCGGGCCGTCGGCGGGTACGCGCCCGTCCACGCGGCCGTGGCGGCCGCTTGAGCCACCGATCCCCCAGCCGCACCCGCGGACCCCGGACGTACACGCGAGGCCGTCGTGAAGATCACCGCGCCCTCGCCCCGCACGCCCTGACCCGGTCAGGCCCCCGCGCCGCGAACGGACACACCCGACAGGAGAACCCATGGGGTCGATGATGCGGCGCCCGACGATCATGGACATCGCCAGGGCGGCCGGTGTCTCCAAAGGCGCGGTGTCCTACGCCCTCAACGGCCGCCCCGGCGTCTCCGAACAGACCCGCGAGCGCATCCTGGCGACCGCCCGCGACTTCGGCTGGTCGCCCAGCGGCCCGGCGCGCGCCCTGTCCTCGGGCGGCAGGACCGCCACGGTCGGGCTGGTCACGCGTCGGCCGGGGCTCCTGTGGGGCAGCCACTCCTCCTTCATGCTCCTGGTCGAGGGGATCCAGCACACGCTTGCCTCCACCGGGATGGACATGATCGTGCGCTCCGATCCCGACGGACGGGGCGAGCCCCGCAGACGCTGGGAGGCCCAGGGCCGTGTCGACGGTGTGATCCTGGGCGAGGAGCGCGTGGGCCGGTCCCCCGAGGCGCGGCCCGCCGTATCCACCGTGGTCCTGGGAGCCGCACCGGACAACGACGGCACGCTCTCCCTCCCGGTCGATGACCGCGCCACGGTGAACGAGGTCATGCACTACCTCGTCGCCCTGGGGCACCGAAACCTGGCCCACGTGGCGGGCCCCGCCGACCTCGCTCACGCACGGGCGCGGGCCAGGGCTTTCGAGGAGGTGGCCCGCGACCTCGGCTGCCGTACCGCGGTCGTGCACATCGATGACGGCGGGGAGCAGAGTGCGCGCGCCACACGTCGCCTCCTGGCCTCGGCCGAGCGCCCGACGGCTCTGGTGTACGACAACGACGTGATGGCGGCGGGCGGGCTCGCGGTGGCCGCGGAGATGGGTGTGGCGGTCCCCTCCGAGCTGTCCATCGTGGCGTGGGACGACTCGCACCTGTGCCAGCTGGTGAAACCCGGCCTGACAGCGGTCCGCCGCGACATCGTCGGATACGGCCGCCGTGCGGCTGCCCTGCTCGTCGGCGCCGTCGGGGGAGCACCGGTGGTCGAGGAGATGCTCTCCGGCGGAGAGCTGGTGCCCAGGGCGAGCAGCGGGCCACTCTGCCCTCCCCGCTGAGGGCCCCGGCCGGCACGGCGACGCCTCGCCGCCAGGCGCCGTCCCGCGCCCCCGTGCTCCCCTGGTGCGAGGGCGGTCCCGACGCGATCGTCCGAACCGCCCGAACCGGACCGGCGTGCCCCGGAGCGCAGCGGGAAGCCTCAGGCGGGGACGGGCCGCACCAGGACGTCGTAGGTCTCCGTGATCCGTTCCAGGTCCGCCCCGAGTCCTCGCGCCCACGCGTCCAACCCCTCCTGGACCGTCCGCCCGTCCCGGTCGTCGTCGACCAGAGCTTCGAGCTCCACGAACACCCCGGCTCCCCGCACGTCGTCGACGCACACCCCGATCGTGCCGGACCTCCCCGTCCGACGGCTCTTGACGATCCGCACGCTCGGGACGTAGCCCAGTGAGGTCAGGACACCGTGCATCCCCTCCCGGTCGGCGACGGCCGTCTCGTGCTCCACACACTCCATCGCGTTCGCCAACGGGGTCTTGGTCGTCACGGTGTGCGCCCCGTTCTCGGTGCGCAGTCGGGCGAAGGTGAAACCGCGCTTGCCCTGGCCGGGATCCCAGCCCGGGGGCGCATAGGCCAGGTCGTCCTGGTGGACCGGCTCGCCCATGGTCACCCCGGCCTCCCGGAGCGCGGCCAGGACCGCCCCCAGGTCGCGAACCCGGTACTTCGCCTCGATCTCCCGCATCGTTGGCCTTCCCTCTCCTCACGGCGCCGACGGGAGGAGCGTAGTGAAGGACGTCGCCCACGTCCGGGGTTCAGCGCATCCCGCGCCGGTACGAGAGGGAATGTCCCTTCCAGGGCGGCGGACGCCACCGGCCGGCTCGGGCGTCCCTCCGCTCGCGGGGGCCCGCCACCTGGTCGGGCCCTCCGGGGCACGGACTCGGGAACCCTGTTGCGCTCAGCCCTTCAGGCCGAAGAAGTGCACCGGCGAGTTCGGCCTGAAGCCGATGCGGGGGTACACGGGAGCCCCCGCCTCGGTCGCGTGCAGGGTGGCGCGGGTCAGACCGGTGGCCCGCCCGCCCTCGTGCAGTGCCTTGCGCGTGACCGCCTCCCCGTAGCCCCTGCGCTGCCACTCCGGGTCCGTGGCGACGAGCGCGACGAAGAGACGGCCCTCCGCCTCCACCGCCCCGGCGCACGTCACGGGGACGCCGTCGCGCAGGCCGAGGTAGGCGTGCACCCCCTGTTTCCACAACGCGGACCCGAGGATTCCGTCGCGACCGTCCTCCAGCGGGAAACCGTAGGCGCGCGAGTTGAGGTCCGCGTACGCGCGGACCTGCTCGTCGGTGGTCACACGCACGAATTCCAGATCGGGGTGGGACGGATCGGCGACGGGGAGGAGATCTCCCGCCATGCCGGTGCCGGAGAAGGCGTACTCCAGGCCGGCCCTCTCCGCGGTCGCCCGCACCCCCGCCCGCACGTCCTCCCCGAGGAGGTCCTCGAAGAGCCACAGGAACCCGGGGTGGGTCTTGGAACGCATGATGTCCGCCGCCCTGGTCAGGCGGTCCTCGACGAGCACCGCGTCCGCGTCGACGTCGGTCAGGGTGACGCAGTTCCAGAACGCGAACCGGCAGTCGGCCCAGCGGACGGCGATGCCGGGGAGGTCCCGGACATCGGCGTTCGCGTCGCGGTCGAGCACCATGGTGCGCCAGGCCGCGGCGAGCTGCTCCATCGATTCGATCGACTCCGTGCGATCCGTCATCAGAACCCTTCGAGCGGTGGGACTGGGAGGGAGCCCGTCCGGCGGCGTGGCACCGCACCCCGCCCGACCGTCCGGACAGGGGGTGCCGCCCCGGGCCCGTGGGCGCGTGCGAGCCCCGACGCCACGATCGCCGACCGGCCACGGGTTACCGGCCGGTTGTCCCGATTCGTGACCTGGAAGGGGCGGGCGGCCCGGCCGGAGGCGCCGCGCGTGATCGGACCCGGGGGCGTCACCGCGGACACGGGAGTTTCGGGGATGACGCGCGGGTCCGGACGGGATCCACGGAAGGGGCGCGCCGTGCCCCGCAGGGGTGAGTGGGGGCGCGCCGACCGTACGGCCGACGCGCCCCCGAGCCTCCATCATCCTCGGCGCGGAACCGGATGCGGTTCAGAACATCTCGCCTCGGCTACGCAAAGGCTCGTTCGTGCCTCCCCCGGACCCGCTGGGGAAGGAGATCGCGGTGCCGGGTCCCACCCCGGCCCCCGGGGGGAGAAACGCGACGTCGAACCGGCCTGAGCCGTCACCGGCGGCCCAGGACAACTGCGCCTGGTGACCGGACTCCTCCGCCAGTCGGCACAGCGCCTCAGGGTCGACCGCGCCCTCTCCCCCACCGGTGGGAACGGGACGCTCCACGAGCAGGCCCGTACCGGTGACCTGCGTTTCCGCGGGTGCCTCTCCCGAGAGGGCGAGGTCCCGCAACCGCACGTCGGCCTCGACCCTCGCGTTCGGGACGCCCGTGACCCCGAACGGTTCCCCGGGGCCGCCGGCCAGCCGTCCGGCGAGCCCGTCGAGGGTGAGGGAACCGTCGGCCCAGTCCGTCCATGCGGGGATCGGCAGCGGCTCGGTCTCCGACTCCACGTGCAGGAACGCCTCGTAACGGAACTTCACCATCTCGTTGGCGAAGCGGCCGCGTTTGGGCAGGACCCGTACGTGGTCGACCCGGTCCCACCTGTCGGCCAGATCCGTGAAGAAGGCCGGGTCGATGACGAGTTCCGGTTCCTCCCCCACCCGCCGCCGGATCCTGCGTGCGAGCTCCCCGACGGTTCCCGCACCCTGATACGCCTGGACGGAGGCGTGGAACGCGCTCAGCAGGCCGCGATGGCGTACATCACCCACGACGACCACTCCGCCGGGGGCGAGGACCCGAACGGCCTGCTCCAGGACGTGCTCCAGGTAGGAACGGTCGGGAAAGTACTGCACCACCGAGTTCAGGACGACGACGTCGAACGCGCCGTCTCCGAACGAGGTGAAGTCGGAGGCCTCACGCTGGAGGAGGCGCACCCTGTCCGCCCACGGCTGCCCCGCGAGTGACTTCCCGAGCTGATCGAGCACGACGGGCGAGAAGTCCGTGGCGACGTAGGAGACAGCGTCCGGTGCCAGCCTGAACAGCAACAGGCCGGTACCGCAGCCCAACTCCAGGACCCTGGCCTTCGGTACAACCGCCGAACGAACGCGCGCAGCCGTCTCCTCGACCCACTCGACCATCTGTTCCTGTGGGATCGGTCCCCCGCTGTAGCTGCTCCCCCACCCGGAGAAGTTCACGTCGGCCGGGTAGTCGTTTCCGGTCTTCCCGTAGGAGCCGTCGAAGAGGAGCTGCCACTCCTCCAGGTGCTCACGGGCAACGTCGTCGATGATGGCCTGACTCCTTTGCGACCTTCCGAGGGCGGATCCGAACGTGAAACGCATACCGTGTCGCGCACCCGGGGCGTCTCAGAGCTTCTCCCACACGGTGACGTGGGCGTTGAAGTAGTCGTACTCGCGGGGGTTCTGTCGCAGGACGGCGGGCTGGTCCGACTCGTGCACCATCGTGAACCCCCCGCTCATACGCGTCTTGAGGTCGTCCTCGCTGGTGATCTCGTCCCTCGCCGACCCGAACCACTCCTCCGGGCGGCTGTAGTCCGGGTACCAGGACCAGGGGCAGGCGATGAGCAGCAGTCCGCCGCGGCGCAGGGGGCCGTCGTCCGCCTCGAACTGACGCAGGCACTCCCCCGGGTGGGCGACCCGGTCCAGCACGTTGGACAGGATCACCGCGTCGAACTGCTCCTCGTAGTGCAGGTCGCAGGCGTCGCCGACCTCGAACCCCACCTCCGGACCCGACTCCGGGCCGCTGACGCGAACGGAGACGTACCGGGAGTAGGGCCCCTGCTGGACCACGCCGAAGGTGCCGCCCTCGTTCTGCGTGAGCGTGGTCGCCACGTCGATGGAACGCGCACTGGCGTCCACACCGCACACCAGGGTGTCGACCCAACGGCTCAGCGCGTGCGCGACGCCGCCCACGCTGCACCCCACGTCGAGGGCTCGGGAAACCGTCACCCCCTTGTCCAGGGCAACGCTCTGGAGAATGCGGGAAATACGTTCGGGATAGCCGTGGGCGAACGCGAGCGGATGGTGGGGCGACTCGAAGACGTCCTCAGGAGATCCGTAGTGCATCAGAAGATACTTCGAGAGGTCCCGGGACGTCTCGTAGTGGTCCTCGGCGATCTCGTTGAGAAAGAGTTCATCGCCCTTGATGAGAACTGGGGGATTCTTCAAGGCACACTCCTTGAATTGCGTGGGGAGCAAAGGGGGAAAACGAATTCGAGCGACCTGCGTTGCTTGCGGGGGATCCAGTCGGCTTTCCCGAGCGAATCACGGGAAAAGGCCGGACAAGTCTCAGCGCCTTCTCTTCAAGAGGCTCGGCCGCGCGGTGGGTGTGGTGGTGGGTGTGGTGGTGTCGAGGCTGGTCAGTAGGCCTGCGACGGTGGGGTTTTCGAAGAGGGTGCGGACTCTGGTGTGTAGGCCCAGGGTGGTGTGGATGCGTGCGATGAGTTGGGTGGCCAGGAGGGAGTGGCCGCCCAGGGTGAAGAAGTCGTCGTTGATGCCGA
>NZ_JAUZMY010000082.1:0-737 GCF_036327455.1 Nocardiopsis codii | reverse complement strand
ACGGTGGGGTTTTCGAAGAGGGTGCGGACTCTGGTGTGTAGGCCCAGGGTGGTGTGGATGCGTGCGATGAGTTGGGTGGCCAGGAGGGAGTGGCCGCCCAGGGTGAAGAAGTCGTCGTTGATGCCGACGCGGTCCAGTCCCAGGATTTGGGCGAAGAGGGTGCAGAGGATTTCTTCGCGGGGGTTGCGGGGTGGGTGGTGGGTGGTGCGGGTGGTGGTGTAGTCGGGGGGGGGGAGGGCGGTGTGGTCGATTTTGCCGTTGGTGGTGACGGGGAGGCCGTGGGGGAGGTTGATGACGGTGGTGGGGACCATGTAGTCGGGGAGCAGGGCGGTGAGTTGTTCGCGGATGTGGTGGGGGTTGGGGTGGTGGCCGGGGGTGGGGACGGTGTAGGCGATGAGGCGTTTGTCGTGGTGGGTGGTGTGGGTGGTGACGAGGGCGTCGGTGATGTGGGGGAGGTTGGTGAGGGTGGTTTCGATTTCGGTGGGTTCGATGCGGTAGCCGCGGATTTTGAGTTGGTGGTCGGTGCGTCCGTGGAAGATGAGGTGGCCGTGGGGGGTCCAGTGGGCGAGGTCTCCGGTGCGGTACATGCGTGTGCCGGGGGTGGTGCTGTGGGGGTTGGGGGTGAAGTGGGTGGCGGTGAGGGCGGGTTGGTGGGTGTAGCCGCGGGCGAGTCCGGTGCCGGTGATGTAGAGCTCGCCTTGGACGCCGGGTGGGACGGGTTGGAGGTGGTGGTCCAG
>NZ_JAUZMY010000081.1:0-893 GCF_036327455.1 Nocardiopsis codii | reverse complement strand
GGTGAGGGTGCCCTGGTCCCAGCGCAGCGCGGTGCGGTCGGGGTGCTGGGCGGTCCGCTCTGCCAGGAGCTTGAGCAGGGTGGTGGGTTCACCCGCGGGGCGGGGTCCTTGTCCCTGGTCGAGAAGGACACGGGTCTCCTCGGCATCGAGGAGGCGCAGGTCGCTGGGCCGGGTGCGTGGGTCGGCGGTGACCTGTTCCAGGACGCGGAGGAGCCGACGTCCGATGGTGTCGGCGGTTTCCTGGTCGAACAGATCTGCCGCGTACTCCACCGACACCCGCATGCCACCATCCGGGTGGAGCCCCACTCCGAAGGACAGATCGAACTTCGCGGTTGTCGCCGGCGCGGGCAAGGCAGTGGATCCCGTGTCAGCGAGCTCCACCCCCAGGTGCTCCGTGTTTCTCTCCCAGTTCACGACGGTTTGGAAGAGGGGGTGTCGTGCGAGGGAGCGTGTGGGGCTGAGTGCTTCGACGACCTGCTCGAAGGGGACGTGGGTGTGGTCGAAGTCCTCCAGGTCCTGCTGGCGGATACGGGCCAGCAGTTCGGTGAAGGTCGGGTTCCCGGACAGGTCGGTGCGCAGGACCAGGGTGTTGACGAAGAACCCGACCAGGTCGTCCAGGGCCTGGTCGTCGCGGCCCGCGACCACCGTGCCGAGAGGGATGTCGTCGCCTGCCCCGAGGCGGGAGAGCAGGACCGCGACCGCGGCCTGCACCGCCATGAAGGGGGTCGCCCCCACGGACCGGGCCACATCCCTCAGCCGCTCGAACACCTGGGCGCCCACCGTGAGCGAGACCCGCCCACCCCGATAGGACGACACCTGGGGGCGCGGCCGGTCGGTGGGCAGCACCAACTCCTCCGGGAGGTCCTGCAGGCGGGTACGCCAGTAGTGCAGTT
>NZ_JAUZMY010000080.1:0-963 GCF_036327455.1 Nocardiopsis codii | reverse complement strand
TCGTTGCCCTTGGCGCCGACGCCGGTGGGCCATTCAACAGCGGTCCCCTGACCAACCTTGGCCTTCCACTCAGGGCTGGCCTTGGACAGATAGTCGGTGAAGTTGAAGGTCGTTCCCGAACCGTCCGAACGACGCACCACGGTGATGGCATCGGTCGGCAGCGTCAGCTTCGGGTTCAGCTTGGCGATTGCGGGGTCGTTCCACTTGGTGACCTTGCCGAGATAGATGTCGCCCAGCAGTTCGCCGGAGAGCACCAGTTCGCCCGGCTTGATGCCTTCGAGGTTCACGACAGGCACGATCGCGCCCATCACCATCGGCCACTGAATGAGGCCATCCTTCTCGAGCTGTTCAGCCTTGAGAGGCGCGTCGGTCGCGCCGAAGGTCACGGTCTTGGCCTGAATCTGCTTGATTCCGGCGCCTGAACCGATCGACTGGTAGTTCAGACCGTTGCCGGTCTCTTTGACAGCGGTGTGACAGCGTTTACCACTCAGTAACACACGATCAAGCCATTGATTTATCAGATGAATTTAAAATCATCTATTTCGGAAGAGCGATGGATACCACACATGTTTACCCGCTTCCCTTCTAAGCAGCCGAGTGTGACAGTGCGTGGATATAATTGGCGGCAGGGTATCTGCTGCGCCAACCGCCGCACCGAGTAAGGCTCCAAGGACGATCTGCATGCCCCCGGCAAAGGGGAGTCATGGATCCAAGAACCCCGTCCTGCCCCCAGCACGCAGACCGTTGGACCCGCTCGGCGAAACCAGAGAGCTACCAGGACAGCACTTCATTTCAGGCTCGCCTGCCTGATGCCCGATGGAACTGCCTCCGCTTTCTTTCCTTTGGAATCGAACTGCTTGAGGTAGGCGACGACATCGTCAATCTGCTTTGGATCTTTCAGGCCCGGGAAAATCATCTTGGTACCCGGAATCTTGGCTTTTGGATCCTTGATGTATTCCCGGA
>NZ_JAUZMY010000079.1:0-1067 GCF_036327455.1 Nocardiopsis codii | reverse complement strand
GGCACGATCGTGGGGTTCACGTTGTCGATCACCGTCTCCCGACTGATGATCACCTGCCCCACATCCTCACGGGACGGCACCTCGTACATCACCGACAACAACACCTCCTCGATGATCGCCCGCAACCCACGCGCACCCGTCCCCCGAATAATCCCCTGCTCAGCAATCGCCTCCAAAGCCTCCGGCGTGAACTCCAACTCCACACCGTCCAACTCGAACAACCGCTGATACTGCTTCACCAACGCATTACGCGGCTCCGTCAGAATCCGAATCAACGCCGCACGATCCAGATTGTCCACACTCGTGATCACCGGCAACCGACCGATGAACTCCGGAATCATCCCGAACTTCAACAGGTCCTCCGGCATCACCTCACCGAACAACGCCACCTCCGCCGCCTCACCCCGAGGCCGCAGAACCGCGTTGAACCCCATCCCCTGCTGACCCGTCCGCGACTCGATGATCTTCTCCAGACCCGCGAACGCCCCACCACAGATGAACAACACGTTCGTCGTGTCGATCTGGATGAACTCCTGATGCGGATGCTTACGCCCCCCCTGAGGCGGCACACTCGCCGTCGTCCCCTCCAAAATCTTCAACAACGCCTGCTGAACACCCTCACCCGACACATCACGCGTGATCGAGGGATTCTCACTCTTACGCGCGACCTTGTCGACCTCATCGATATAGATGATCCCCGTCTCGGCCTTCTTCACGTCATAATCGGCCGCCTGGATCAACTTGAGCAGGATGTTCTCCACATCCTCACCCACATACCCGGCCTCCGTCAGCGCCGTCGCATCAGCGATCGCGAACGGAACATTCAAGATCCTCGCCAACGTCTGCGCCAACAACGTCTTCCCCGACCCCGTCGGCCCCAACAACAAAATGTTGGACTTCGCGATCTCCACGTCCTCCGAACCCGGACGCTCACCCTCCGACCGCACACGCTTGTAGTGGTTGTACACCGCCACCGACAAGGCCTTCTTCGCCTGATCCTGACCGATCACATACGAATCCAGGAACTCGTAGATCTCCCGCGGCTTCGGCAACGAGTCCCACGACAG
>NZ_JAUZMY010000078.1:0-1169 GCF_036327455.1 Nocardiopsis codii | reverse complement strand
CGTTGGACCCGAACATGTCCGACTCCTCACGCAACGCGATCAAGGTCCTCACCGGCATCGAGGTCCCCAATGTCAGCCTCGCCAACCTCGGCCGCGCCTCCGAGGTCTACGCCACCCTGAACCAACGCCTCGGCGTCCTCGAGGACCTGCTCAACCTCAGCCGCTCCCACGCACGACGCAACTTCAGCGGCCGCACCGCCGACAACTACGAACACTCCCTGGACCAGTTCACCAAGGGAGACAACAACTACGTCGGCTCCGCCCGCGACAACTCCTCCACCATGTCCACCGAACTCTTCAAGGCACGCGCCAACGTCGAGTACATGCACATGATGGTCATCGGCCAGTTCATCCAACTCCTCGCCGAGATCGCCTGGGCCATCGCCACCGCCAAGTTCACCTTCGGCGCCTCCTTGAAGTGGATCCCCATCTTCAAGGCCATCCGCAGCCTGGCCATGCGACGCATCCTCACCTGGCTCCTGATCACCGTCCCCAGCCACCAGATCATCAGCCAGATCTTCGGCAGCATGGACAGCATCATCCAACGCATCCAGATCGGACGCGGCACCCGCCACCACCGCGACGGCCAACTCACCAAGAGCGCCCACATCGGCGCCGCCATGGAAGGCGCCCTGTCCGCCGTCTTCTCCGCCGGCATGGACGGCCTGTTCAGCAAACACCTCACCGACCTGCTCAACAACGGCCTCAAAAACCTCAGGGACCTGCCCGACCCCCCGCCCCTCCTCCGCACCGGAGGCGACGGCCCCGGGAGCGGTACGCCCGGACCGCCCCTGCGCGAAGCCCCCGACGGGCCCCCGCCGGGGCCGCCCCCCGGCCCTCCGCCCGGCCCCACAGGACCGATCGCCGACACCCCGCCGCCCACCGGCGGCCCCGGCCGCGACACCGACATCCCGCCACCCGGCGGAGGCGGACCCGACGGGCCACCCGCAGGTCCCGTCAAGGACGACCCACCCACGGGCAACCCCGACCACGGGCCCGGCTCTCCTGTGCCCAGGGCCGGGGACGCCCCGCTGGCGCCCCCGTCCCTGAACAAGGACCTCGCCGAGGTGTTCGGGCGCCACAACGACGAGTTCCTCACCCCCTACAACCCCGCCAGCCCCCTCGGGGCGGGCGCCTTCGACAACGCCGCCAAAGCCGCCACAGCACGC
>NZ_JAUZMY010000007.1:0-235044 GCF_036327455.1 Nocardiopsis codii | reverse complement strand
GCCCCCCGCCGGATCTGCCCGCGAGCGACGCCGAACGGGGAAGCGTCCTCGCGGTGGGTCAGCGGGTGAAGTCGTCCGGCCCCCGGCCGGGACCGTGGTAGAACTCGCGCTCCGGCTCGTCGTCCGGGACGGGAGGATAGGTCGGTCCGTCGGCGGTGGGCGTGCGCAGGGAGTCGACGTCCACGCCCTGGGCCGTGAGCACACTGGCGGCGGCGTTGCGCAGGTCGGGGAGCATCGCGTACAGGACGTCGCCGGGGCACGCGGTGGCGTTGAAGTCCCGGTGGCCCCGGATCGCGGCCTGCGGGTTGAGCCCGTAGGCCCCGCACAGCCAGGCCAGGGTGGCGACGAGGGAGTCGGTGAGGGCCTGGGTGGGCCCCGTGGTCATGTAGGTGCCCTCGTTCTCGATCCCGATGCAGGTGCTGTTGTTGTTGGCGACGTGGGCGCCCACGACGTGTTGGCGCGCCGCGATGGCTTCCGGGGTGCGGTCGCGGCCCTCCATGACGTGTCCGCCGCGGCTGATGGTCAGCTGCTGACCGGAGTCGGCCCAGCCGTTGCTGTCCATGTGGAAGTTCTGGATCGACCGGGACAGGGCCAGGGCGTGGTCGAGCGAGTAGTTGGTGCTGTTGGGCGTCGCGGTGTGGTGGACCACGATGTAGCTGGGCGCCGTGGCCAGGACCTGGATCGGGCTCGACGGCGGCCGGGCGTTCCAGGCGCCGCGCCAGTGCAGGAACGACGGTGCTTCCTGGGCGGAGGCGCTCGTGGCGCCGCCTACGGTGAACGCCCCGCCGAGGATGGCGGCGCCCGTGGTCACGGCCGCTCCGCGCAGGATGGTGCGTCGGCCCGGTCCGGACGGGTGGGTGTGGGGCATGGGGGACCCTTCGTGGGGGGTGGTTACTTGCCAGTTCATAAAAGAACACGGGCAACGGATCATGCGCAAAGGGTGACTTCGTGATTTCTCTGTCCGCTACCGGCCAGAATGTAAACCCTCTGCCCCCGTAGGCAGAGGGTGTGCTCCGGGTGTACGGCGAAGAGTTTTCGGGAGGAATGTGCGCGCTGATGTCGCGGATGTCTTTCCAGGGGAATTCACCTGAATGGCATCGGCGTTTCAAGACGGTTTCAGGAATCGTTTCCACAAGGGTGGACGCGGTGGTCGTGCCGTATTCTCCCCGGCAACGCGTATGTCTCGGGGCGGGTCGGAACACGAGGTCGGAGCCCTGTCGGGAACGAACCGGAAACGACACGGGGCCCGGTGGGACGTGTGGTCCCACCGGGCCCCGTGGGGCTGAGGTCGTCTCAGGCGACGGGCTCGGGAGTCCGGTCCTGCCTCGCCGTCGCGGCGGTCAGGCGCCCGCTGCGGTGCAGCCACCAGTCGGCGAGCAGCGTGCCCAGGGGAGGCACGGACGCGGCGAGGGCCACCAGGGTCGGCCACACGCCCCAGCGCAGGTGGAGGGCGGCGGCCAGGGTGACGACCACGTAGACCATGAACGCCCCGCCGTGCAGGGGGCCGAAGAGCTGCACGCCCAGCTCGCTGCCGTTGCCGAGGTACTTGAAGCCCATGCCGACGAGGAGGCCGGCCCAGGTGAAGGCCTCGAAGATCGCCACCACGCGGAAGACGATCGCTGTGACGCGGGGACTGATGTTCACGTTGTTCCTCGGGCTCGTTCTCGCTGGACACGGCGAATCCCGGAGCCGTGGTCCGGGATGTGCCTCCAGGCTAGGACATGGTCGGAAAAACCCGTCCCCGGGTCTCCGTCGACGTGCGTCGGACCGGTCAGTTCCGGGGTGGGGGCAGGCCGCGGGCCCGGTCCGGAGCCCTGTCGCGCCGGGGCCGGGGTGGTGGCCGCACCGTGCGAAGCGCCCCCTGGATGACACACCAGGCTTAGGCAAGGCTATCCTCATCAGGACTTCCGGCTCCGGGCCCCCGGACCGGGCCATGCCCCGCCCCCGACCGGTGCGCAGGGCCAGCGCACCGAACACACGTGGTGGGGACCCCGTCGCCCGGGTCCCCGCCACCCGTGCTCCCCCGGGGAGGCGCCACCACGGTCCCCGCCCCGCGCGGAACGACACCAACGAGGAGAAGCAGTGACCACCCCGACCCACGAGCGCCGCGTCGAGAGGTACCCGCTCAAGCGGCGCGTCCTCGCAGTGGCCGACGTCGAGCGCGTCACCCCGCGCATGATCCGCGTCCACTTCACCGGCCCCGACCTCGCCGGGTTCGAGAGCGACCACTTCGCCGACCACGTCAAGCTGTGGTTCCCCGACGAGGAGGGCGGGCACGTCCTGCCCGTGGTGGAGGACGACCGCTGCCTCAACTTCCGCGTCCCCGGCGCGGTGTTCCGCGACTACACCGTCCGCGCGCTGGACACCGCGGCCCGGAGCCTGACCGTCGACTTCGTCGCCCACGACCACGGGCCGGCGGGGCGCTGGGCACAGGCGGCACGGCCCGGTGACGAGCTGGGCGTTCTCGGCCCCCGCGGCACCGCGTGGATCACCGGGGAGTTCGACTACCACGTGCTCCTGGTGGACGAGACGGCGCTGCCCGCCGCCGCCCGCTACGTCGAGGAGCTGCCGGCCGACGCCCGCGTGTTCGCGTTCTTCGAGGTCGTCGACGGCGCCGAGGAGCAGGAGCTCAAGACCCCCGCGGACGCCCGGATCACCTGGCTGCACAGGGGAGGGGCCGAGCCCGGCAGCACGGATCTGCTGCTGGAGGCGTTCCGCTCCCTGGAGCTGCCCGAGGGCGAGGGGTTCGTGTACGCGGCGGGGGAGGCGAACACCCTCAAGCCGATCCGCCGCCTGCTCAAGGAGCGCGGGTTCGTCCGCAACGCCACCTGCGAGGTCGACGGCTACTGGCGCCGGGGGACCTCCAACCTCGACCACCACGACGAGGACGACGACGAGTAGGGGAGTCGACGGCGCCGCGCCCGGCCCCGGGGCTGCCGGGGCCGGTCCCCGCAGACGGGTGTTCCGGCTTCCGGCCCCGGGGTCCACCGGTCGAGGTTCCACACGCGGGCTGGGGCGGGCCCCGGCGCGCGGCGGGACCCGTTCGTCATGCCGGACTCGCGGGCGACGTCACGGGCGCTCAGGGCGGGGGGAAAAAGCGTTCGAGAAGGACTCCCCGAACCCGCCCGGGTGGTTGGCGTTCTTCGACGGCGCCTACCTGTCAGCGAAGATCGCGCACTGTTTTCTCGCCCTGGGAAGCGACGTACAGACGGCCGTGTACGCGGAACGGTCGCTCCAGATGAACGAGGGCTATGTCAGGGGCCGCGTGTTCAACCTGCTGATGCCGGCCACCGCCCACGCCCCCGGTGAACCGGAGGAAGCCGTCCGAGTCGGCAACGTCGCCCTGCAACTCGTTGAAGGCCTCCAGCCCCAGCGGGCGCTGTCCTACCTGCGGCGCCTGGACCATCGCCTGCGCCCGCACGCGATCCGACCAGAGGTACTGGTGTTCCGCGAGCGAGCGCGGGTTCTCACGTCAGGCTGAGCGCCCGGTACACCGCCACCACGGTCGACGCCCCGACGATCTCACCTCGGGCGATCATGTCCACCGCGTCATCGAGCGGCCACCACCGGATCTCGGAGGCTTCGTTGACGTCCGGGACGGTCCCGGTGGGGTCCGCACCGCAGGCGAGGTAGATGATCTGGGGCTGGTCCACGGACCCGATCGCGGGCTGGAACGTCACCAGGTGCTCCATGCTCCGGGGACGCCACCCGGTCTCCTCCTCGACCTCGCGCGCCGCCGCGATCTCGACATCCTCGGCGGTGGCGACATAACCGCCGGGCAACTCCCACACCCACTGGTCGATGATGAACCGGTGCCGTCGCATGAGCAGGACGTCCCGCTGGTCGTTCATCACGAGCGTCATGGCGGCCGGGGGCATCTTCACGACGTACTGGGTGAAGGTCACCCCGTCCGGGAGCGTGATGTCGACCGTGCTGAGCCGGATGTGCCTGTTCTCGTCCACGAGTGTCTCGCCGTGGATGGTCCACTGAGCAGTCACAGCGGCACCCTAGCCGGGGGTACTCCTGTGCGGTCGCCTCGGCCAGGACGTCGCGGGTACGTACCCGCCCGGCTCGTCGGCGAACCGAAGGGCCGTGGTCTCCCCACGGTCTCTCCACGCAGGTACCGATCCTCCGGTCGAACCGCACAGTCGCGCCGGGAGGAGAGATCGGTATCCTCCCCGCACGCGCGACACCGACGTACCGGGCGAGGCAGTGACCCGGAGGACCGGCTCCCGCCGAGCGCCTTCGGGCAGGGCTCGTTCAAGTTCCGTGGTTGCGTAGACCGTCACGTTCGGACTGATATGTCCAGATGCAACAACAGACACGGGGACCCGTGATCATTGTGGTGTCGAAGCCAAATGATCCCGAAGGCCTCCCGCGCCTGCCCTCTCACCATCCCGTATCCCCGCTGTGCTCGCCAAACTCGGCCCGCTGGACACCAAGGCCATCACTGACCTGCGCCCTTTCCTGGACGCCGTTCCCGACAACCGCTCCCTGCGGGGCCGCTGGTACTCCCTGACCAGCATTCTGCTCATCTGCGCGTGCACCACCATCTCCGGCGCCAAGAGCATCGACGAGCTCGCCGAACGGGGCCAACGCACCCACGAGAGTCTCCTGGCCGCGATCGGGGATGGAGAGGGCGCCGACGACGGAAGCTTCTCGGGGGAAGGGGTTATACCTATGCCATAGCTATGTCAGCGCTGTCAGGTCGAAGGTGCGCGGAGGGCCCGAGAGGGTTGCCTTCGCTTCGGCTCCGAAGCGGTCGAGGATCTCGACCTCCCCTGCCTCGATTCCGTCCAGTGCCAGTCGAACGAGGTAGTCCGGTTCGATCATCGGATCCTCAGGGAGAGCGAATCCGGAAGCCTTCATGGCTTCTTTCAGGGTGTCGCTGGCCACGAGCCCGGGGACGAAGGCCGCCACGAGAGTTCCTTGGTCCGCCAACTCCACCCGCACACCGTTGGTGAGTCCCCACTGCGCGGATTTGGCGGCGGCGAGGGCGGTGTTGCTCTCGACGGTAGTCCAAGCCACCGCTGCCAGGACGTTGAGGATGGCACCGCCACCATTGCCGGCCAGCACGGGGGCAAACGCTCGGATCATGGAAAGTGTGCCGAAGTAGTGCGATTCCATGAGCTGCCGGACTACATTGAGGTCTCCGCTGACAAGGTTTCCGATTCCCATGTAGGCGCCATTGTTGATCAGCAGGTCGACGTCGGTGGCGACCTCGGCGGCGGCTTCTATGGACGTTTGGTCGGTGATGTCGGTATGGAGCACCTCGGCACCAGGGATATCGACAAGCTCCGGGCGGCGAGCCGTGGCATAGACCTTCGCCCCGCGACGCAGGAGTTCGATGGCGAAGTGGCGACCCATCCCGCTATTGGTGCCGGTGACGAGGGCTGTGGATCCTTGTAGCTGCATGGGGTCCTTGTCCGATCTGGGCTTGCGGGCTGCCCCGCGAGGCAGATGATGACCGATCGGTCATCTTAAGCCGACAGTGGACCACAAGATGACCGACTGGTCAACTTGATAGGATGGTGTGCATGACCCTGTCTGCCCGTTCACTGCGCTCAGACGCGGCGCGAAACCGAGAACTACTCCTCGCTGCCGCAGAGGAGGAGTTCGCCAAGCGGGGCATGGATGCCTCGATCGCGGCTATCGCTCGCCGTGCGGGCGTGGCGAAGGGGACCGTCTTTCGACACTTCGCCACGAAGGAGGAACTGGTCGCCGTGGTCGTCGGCGGTCATTTCGTCTCGCTCGGCGCCGTCGCGGGAGAGCTGCTGGAATCCGTTGATCCCACGGGTGCGTTGCTGGAGTTCCTGGCTGTGGCGGCAGAACAGTTGCAGCACCAGGATCTTGTGTTCTTGCAGGCGGTCACGGAAGGAGATTCAACAGTGACCGAGTGTCGGAATCAGCTGCATGCGAGAACCAATGCGTTGGTCGACCGTGCCCAGGAGGCCGGTGGAATCCGTTCTGACGTCACTGGGTCCGATATCCTTCTGATTCTCTGCGCTCTCGTTCACACGGTCGGTCTCCGGACGGAACAAACTCCGGATTCATGGCGGCGTCACCTCATCATCCTCTTCGACGGGCTGCGGCCCCAGGGTGCTTCTCCGTTGCCGGGCCCGGTGCCGGAACGGCTCTGATGCACTGGTGGGAGGTGGCACTGACGCGAGGAGGGCCGACACGGTCTTGAGAATCTCGTCAGCCCTGACCTGAGTAGCGATCGCGGGAGGCCTTCGGGATCATTTGGCATCGACACCACAATGATCACGGGTCCCCGTGTCTGTTGTTGCATCTGGACATATCAGTCCGAACGTGACGGTCTACGCAACCACGGAACTTGAACGAGCCCTGGCCTTCGGGACGTGCTCTCGCCCATCTCCGCCGCCGGTGTTCGGTGTCCGACATTCCCGAAGCGAGTGGGGAGCGTTCCTCGACGCCACGCGGAACCGGCCTCCGCGACAAGGGTCCGCTCTCGCTTCCGGACAGTTCCCGGTGGTCACGGCGGATGTGCCGCCGCTTTCCCGGGGCGATCACCGCCAGAACGGCTCCTGTAAGTACGATGAAAGATCATTTCGCAAGGATCGGACGGGGCGCCACGTCGATTCCCCGTCGAAGAGCTCAGTGCGTCGAAAGAATGATCCAGCGCGGCAGAGGGAGTGTTCCGTGATCGAGAGCATATTCCACACGCGGGATCTCCCCCCTGAGGAACGGTTCGGCTACTGGCGGGACTGTATCGGCAGGACCCACGCCCCGGTGGCCCTCAGCAGCGACCGCACCGACGGCTTCCTCGCGTACCAGCACATGATGGAGCTGTCCGACGTCCTGGTCTGGCCGACGGTCTTCCAACCGGTGATCTTCGACAGGACACCCCGTCTGATCCGCTTCTCGGATCCGGAGTCCTACCACCTCAGCCTCGTGACCTCCGGACGGCTGGAGGTGGAGTCCGTGGGCCGGTCCAGCGACGTCGGGGCGAACGAGATCAACGTCATCGACACCTCGACCCCCTTCCGTATCCGCGCCGGGGCGGGGTTTCCCCGACAGGTGGGGATCGGCCTCGAAGTCCCCAGGAAGAGGCTGTCGATCCCGGAGGGCAGCGTCGAGCCCCTGGTGGGCAGCAAGCTCTCCGCCGCCAGCGGCTACGGTGTCCTCCTCCGCCAGTTCCTCGCCCATCTGGCGGAGGACAGCGCGTCCTACCGGCCCTCCGACGGCGACCACCTCTCCTCCATCGTGTGCGACCTCGTCTCCGGCCTGTTCGCCCGCTCCCTGGAGGTGGACGACCGGCTCCCTCCCGAGAGCCGTAGGAGGACACTGCTGATGAGCGTCAGGAACTTCATCAGGAGCAGGCTGGGGGACCGGTCGCTGACACCGCGGACCGTGGCCGCGGCCCACCACATCTCGACCGCCTACCTGCACCGCGTCTTCCGCGAACAGGGCACCACCGTCGGTGCGTGGATCCGTGAACAGCGCCTGGCGAACGCCCACCGCGACCTGGCGGACCCGAACCTGGACTCCGTGCCGGTCCACCGGATCGGGGAGAAGTGGGGGTTCTCCAGCGCCCCCGTCTTCAGCAGGGCCTACCGCGACGTCTACGGGGTCTCGCCCCGGGACACGCGCGGTGAACGCGGGACGCCGGCGTCCCGACCCTCCTGAACACCCACCGCGCGCCCGTCCGCTTGCGCGCCGACCTGTGCCGACCGGCGCTGTCCGGCGCTGTCCGGCGCTGTCCGGCGCTGTCCGGCGCAGTGCGAGCCGGGTCCGTTCCGGGAGGGTTCACCCTGGGTCAAGGATGTGGCGATTCCTCGTCATGGCCGGGAGCCCGGGTTCCTGGAAGGCTCGACCGTGGAGAGGGGCCGTGCACGCCGTTCACGGTCCGGTACTCGTGCGACCAGGAGGATCCTTGAGGCTCAAGGCGATGTTCTCGGCCACCGCGGTCTGTGCCGCAGCCCTGGGCGCGACCGTCGTGTCGGCGGCTCCGGCGCTGGCCGCCGGGGCCGTACCCGGTACGGTGGTGGCGGTCCCGCACCAGCAGGAGACGCTGCTCGTCCGCTGTCAGGGCGACCCGGCCCGGACCGCCGCGTTCCGGTGGACCGACACGACCCTGCGCTACGACAACCCCTGCACGCACCAGGTGTCCGTCCGGGTGGACACCTGGGACGGCCCCTTCGTGTGCGTGCGTGCGGCTCCCGGGCGGACCGGGACCGTGACCTTCGCGGGTTCGGGCGGCATAGCCCAGGTCCGCCCGGGCTGCTGACGGACCTGCCCGGCCGCCGCCCCGGCACCGGAAGGACGGTCCGGTGCCGGGGCGGTGCCGGGCAGCCCCGGCCCTCCCGCGGCGCGGCCCCTCGTGGACGCCGCCCGGCCGGAGCGCCGGAGGGCAGCGCCCGGCCCCCGGTTCAGAACGCGTGCAGGCGGTCGGCCGCGCCGGCGCGGACCACCTCGGAGATCCGGTCCAGCGCCGGTGACCTCAGGTTCCACCGCTGCCAGTACAGCCGCACGTCCACCGGGTGCCCCGGGGCCAGCTCCACGAGCCGCCCCGCGGCGATCTCCGAGGCGCACTGCCGCTCCGGCACCACGCCCCACCCGAACCCGAGCAGCACGGTCCGGGCGAAGTCCTCCGACGCCGGGATGTAGTGCCGCGGTCCGGTCGGCTCCCGCCTGGCGGACTCGCGCACGAACCGGTCCTGGAGGTCGTCCCGGCGGTCGAAGTTGACCACCGGCGCCTGCGGCAGCAGCTCCGGGTCGGCGCGCCCGCCCAGGTGGCGGGCGTCGAACTCCGGGCTGCACACCGCCCGGTAGCGCATCGCGCCGAGCCCTGCCACGGTGCACCCCTGGACCGCCTCCGGGGTCGAGGTGACCGCCGCCATCACCGTCCCCGACCGCAGCAGCGACGTGGTGTGCTCCTCGTCCTCCCGGTGGATCTCGAACACCGCGCCCAGCTCGGCGGGCAGGTCCGCCAACGCGTCCAGGAACCAGGTGGACAGGCTGTCCGCGTTCACCGCCAGCGGCACCGACACCCGGCCCGCGCCGCCCCCGCCGCCGTCCGGGTCGCCGCCGTCCGGGTCGCCGCCGTCCAGGCGCAGCTCGGCTGCCGTGTCCGCGTCGAGGAGCAGGACCTGGCGCGCGTAGCGCAGCACCACGTCCCCGGCGTCGGTGGTCCGCACCGGGTTCGTCCGCTGCACCAGGACCTTTCCCGTGCTCTGCTCCATCGCCCGCACCCGCTGGGAGACCGCCGACGCGGTCACGTGCAACCGCCGCGCCGCCGCCTCGAAGGTGCCCTCGTCGATCAGCGTCGTGAGGGTGTGCAGGTGGTCGAACTGGAACGGCATCTTAAGCCTCCCTTAGGGGTTCTAAGAAAGTTTAGCTTTACTGCACGCGGTCCCCGACCTAGCGTTCTGACGGTGAACGACACACTTCTCCCCGCCCTGCTCGGATTCGGCACCGGGCTGGCGCTCATCGTGGCCATCGGCGCACAGAACGCCTACGTCCTGCGGGTCGGCATCGACGGCCGCCCGAGCACGGTCCTCCCCGTGGTGCTGGTCTGCGCCCTGTCCGACGCCCTGCTGATCGCCGCCGGCGTCCTCGGCGTCGGCGCCGTCCTCGGGGCGGCCCCCGGCGTCGTCGTCGCGGTCCGCCTCCTCGGCGCGGGGTTCCTCGTCGTCTACGGGCTGCTCGCCGTGCGCCGCGCCGTGCGGCCGGGTGCGCTCGTGGTCGGCGGCGCAGCCGGGGACGGCCGCAGGGCCGCGGTGGCGACAGCGCTGGTGCTCACCTGGCTCAACCCGCACGTGTACCTGGACACGGTGGTCTTCCTCGGCACCCTCGCCAACCAGCAGGCCGGGGACGCCCGCTGGTGGTGGGCGGGCGGAGCGCTCGCGGCGAGCCTCACGTGGTTCTTCGGACTGGGGTTCGGGGCGCGGCTGCTGCGGCCCTTCTTCGCCAGACCGGGGTCCTGGCGGGTCCTGGACGCCCTCATCGCCGCGGTCATGCTCACGCTCGGCGTCCGGATGGCCCTCGGGGCCTGATCCGCCCGCCTCCGGCACCCTCCCCGCCGGCGGCCCGGACCTCGGGGTCCGGGCCGCTGGCCTCGTTCAGTGAATGCTGGCCATAAAACGTTTCAAGATCGAGGGCCTGCCCGCTCTTCCCCTGGTCACGCGGGGATATTGACATGCGAGAAGAGCTGGAGGTAGTTTCAGCGAAACCTGAGTGAAACGATTCAATCGCGCTCGCTCGCCGGTCCGACCGGCAGGTCCGCCCTCCCCGAACGGAGCCCCCCGTGGCAGCACCCACCGACCGCCGCGCCGACGCCCTGGACGTCCTGCGGCGCCAGCACATCGAACTCCCCTCCTGGGCCTTCGGTAACTCCGGCACCCGGTTCAAGGTGTTCGCGCAGCCCGGGGTCCCCCGCGACCCCTGGGAGAAGATCGCCGACGCCGCCCAGGTCCACCGGCTCACCGGCGTCGCGCCCACGGTCGCCCTCCACATCCCCTGGGACCGGGTCGACGACTACTCCGCCCTCGCCGCCCACGCGCGCGACCTGGGGGTGGGCGTCGGCACCATCAACTCCAACGTCTTCCAGGACGACGACTACCGGCTCGGCAGCGTCACCAACCCCGACCCCGCCGTCCGCCGCAAGGCTGTCGGCCACCTGCTCGACTGTGTGGACGTCATGGACGCCACCGGCTCCCGCGACCTCAAGCTGTGGTTCTCCGACGGCACCAACTACCCCGGCCAGGACGACCTGCGCGCACGGCAGGACCGCCTCGCCGAGGCACTGTCCGAGGTCTACGACCGGCTCGGACCCGACCAGCGGCTCCTCCTGGAGTACAAGCTCTTCGAGCCCGCCTTCTACGCCACCGACGTCCCCGACTGGGGCACCGCCTACGCCCACTGCCTCGAACTGGGCGAGAAGGCGGTGGTCTGCGTCGACACCGGCCACCACGCCGCGCACACCAACATCGAGTTCATCGTCGCGTTCCTGCTCAGGGCCGGAAAGCTCGGCGCCTTCGACTTCAACTCGCGCTTCTACGCCGACGACGACCTCATGGTCGGCGCCGCCGACCCCTTCCAGCTGTTCCGCATCATGTACGAGGTCGTGCGGGGCGGCGGGACGGCCGAGGACACCGAGGTCGCGTTCATGCTCGACCAGTGCCACAACATCGAGCCCAAGATCGCCGGGCAGATCCGCTCGGTGATGAACGTGCAGGAGGCCACCGCCAAGGCCCTGCTCGTGGACGCCGACGCGCTCGCCGCGGCCCAGCGCGACGGCGACGTCCTCGCGGCCAACGCCGCCCTGATGGACGCCTACGACACCGACGTCCGCCCCCTGCTCGCCGGGCTGCGCGAGGACCAGGGGCTCGACCCCGACCCCATGGCCGCGCACGCCCGCTCCGGCTACATGGAGCGCGTCGTCGACGAGCGCAAGGGCGGCAACCAGGCCGGGTGGGGCGCGTGACCGAGCCGGACGCACCCACCGACCACAGCACCCCTCAGGGAGACACCGTGTCCGACTCCGTCGTCGACCAGCTCATCGCCCGCAGCAACGCCCTCGGCGCCGACCCGCGCAACACCAACTTCGCCGGGGGCAACACCTCGGCGGCGGGCACCCGGACCGACCCCGTCACCGGCGGCCCCGTCGAACTCCTGTGGGTCAAGGGCTCCGGAGGCGACCTCGGCACCCTCACCGAGGACGGCCTCGCCGTCCTGCGCCTGGACCGGCTGCGCTCCCTCGTCGACGTCTACCCGGGCGAGGAGCGCGAGGACGAGATGGTCGCCGCGTTCGACCACTGCCTGTTCGGCAGGGGCGGGGCGGCCCCCTCCATCGACACCGCCATGCACGCACTCGTCCGCGCGGCCCACGTCGACCACCTGCACCCCGACTCCGGCATCGCCCTGGCCACCGCCGAGGACGGTGAGCGCCTCACCCGCGAGTGCTTCGGCGACCGCGTCGTGTGGGTGCCCTGGCGCCGCCCCGGCTTCCAGCTCGGCCTGGACATCGCCCGCATCGCCGAGGAGAACCCCGACGCCATCGGCGCCGTCCTCGGCGGCCACGGCATCACCTCCTGGGCCGACACCAGCGAGCAGTGCCAGGCCAACTCGCTGGAGATCATCCGCACCGCCGAGGCCTTCCTCGCCGAACGCGGACGCCCCCAGCCCTTCGGCCCGCCCCTGCCCGGCTACGGCGCCCTGCCCGCCGCGGAGCGCCGCGAGCGCGCCGCCGCCCTCGCCCCCGTCCTGCGCGGCCTGGCCTCCACCGACCACCCCCAGGTCGGCCGCTTCACCGACGCCGACGTCGTCCTGGACTTCCTCGCCGGAGCCGAGCACCCGCGCCTGGCCGCCCTCGGCACCTCCTGCCCCGACCACTTCCTGCGCACCAAGGTCCGCCCCCTCGTCCTCGACCTGCCGGCCGACGCCCCGCTTGACGACGCCGTCACCCGCCTCCGTGAACTGCACGAGGCCTACCGGGACGACTACCGCGCCTACTACGAGCGCCACGCCGACCCCGACAGCCCCGCCATGCGCGGCGCCGACCCCGCGATCGTGCTGGTCCCCGGCGTGGGCATGTTCTCCTTCGGCAAGGACGCGAAGACCGCCCGCGTCGCGGGCGAGTTCTACGTCAACGCCGTCAACGTCATGCGCGGCGCCGAGGCGGTCTCCACCTACCGGCCCATCGAGGAGTCGGAGAAGTTCCGGATCGAGTACTGGGCCCTGGAGGAGGCCAAGCTCGCCCGGCTGCCGAAGCCCAAACCGCTCGCCACACGGGTCGCCCTCGTCACCGGAGCCGCCGGCGGGATCGGCCGGGCCATCGCCGCCCGGCTCGCCGCCGAGGGCGCCTGCGTGGTCGTCGCCGACCTCGACGCGGACAGGGCTTGCGCCGCCGCAGCCGAACTCGGCGGGACCGACGTCGCGGTCGGGGTGGCCTGCGACGTCAGCGACGCCGACGCGGTGGCGCGGGCCTTCGCCGAGGCATCCCTGGCCTTCGGGGGCGTCGACCTGGTGGTCAACAACGCCGGGCTGTCCATCTCCAAGCCCCTCCTGGAGACCACCGAACGCGACTGGGACCTCCAGCACGACGTCATGGCCAAGGGCTCCTTCCTGGTCTCCCGCGAGGCGGCCCGGGTGATGACCGCCCAGGGCATGGGCGGCGACATCGTCTACATCGCCTCCAAGAACGCCGTGTTCGCCGGACCCAACAACGTGGCCTACTCCGCCGTCAAGGCCGACCAGGCCCACCAGGTGCGCCTGCTCGCCGCCGAACTCGGCGGCGAGGGCATCCGCGTCAACGGCGTCAACCCCGACGGGGTCGTGCGCGGCTCCGGGATCTTCGCCGGGGGCTGGGGCGCCCAGCGCGCCAAGGTGTACGGGGTCGAGGAGAAGGACCTGGGCGCGTTCTACGCCCAGCGCACCATCCTGGGCCGCGAGGTGCTGCCCGAACACGTCGCCAACGCCGTGTTCGCTCTCACCGCCGGGGAGCTGTCGCACACCACCGGTCTGCACATCCCGGTCGACAGCGGTGTGGCCGCCGCGTTCCTGCGATGAGCGCCCCCCGCACCCCCGGGGCGGGGGCGCGCGTCCACGCGGCCGTCGACCTCGGCGCCTCCAGCGGCCGGGTCATCACCGGCCGCCTGGAGGGCGGCCGACTCCACACGGAGGAGGTCGCCCGCTTCCCCAACGGCCCCGTCCCGGTGCCCTCGCGAGGGCGCGACACCCTGCACTGGGACATCCTGTCCCTGTACAAGGGGGTGCTGGAGGGGTTGCGCCTCGCCGCCGAGCCCCACGGCGGACTGGCGTCGGTGGGCATCGACTCCTGGGCCGTCGACTACGGGTTGCTCGACGGCGGCGGCGCCCTGCTCGGCAACCCGGTGCACTACCGCGACGCTCGGACCGCGGGCGCCCCCGAGCGGGTGTTCGAGCACCTGCCCGCCGCCGGGCTGTACGCGGTCAACGGCCTCCAGGTCCAGCCGTTCAACACGGTGTTCCAGCTGGCCGCCGCGTCCGACGACGACCAGGTCACAGCTCTGGCCCGCGACCTGCTGCTCATCCCCGACCTGCTGGGGTACTGGCTGACGGGGGAGCGGGTGGCGGAGCTGACCAACGCCTCCACCACCGGACTGGTGGACGTGCACGCCCGAGCCTGGGCCGACGTGTGCCTGGACGTGCTGGAGGGGCCCTTCGGCGTGCCGGTGCGCCGACTGCTGCCGCGCCTGGTCGAGCCGGGCACGGTCGTGGCGCCCCTGCGGCGGCGGGACGCGGTGGGTTCGGCCGCCGGTGCGCCCCTGGTGGCGGTGGGCTCCCACGACACCGCCTCGGCGGTGGTCGCCGTGCCCGCGGCCACACCGAACTTCGCCTACGTCTCCTCGGGGACGTGGTCGCTGGTCGGCGTGGAGCTCGACGCCCCCGTCCGCACCGAGGAGAGCCGGGCCGCCAACTTCACGAACGAGCTCGGCGTGGACGGCACCGTCCGCTATCTGCGCAACGTGATGGGCCTGTGGGTGCTCCAGGAGTGCCTGCGCGCGTGGCGCGGTCAGGGCAGGGACGTCGACCTGGCCGACCTGCTGGAACGCGCCGCCGAGGTGCCCGCCCTGTCCTGCGTGGTGGACGTCGACGACCCGCGGTTCCTGCCGCCGGGCGACATGCCCGCGCGCGTCGCCGCGTTCGCCTCCGAGACCGGGCAGACGCCCCCGGCGGACGACGCGGAGACGGCCAGGTGCGTCCTCGACTCCCTCGCACTGGCCTACCGCAGGGCCGTCCACCAGGCCGCCGACCTGAGCGGTCGGCGCGTGGACGTGGTCCACGTCGTGGGCGGGGGAGCCAACAACGCCCTGCTGTGCCGGCTCACCGCCGACGCCGTGGGCCTGCCCGTCGTCGCGGGGCCCGCGGAGGGAGCTGCCGTCGGCAACCTGCTCGTGCAGGCCCGGGCGGTCGGCGAGGTCGAAGGCGGACTCGCGGATCTGCGCCGGATCGTCGCCGACTCCACCGAGACCGTCCTCTACGAGCCGAGCGGCCCCGTCGGTCCGTGGGAGGCCGCCCAGCGGCGCCTCCGGAGGTAGGGCCGGGGCGGACTCCCGGCCCCGGCCCGACCCGTGCGGGGCGGGAGGCGGTCACGGGGCCGTCGTGTGTCCCCCGAGGGGCTGTGGTCCGGCCGCGCCTTGGGGGACACGTCGCGGGGACACATGCACCCTACTAGGTGTAATAGTGAAGTAACTCATGGTTATAATCTAGGTCAAGGATGCGCGGTTCGCGATCGAACCCCGTCCCTGGTGCGAGTGAGCCGCCTTGCCCCCGGCACGACGGACCTCCCTGCCCCGGCGAGACGGCCCGCCCCCAGGCCTTTCGGCTCCTGTCGGCCCCGGTGGCCCAGCGCGCGCCAGCCACAAGGCAGCCGACCACAGGAAAGGCCGTTGTGCTCCAGATTCCCATCGACGAGTTGCGGATCGCGCCCGGGTACGCCGTGGAATGGACGATCTCCTTCCCGACGCACGGCGGCGACACGGACCCCGGACCGCAGCGCCGCCCCGCCTCCTACATCCAGGACAAGCACTTCGCCGTCGCCCGCCACATGGAGCAGGAGGACATCACCTGCCCCTCCTACCTCGGCGGATCGTTCGAGATCCGGGGGCGGCTCGACCGCGCGGCGCTCGACGACGCGCTGCTGCACTTCGTGCGGCGCCACGAGGTGCTGCGGTGGGTGTTCCAGGAGTCCGCCGAGGGCCTGGACATCAGAGTCCTGGACCCCGAGGAGGTCAAACTCGACGCCGTCGACGTGGGCCCCGTCGCCACGTCCGCCGCCGCACGCGACTACGTGCACCGGTTCCTCCAGGGAACCGACACGCTCCGCGGGCCCTGGTTCGTCATGGGAGCGATGATCGGGGAGGAGTCCACGACCCTGTACTTCGCCTGCGACCACCTGGTGTCGGACGGGGTGTCCACTCCCATCGTCGTCCGGGACGTCTGCACCGCCTACGAGGCCTTCGCCGCCGGGCGGCCGGTCGACCTGCCCGAGACGGGCGGCTACGGGGACTACGCGGACAGGGAGCGCCGCACGGGCCGCTCCATCGGCCCCGACGACAGCCGACTGGACTACTGGAAGGGGTTCGTGGCGCGCAACGGCGGCGTCTTCCCGAGGTTCCCGCTCGAACTGGGGGTGGAACCGGGCGTCCTCCACCCCGTGGTCAACGAGGTGCACGCGCTGCTGACCGGCGAGGACGCCGACGCCTTGGAGGACCGCTGCCGGGCGGCGGGCAGCGAGCCGACCGCCGGGGTCCTGGCCGCCGTGGCGGTCAGCCTCGCGAAGGAGGGCGGGCCGCAGGTCTACCGGGCGCTCCTTCCCGTCAGCCGCCGCAACCGCGTCGCCCACACCCACAGCATGGGCTGGTTCGTCAACACGCTTCCGATCGAGTTCTCCGTGGAGGGCGGAGGGGACTTCGAGGAGGTCGTCTCCAGGGTGCGGGCGGCACTCCTGGTGATGCTGAGGAGCGTCAACGTCCCGTTCGACCGCGTCGTCGAGGTGATGACGGAGCAGGGCGAGGACCCCGGGGGCTGGCCCTACCCCGTCAACTTCTTCTCCTACCTCGACTTCAGGAGGACCCCCGGCGGAGCCGCGCACGTCGCGCGCAAGGCGTGCGGGCACGTGTGGGGCTCGCACAGCGACGGCATCTTCTTCTGGTTCTACCGCAACGACGGGGGACTGTACGTCAACACGGTCTTCCCCGACACCCCGCAGGCGCGGAGCTCCACGCGCGGCTACCTGCGGACGCTGGGCAGGACCCTGGTCGCGGCCACCCGCGACGGCGCCTTCTGACAGGGGCGGGTCCCCCGCCGCACCGGGCGGGGGACCCGCGACACTGCGGGCCCCCGCCCGCCGGGGCTGTGGGGGCGGTCGTGAGACGGCCCCGTCAGAACCCCCGGCCCGGGGAGTTCACCACGCCCTGCCACTCCCGCAGGAGCGCCCTCGTCCGGGCCGTGTCCTCGTGGTCGGGCCCCAGGACGCGGGCCTGGTCCGAGAGCAGCGGGAGCAGCAGGCCGACCGCGCCGTGCGGGTCCCCGACCCACCCGCTCCAGTGGGCGACGTACGCACGGCACCGCAGGGTCTCCGCGTGGTCGGGCCCCAGCACGCGGAGCATGTCCTCCAGGAGTACGCGCAGCGACGCGAGCGCGCCCGCGTGGTCTCCGCCCGCGGCCTCCCAGTGGATGATCCTGAACCGCAGGGACAGGGTCTCCGGGTGGTCCGGGCCGAGCACGCGGGACTGGTCGTGCAGGAGGGGTTCGGCCAGCAGGAGGGCGCGGTCGTGCCCCTGCGTCCGGTCGACCAGGTAGGCGGCGTGACGACGGGTCCGCAGCGTCTCGACGTGCTCGGCCCCCAGGACGCGCTCCGTCTCCACCAGCAGCGCCTCGTACCCGTGCTGCGCGTCCTCGACGTCACCGCGCGCCCCCGTCCAGTGCGCGATCTCCCGCCGGGTGGACAAGGTGCCGTGGTGGTGCGGTCCCAGGACGCGCAGCTGCTCCAGGAGCAGCGCCCGGTGGGCGCGCAGGGCGGACGCGGGCTCCCCGGCCTGGGCCGCCGCCCGGGCCCTGTCCTCCAGCGCGGTGAGCGCGTCCGACCGGGTGCCCGGGGCGGCCGTGTCGGGCGGCGGCAGCGGCGCGGGCGAACCGGTGGGAGGCGCCGTCCCCGGACCGGGGACCCCGGTGGGCGGCGGTACCGACCCCTGCCCCGGGCCGGTCAGGTGCGGCGGGGGCCAGGCCCCGCTGAGGTCGTCGTCCCCGAACAGCGAGAGGATCTCCGCCGGGGCGGGCCGGCTCGCGGGGTCGTGCCGCCAGCAGGCGGCCACCAGTGCCCGCAGGTCGCCGGGCACCCCGTCCGGCTCCGGCGCGGGGCCGATGAGCCGCCGGATGACGGCCGGCACGGACGGCGCCGCGAACGGGTTCGTGCCGGTGGCCGCGTAGGCGAGCACCGTCCCCAGCGAGAACACGTCCGAGGCGGGCCCCACCACCGTGCCCTCGGTCTGCTCGGGGGACATGTAGGAGGGGGTGCCCACCGGCATGCCGGTGAGGGTCACCCGCGCGGCGTCCGGGGCGCGGGCGATACCGAAGTCGATGATCCGCGGCCCGTCCGACGCGAGGATGATGTTGTCGGGCTTGAGGTCGCGGTGGGTGAGCCCGCAGGCGTGGATGGCCTCCAGCCCCTCGGTGAGCCCCGCGGCCAGTGCGCGCAGGGCCTCCTCCGGCAGCGGCCCGTGCTCGCGCACCGCCCGGCCCAGGGAGGGGCCGGGGATGAACGCGCTCGCGATCCAGGGCGACTCCGCGTCGGGGTCCGCGTCCACCACCGGGGCCGTGTGGAACCCGCCGACGCGGCGTGCGGCCTCCACCTCGCGGGCGAACCGGGCCCGGAAGTCGGGTTCGTCGGCGTACTCGGTGAGGACGACCTTGACGACGATCCGCCTGCTGGCCGGGGTGAGGGCGAGGTACACGCGGCCCATGCCGCCCGCGCCCAGGCGGTGGGTGAGCCGGTAGCGGCCGACACGGGCGGGGTCGGTCGGGTGGAGTGGTTGCACTATCCGTCGGCTTTCCGGACGCGGGAACAGGAAGGGTGGGGGTGCGAAGAAGTATCCCAGCCCGCGCCGTCCGCCCGCTCCGGTTCCGCCGCGTCACGGGACGCGCGGAGTCCGTTCCGGGCCGGTGCCCCGCCGGCCCTCGGCCCCGCCTCACGGGTGCCGGCGCCCCCCGGTCGCCCACGACGGCGTCGCCCGTCCCGGTCGGCTCGCGCTCCGCGGGGGCGTACCGGTCAGCTCCGCAGTCCGTCGGGCAGCGCGCCCAGCCCCGCGGCGAACTCCCATCGCTCGGACGCGGACAGGACGGCGTAGACGGGCTCGTCCCGCCGGTTCGTGTCCGCCTCGATCCGCTCCCACAGAGGGCCGCCGGTCAGGTTCCGGGCCTCGTCGACGGAGAGGCCCTCCGCCGCCCACGCGGCACGGTGCGCGTCGCCCCGGTGGTGGCGCAGCGCGCTGAGCCGCGAGGTCAGGACCAGGGCCGCGCCCGCCCCCTCGGGCTCGTGCGGCGGCGCCATCGCGCCGAACGCCGGGCCACCGGTGTCCGCGCCCGCCTCCAGGAGCCGCCCGGCCAGCTCGCACAGCCGGTCCGGGGACGGCCGCCCCGGCGGGATGTCGATCGACCACAGCTCCTCGGCCGCGGCCCCGATGGTCTCCTGCACGGCCAGGGCGACCTCGCGGCCCAACGGGGTGAGCGTCCGGTTCCCGTCGGCGTCGGTGTCCGCGATCTCCGGTGCGATGGGCTTGCGGTTGTACACGGAGGCGGCGGCGAACGCGGAGGCGCTCATCGGCCGGGCCAGCAGCCCGGCGTACAGGCTCGTCTCGAAACCCGGCTCGCGCCCCCACCGGTCGTAGAGCGGGCGCAGCCGGGGGAGCGCGGCGGCGCGCACACTCATGTGGACCCGGTCGATGACCGGCCGGACCAGACCCGCGTAGCTCATCGGTGCCCCTCGCCGTGGGTGCGGACAGGATGCGCGCCATGCTGCCACACGGCCCGGCGGCCCCGCAGCGGAACGCCCCGCCGGACGCGGTTTCCGCTCGGAGCAGGGCGTCCCCGGACAGCGGGACGAGGGGTGATCGCGGACGGGGAGCAGGCATCCCGGACGTCATCGGGGAGGCTCCGTCCCCGGGCCCGCGGTAGCGCCGGTCGCCGCCCCTGCCCTCGTCGGACCGGCACGACGGAGGGGCGCCCTCCCCGGCGATCCAGGGGAGGGCGCCCCTGTGGCGCGCGGCGCGCCGGACGTTCCGGACGGGCTCAGTCCGTCCCGTCCTCCGTCTTCGCGGCCCGGACGACCCGGGCGGCCTGCACCCGGGTGACCGGCGTGCCCGGGGAGTCCCCGACCGGACGCGCGGGGTCCGCGGCCCGGTCGGGTGCGGGATCGGCGATCGCGCCGACCGCCGGGTCCTCGTCGGTACCGGGCAGGTCCAGGGTGTCGCGGAGCCGCACCTTGGGCAGGAAGAGGCTCACGACGAGGCCGAGCACCGCGATGCCCGTGGCGACGAGGAAGATGTCACCGGTCGAGGAGCCGTACGCCGACTCCACGATCTCCCGGACGAACGGCGGCATGGCGGCCAGGTTCAGGGTCCCGCTGCCCGCCGACGCGGAGGTGTCGACACCGGCCCCCGCCAGCCCGTCGGAGATGTTCGTGCTGACCCTGTTGGCCAGAACCGCGCCCAGCACCGAGACGCCCATGGTGCCGCCCAGGGAGCGGAAGAAGGTGATGGCCCCGCTCGCCGCACCGAGTTCGCTCAGCGGGACGGAGTTCTGCACCACGAGGACCAGGTTCTGCATCGACATGCCCACGCCGACACCCACCAGGACCATCCCCGCCGACACGAGGAGCAGCGAGGTGTCCCTGTCGATGGTGGACAGCACGAGGAAGCCCAGGGTCAGGGAGACCAGGCCGGTGACCACGTACGGCTTCACCCGGCCGGAGTTGGACACCATGCGCCCGGACACGGTCGAGGAGACCATCACCCCCAGCATGAGGGGGGTGGTCAGCAGTCCCGCGGCGGTGGGGGAGTAGCCGCGCGCGAGCTGGAAGTACTGGCCGAGGAAGACGGCCCCGCCGAACATGGCCATGCCGACCGCGATGCTGGCCAGGATGGCGATGGCGGTCTCACGCCGCACCACCAGGTGCAGCGGGATGACGGGGTGCGAGACCCGCGACTCCACCCACACGGCCAGGCCGAGCAGGACGGCGCTGCCGGCGACCATGGCCGCGGACGGCCAGGAGATCCAGGCGAAGTCGTTGCCGACGAAGGTGACCCACAGCAGCAGGGTGCTGACACCGGCCGCGATCAGGAGCGCCCCCGCGTAGTCGACCTTGGTGTCGGGGCGGCGGATGTCGGTGAGCTTCAGGGTCCGGCCGAGCACGATGAAGGCGGCGACCATGAACGGCACGCCGATGAAGAAGCACCAGCGCCATCCGAGCCAGGAGATGTCGGTGATGGCACCGCCGATGAGCGGGCCGCCGACGGTGGCGACGGCCATGATGCCGCCGATGTAGCCGTTGAAGCGCCCGCGCTCCTTGGGGCTGATCATCGTGGCGATGATCACCTGGACCAGGACCTGGGAGGCGCCCATGCCGAGGCCCTGGACGGCGCGGAACGCGATCAGCTGGCCTGTGGTCTGCGCGAACCCGGCCAGCAGGGACGAGACGACGAACAGGACGATCGACAGCTGGAGCAGCTTCTTCTTGTCGAACAGGTCGGCGAGCTTGCCCCAGACGGGCGTGGAGGCCGTCGACGCCAGCAGGGTCGCGGTCACCACCCACGTGTACTGCGACTGGGTCCCGTTGAGGGAGCCGACGATCTGGGGAAGGGCCACCGACACGATGGTGCCGCTGAGCATCGTCACGCCGAGCACCATGAGCAGTCCGCTCAGGGAGCGCATGATCGGTGGTTGCCCGGTGTCGGGTGAGGAACGCGTAGTGCTCAAGGAAAGACCTCTGCGAGAACGGAAGCGGCCTCGGCGGGCCGCGAAGACTGCTCAGAAGGCAAAACTGCATGATGGGCATTTTTGCACTCCGTGTAGAATAACACCGTGGACAGGACACAGGGTCTGCGGGAACGTAAAAAGGCCGAGACGAGACGAGCGGTACACACCGCGGCCGTGCGCCTCACAGTCGAGCGCGGGTTCGACCAGGTCACAGTCGAGGCCATCGCCGAGGCGGCCAACATCTCCCGCCGCACGTTCTCCAACTACTTCGCGTGCAAGGAGGAGGCGCTCCTGCACGGCGAGCGCCTCTACATCGACGCCTTCGCGCGCCACCTGCGCGAACGCCCTCCGGAGGAGGCGGCCTGGACCGCCCTGCGCGGGGCGGTGCGCGCCCTCTACTCCTCCTGGGGCAGGCCGATGGACCGCGAGTGGGCGGCGCGCACCCGCCTGGCCCGCGACCACCCCTCGCTCCTGGCCCGCCAGCTCGCCAACCAGTCACGGCTGGCCCAGGACCTGGAGGAGGCCCTGGAGGAGAGGGTGGGGCCGCCCGGGGTGCGCCACGGCGTGCTCGTCGCGGTGTTCCTCGCCGGGCTGCGCGTGGCGGTCTCCGCATGGAACGAGCAGGAGGGGTGCGACCTCCTGACGGTCGTCGACGAGGTCCTGGACGAGGTCGGGGCCCCCTTCGACGGCTGAGGGCGGGAGAGCGGCGCCCCCCACGAGGGGGGCCGGCGCGGTGACGCCCCGGCCGCCGGTCCGGCGAAGGGCCGCGCCGTGCCCCGGTGCTCCCGAGTGCGGCCGGGATACTGGGCCCCATGGACGACCTCACGCGATCCCTGCTGCCCCTGACCACCAGCGAGCAGGAGGGGAAGCGGGCCGCGCGGGTGGCGCTGCTGCCCGTCGGCAGCCTCGAACAGCACGGCCCCCACCTCCCGCTGGTCACCGACACCGTCGTCGCCTGTGTCCTGGCCCGCGCCCTCGCCGACGCCCACCGGGTGCGCGTCCTGCCCCCGGTCACCATCGGCTGCTCCCACGAGCACGCGGCCTGGCCCGGCACCGTCAGCATCTCCGCGCCCACCCTGCACGCCGTCGTCACCGACGTCGCCGCGTCCCTCGGCGACACCCGGCTCGTGCTGGTCAACGGCCACGGCGGAAACCACGTGCTGGCCAACACCGTCCAGGAGTCCGGAGGGCGGATGGCGCTCTTCCCCGGCCTCCACGACTGGGCGGCAGCCCGCACCGCCGCAGGGATGGCCACCGGCAACGACGACGACATGCACGCCGGTGAACTGGAGACCTCCGTGCTCCTGCACGCAGCCCCCGACCTGGTCCGCGAGGGCTACGAGCGAGCCGACCACGTCACCCCGCCGCGCGAGCACATGCTCACCGTGGGCCTCGCGCCTTACACGGCCTCGGGCGTCGCCGGCAGGCCGTCACTGGCCACGGCGGCCAAGGGACGCGACCTCCTGAGTGCGCTCAGCGGCGTCTTCGGGGGCTACCTGAGGGCGCTGGACGGGGCGCTCCGCCCGGACTCCGGCGCGGCCCGCGGTCCCGCCTGACCTGGCCGGGCCCATGGGCGCGGGCCCCGCACGCCGTGCGAGGAGGCGGGGAGCGGGCGGGGCCGTGGACGGGCCCTGGCCGACCGCGGCCCCGCCGGGGTCGGAGCCGGAGGGAGTTCGGCCCCCTTGGAGAGAAATATTCGGATTGCTAGTATCTCGAAAAACGAGATAGAAAGGCTCCGATGACCTCCCTCGTCTTCGCCGTGTTCGCTCTGGCGCACCTGTGCCTGACCGTCTGGCTGGTGGGACTGGCGATCACCCGGCACTCCACCCACACCTGGATGGTCGCGCTCGTCGCGGCCGGCCTGGTGTACGACAACGGGATCGTGGCGATCGGCTCCAGCATCGGGGCGGGCGACCTCCTGTACGCGCTGAACGTGCCCCGGTTCCTCGTGCACGCCCTGGTCACCCCCCTCCTGATCGTCTTCGCCGTCGGAGCGGCCCGCGGCCTCGGGCTCGCCTGGGCGCGCTCACGCGCGGTCCACGCCGCGTTCTGCCTCCTGGCGACCCTGCTCATCGCCTACGGCCTCGCCACCGAAGCCGTCGGCCACACCCTCGTGCCGGGCCGGGAGGGCGACGCGTTGCGCTACTCCGCGGCCGAGGCGACCGCGCCGATCCCGTCCGTCGCGGCCATCCTGGTGCTGATCCTGGTCGGGGTCGCGCTGCTCGTCCAGGCGCGCAGCCCGTGGATGCTGGTCGGGTCGGTGCTCATGTTCGCCGCCGCCGCGGCGCCCTCCGCGCCGTTGGCGGTGGGAAATCTGGGAGAGGTGGCCCTGATCGGGGGGCTCGCCCTCACCGTGCAGAGGGCCGACCGTACCGCTGTTCGCACGCCGGCGGGATCCGCATGAGTGCAAATTCTTACGATAATTCGCAATTGCACTGATATTGCCCACGGTGGTCGGGGTCGTCGCGGGAGATGTCCGTCCTCCGGGAATCCTCCGTGTCGGAGTGAGGTGCGTCCCCTTTTCCTCGGGGAAAGGGGGCGCACCCTCCGGTCGGATCGACGGGCCGCCGTTCCCGCATCGGTGGACCGGTCGCTCCCTCCCCGCCGCTCCCTCGGTCGGTCCGTCGGCCGTGCGTGGCCTGTGGCCGGACTCGGCGGCCGTGGTGAACGTTCGAGGCAAGACCCATTTATTCATGATTCTGAGGGAAAAACCTTTTTGCGACATAGGTAAACGTGTGCCACGCATTGCTCCTTGTCGGTGCTTTGCGTCGTCAGGGCCCGCCGTTCGGAGGGTCGTCCCGGCGGAAACAGGAAAGAAGGACTCCGCCCACGCGATAGGTTCGCGAGTGGACCGACTCCCGGGTTGCCGGGCATGTGGCGATGCCTGTTCTCATGTCATGTGCTTTTCCGGGGAGAATTGTCCGTTCGGAAAGCAAGCAGACGTCTGTTGACCGTCCGTGAGGAGAGACGTGTGAGCCTGGCGACGACGCCCGAGGACGACACGGATCGGCGAGTGCGCGCCGACGCCGCCGAGCGCACTCCGCCGTGGACGGAGCATGACGAGGGCTACTGGCGGTTCGTCACCTGGCTGGACGACGGCGGCGCCACGGTCGGCCTCACGGTCCACGTGGCCCGGTACAGGGTCGAGGGCGCGGACGGGACCGCGACGTACGCCCACGCCGCCACCTGGCACGTCCGGCACCGGGCCGCGGCGAGCCGCGCCGACACCTCCTGGACGGACACGGGGTTCCTCGACCTGGCGCGTGCCGAGGCCGAGAACGACCCCCTCCTGGACCGCAGCGTGCGCGCCGCGATGCTGGACCTCCTCAAGCCCGGCGACGGCCTGTACCCCGACCGTGATCTGCCCGGGCCCGTGGTGGCGGCCGAGGACGGACTCGACCTCGACTACGGCGGTGTCGTCCACCTGCGCGCCGTCGGGGAGCACCTCCTCCTCGACCTCCGAGGGGAGGGGGGCGCCTGGCGTCTGCGTCTCACCCCCGGAGCGCCCGCGGTCCCCCACACGGCCGTGGACGGTACCCCCTCGACGCGGCGGTCCCGGGTCGTGCCGCGTGTCGTCGTGGAGGGAATCCGTGACGATGCCGACGGTGAGCGGCCCGTGCTGGGCACGGGCTGGTACGAGCGGGTCCTGCCGGACGCTCCCCACCGCGCGGTCGGGCCGCTCCCGGACAGCGAGCCCGTGTGGACCCGTGCCGTGGCTCTTCTGGACGACGGCTGGACCGTCACCGCCACGCGGCGCGGCCGGGTGGACGCACTCACGGGGGAGACCCGCACCGATCCGGTGGAGGTCCTGCTGCACTCGCCGGAGGGGGAGTGCACGACGGCGCGGGCGAGCGTGTCCGAGGCCGAGACCTGGACGTCCCCTGCCAGCCTGCGCACCTACATCACCGAGTGGGTGGTGGAGGCCCCCGGAGGTCTGCGCCTGCGGGTGCGGGCGTGGTTCCCCTCCCAGGAGTCCCGTGCCCTCCTCCACGGCACCGGTACTCTCGTCGCGCACGCCGACGTCGAGGGCGTCCGGGACGGCGTGCCCGTCCACGGGAGCGGCCACCTGGAGTCCCGTCCGGCCGGCAGGGTCACGCGCTTCGAGCCCCACATGCGAGGTGTGGAGTCCATGGTGCGGGAGGAGTTGGGGCGCGTCTACCCCGACCGTCCGGACCGGGACGCCATGACCGCCCTCGCGGGGCTGGAGGGGCGTCCCGAGGCGCTCGACGCCCCGGTGGCGGACGCCCTGCACGCCGCACTCGTCCGACCGGTCCGCCACACCACGGACGGCGCGGGCAAGGGCATGCGGACCTACCTGTGGTTGCAGATCGTGGACCTGTACGGGGGCGACCCCGAACGGCTCAGGCCCATGCTCGCGGTCATCGAGGGACTCCAGACGGGCAACCTCATGATCGACGACATCCAGGACCGCTCACCCATGCGCAGGGGCCGGCCCGCCGCCCACACGGTGTTCGGCGACGCGTTGACGATCAACGCGGGGACGGACGCCTACTTCCTCGTCGACCAGGTGCTCCCTCCGATCCTGCAGGGCGACGAGCGGCTGCTCCTGTCCGTGTACCGGGTCGTCATGGGCATCATGCGCGTCGGGCACGCGGGGCAGGCCCTGGACATCACCGGCCACGCCACCGCGATGGACGAGGCCGTGCGCACCGGTGACGCCGGCCCCCTCCTGGGGCGGATCCGTACCGCCCACCTCCTCAAGACGGCCCTGCCCATACGCGGCCTGGCCGAGATCGCCGCGCTCCTGTCCGGGGCCTCCGAGAAGCAGGTCGGAGCCGTCCGCTCCTACGGCGAGAAGGTGGGCCTGGCCTTCCAGATCGGGGACGACGCGCTGGACCTGCGCGGGGTCACCGTGCGTGCCGCCTCCGGAACGCTGGCGTCCACCAAGCTCCGGGCCGAGGACCTGCGGGAGGGCAAGGTGACGATGCCCCTGGCCCACGCCGTCGCCCTCCTGCCCCCCGATCGCGTGCGCGCGCTGTGGGAACGGGTGCGGGAAGGCGTGGCGGACGAGGCGGAGGCCGCGAGGATCGCCGACGAACTCATCGCCTGCGGCGCCGTTCGGGCCTGCGAGGACGAGTGCCGCGCGCTGGTCACCCAGGGGTGGGACCGGTTGCGGACGACCCTGCCCCGGAACTGGTCGGCGATGGGGCTCCACGCCCTGGGCGCCTGGGCCGTCGACCGGAACGCGGAGTGGTGAGCGTGGTACGTCCCGTGTCACCGCACCCGGAGGGGGCGGCCGGCACACCCGCCTCCGGCGCGTCCCCGCTGCGTGTGCGCGGAGTCCACAAGTCCTACGGCGACCACCGCGTGCTCAGCGGCGCCGACCTCGACCTTCCTCCGGGGTGCCTGGGCGGTGTGGTCGGCGAGAACGGCTCCGGCAAGTCCACCCTCCTGCGGATCCTCGCCGGCCAGCTGGCGCCCGACCGGGGAGCCGTGACCTACGCCGGCCGGCTGGGGTACTGCCCCCAGCACACGGTCCTCAACCCGTCCTTCACGGTGGAGCAGCACCTGCGGTTCTTCCAGGTCGCCTACGACCTGCCGGACCTGGCGCTGGCCCACGAGCTCATGGACGTCCTGTCGTTCTCCGCGTACCGGCGCCACCGCGTGAGCACCCTCAGCGGAGGGACCCAGCAGAAGCTCAACCTCACCCTGGCCCTCATGCACGATCCGCCCCTGCTGCTCCTCGACGAGCCCTACCAGGGGTTCGACTGGGACACCTACGAACGTTTCTGGGATCTGGCCTCCCGCCTGCGCGACCGGGGCAGATCGGTGCTGGTGGTCTCCCACATCGCCTTCGACACGACCCGCTTCGACCGCCTGTGGCGCCTGGAGCAGGGCCGTCCGGTACTCGTGTCCACGGGCGGGGGAGAGGAGCGATGAACGTGCGTCGGGCCTGGAACCGCTACCGGACCGCGACGGTGTTCGCGATCACCGAGCACCTGCGCAACCGCCTGGCCCTGATCCTGGTCCTGGGCTTCGTGCCCCTGTGGATCACCCTGGTCCACCTGGTGATCGCCGACGGCGACGTCACGTTCCTGCTGCGCGCCAGCGGCGAGTACCTGACGGTGAACGGCAACCACATCAGCCAGATCTCGGGGGCGGTCAACGCCGTCACGCTCATCGTCGGCTTCATGATGTTCATCGTGACGTTCCGTTCGGTCGGCTTCGACCAGAGGCTGGTGCTGGCGGGCTATCCCCGCGGATACCTCATGGCGGCCAAGCTCACCGCGCTGATCCTGGCCACGGCGGTGGTGTGCGCCTACGCCACGGCGGTGATCGCCGTGTACTGGGTTCCCGAGCGGCCGGTGGTGCTGTGGGCGGCGCTGTGCGGGGCCGCGCTGGCGTTCGGCGGGATCGGAATCGCTCTCGGCGTGACCCTGCGCGGGGAGCTGGAGGGCATGTTCGTCGTCATCATGCTCAGCATCATCGACATGGGGCTCCAGAACCCTGTGGCCAACCCGGCCGCCGACAGCGACGTCGTGCGCTACCTGCCCTCGTACGGGAGCATGCAGTCGGGCACGGCGGCGGGGTTCGTGGAGGGCACCCCCTGGGCCCACATGGCGCTGGGACCGCTGTGGTTCGTGTGTGCCGTGGTGGTGGCGGGCACGGTGTTGTGGATGCGCACCCGTGACCGCCGCACACCTCTGGCCGGGCTGCGCAGGAGCGTTTCGGGGTGACGGACGACCGGCCCCCTCGGTTCCGCGGGCGGGAAGCCCACGGAAGCCGCACCCCACCGCCCGCCCAGGGGTCGCCGCGGTCCGGCCACGCCGACACGGTGGGGTCGGCCAGGGCCGGGGACGCGCGGACGCGTGTGGCGGCCTGCCGGACCTGACGGCCCGGCAGGACATCCGGTCGAGGCGGCCCTCGCCGGAGGGCCCGGCCTCACCGCGCGCCGGAGGGGAGGCCCTCCGGCGCCGGTCCCCGCGGTCGGTGCACGGGGGCGGTGGCGCCCGTGGCCCCGGAGGCTCCGGCCCGGCGGTGGCGCAGGAGGCGCACCAGGAGGACCGCGGCGCCCGGCAGCGCCGCCACCAGGGCGAGGAGCCCGTAGACCACCGACGCCGTCAACCCCGTCGCGGCTCCCAGCCCCGCCGCGCCGAACGCCAGCGCCGTGACCGCCTCACGCGGCCCCCAACCGCCGACGTTCACCGGCATACTCATCGCCAGCAGCGCCAGGACCAGCAGCGGGACCAGCTGGGGGAGCGGGGCGGCGGAACCGGCCAGCCTGGCGGCCAGCACGAACAGGGACACGTGCCCGGCCAGCGCCGCCGCCGACAGCGCCACCAGGAGCGACCCGTGCGCGAACACTCCCGCGCGGGCGTCGGCCACGGCGGTCCGCAGAGCCCGCCACCAGCGGGACCCGCGGGCACGGCCCGCCCACAGGCCGACCGCGACCGCCAGGGCGACCACCGCGATCACCCCCGCCGACACCCCCACCGTCCGCAGCCCCGGGCCGAGCAGGGCGGTCGGCAGGGCGAAGAGCAGCACCGCGCCCGCCGCGGCCAGGACCACCTGCCCCACCGTGCGCTCCAGAACCACCGCGCGCACGCCCCGCCCGAGGTCGCCGCTGTACCGGCCGTGACCGACCGCGCGGTTCACGTCGCCGAGCACCCCGGCGGGCAGCACCGCGTTCAGGAACACGGACAGGTAGTAGTCGGCCACCGCGCGCCGGAGCGGCAGACGCAGGCCCACCCCGCGCGCCACCACCCGCCAGCGGACCGCGCACAGGACCGTCGTCGCCGCGCCGACCCCCAGCGCCGCCAGGGCGGAACCGGGGTCCACCGCGGAGAAGGCGTCGGTGAACGCCTCACGCGGGTACCACCACACCACCGCCGCCAGGACCGCGACCCCGGCCAGGGTCCGCGCCCACGCCCTCCACCGCGGGGCCCCACCGGTCACGGCGGGGGCCGCGGGACCGCCGGAGTCCGGCTCGTCCCGCAACCCCCGTGCCGTCGTCGTGGTCATGTGCTCGTCGCCCCTCGAACGGCGCCGCGCGCCGCCGGTTCGCCGTAGGTGACTGTGTTCCCCGTCGGGCCGCTCCGGCAAACGCCGCGAGGCCGCCCGATCCGTGTGTCCGCGTCCGCAGGGACGCGCCGACCACGGGGGACGCACGCGTCCCGCGATCCGTGCGGCGCGACCGGGACCGTCCTCCCGCGCAGGACGCCCCGGGGGTGACGATGCCCGGACCGGCGCGCGGTCCGTGGCGTGCGCCCGGGGCCGCGTCCGGTGTCCGGGGAGCACCGGGCGCAACCGGCCCCCGCGGCCGGCCGCGGAACCCTCACGCGGATTCCGGAGGGCTCGGGAGCACCAGGAGGTCGGTGTGGTCCACCGTGACCGCCAGCTCCCCCCGCGAACACTCCGCGAGGCGGCGTTCCAGGTACGCGTCCCCGGGCAGGGAAGGGTTCTGGTCGACGGCGGCGTCCACCCACCCGCGCAGCCAGGCCCGGGTCAGCGCCGCGTCGCCGGGTCCGAGACGCCACGGGCTCGGGAACGACCGCACCTGTCGGCCCAGGCCCTCGAACGCGGCGGCCGTGAACGCGGCCGCCTCCGGCCCCAGCCGACCGTCCCGCCGCTGGTGCGCGTCGAACGCCTCCGCGAACGCCGCGTCCGACGGGTCCCCGGGGGACAGTTCCACCCGGCCGACCACCGTGAGCGAGAACAGCGCCGGACATCCCGCGGCCGACACCGTCCCGGCGAGCACCTCCGCCTCCGCCCCGGTGAGCAGGTCGAGCAGCGCCGAGGCCACCACCAGGGTCACCCCCTCCAGGTCCGTGGCCCGCAGCGACGCCAGGTCCAGGCGCCGCGTCCGCACCGACGCGGCGGGCACACGCCCCCGCGCGGCCTCCAACAGGGCCGGATCACGGTCGAACAGGATCCACCGCTGGGGACCGGTCAGGCGCGGCCCCAGCCAGCGCCCCATCGAACCCGTCCCGCAGCCCAGGTCGGCGACGACCCGGCCGTGGCCGCGCAGGAGCGCGGGCGGTGCGGTGGCGCGCGCCCGGGCGTCCGCGCCCTCCCGCAGGGCCAGCCACTCCGGTGCGAAGGCCGGAACCCCGGTCGTGCTCAACGCGCCTTCTCCTCCCCGTCGAGAACGGCGGCCATGCCCCGGGCCGCCTCCTCCCATCCTGCCAACCCCTCCCGCCGCGCGCGGGCCGAACGCCGCAGCCGGTCCCGGAGCGCGGAGTCGGTGAGCCAGCGCCGCAGGGCGACCGCGAGGGCGACCGGGTCCCCGGGAGGTACCAGCATCCCCGGGCGCCTCCCGTCGGCGTCGAGGCCGAGAGCCTCGGGCACCCCGCCCACCTCCGTCGCCGCGACCGGGATCCCCCTCGCCAGGGCCTCGGTCACGACCATGCCGTAGGTCTCGGCCCGGGACGGGAGGACGAGCAGGTCGGATCCGGTGTAGGCGGCCTCCAGGGCGTCCCCCGTGAGGGGACCGGCGAACTCCACCCGTGCGGCGAGACCGTGCGCGCGCACCAGGCCGCGGAGCCGTTCCGCGTGGGCCTCCGGCCCGGACCCGGGGGCGGAGAGTCCGGGGGCGGCCCCCGGGCCGACGCACACGCACCGCCAGGGCAGGTCGGCCAGCCCGGCGAGCGCGGACAGGAGGACGTCGTGGCCCTTGCGCGGGGTCACCGAGGCCACGCACAGCAGGCGGGAGCCGTCACCGGCGGGGGAGAGGGGAGCGGGTTCCACACCGGGTTCGACCACGTGCACCCCGCCGATCCCGTGGTGGTCCGCCACCCGCCGCGCGGCCCACCGGCTCGTGGCCACCACGGCGGAGGCGGCCCGCAGGACGGTTCGCTCGCGGCCGTCCAGTGCGGCGGCCCGCGCCTCCGGCAGCCCCGTCTCGTCGGCCAGCGGAAGGTGCACCAGGACGACCAGCCGCAGGCGGGACGCGTGGGGGAGCAGCACCTCCGGCACCCCGCAGGCGACGAGCCCGTCCAGGAGCACCGCTGTGCCGTCCGGGACGCCCGCCAGCACGCGGGAGAGCCCGGCCCGCGACTCGGGGTCCGGGTCCGGCCAGGCGCCGGGGACCGCGGCCTCCCGCACCGGCCGACCCAGGACCGCCAGGGCGTCGCGCAGGCGGCGGTCGTAGGTGCCGCCGCCGCTGGGCGCTCCCCCGTCCGGGACGACGAGGACGGTCCTCACAGCTCGCGCTCGTAGCTCGCCCAGGCCACGTGCGACTCGTGCAGGGTGACCGTGATCGCGTCCAGGCCCCGCGCCTTGGCGTCGATCCGTTCGACCAGCCGGTCCGCGACCACCCGGGCCAGGAACTCCGTGGTGGTGTTCACCCCGGCGAAGTCCGGCTCCTCGTCCAGGTTGCGGTAGTTGAGCTCGGCGACCAGGGAGCCCAGTTCACGGGTGGCCAGGCCGATGTCCACCACGATGTTGTCCGCGTCGAGGATGCGGCGGCGGAAGGTGGCGTCCACGAGGAACGTCGCGCCGTGCAGGCGCTGCGCGGGACCGAACACCGCGCCCCGGAAACTGTGGGCGACCATGAGGTGGTCGCGGACGGTGACGCTGTACATCGGTGTGCTCCTCGGCTGTCGAAAGCGGTCGTGTCGGGCATCCGCCCCGGTCAGGGCTCCGGGTAGACGATGCGGTGGCACAGGGAGGGAAGGCTGCCGTCGGCGAGGCGCGGCATCACCCGCGGGAGCTCCTCGAACGGGCTCTCCCCGGTGACCAGCGCGTCGAAGGCGGGGTCGGCCAGCAGCTCCAGCGCCAGGTCGAGCCGGTCCCCGTAACCGCGCGAGCTCCTGCGCGCGGGCGACACCATGCCCACCTGCGCGGCGCGCACGGTCAGGCGGCGCGAGTGGAAGTGCTCGCCCAGCGGCACGTCGATCCGCCGGTCCCCGTACCAGCTCATCTCCACCACCTCCCCCTCCGCGCGGACCAGTTCCAGCGAGTGCTCCAGCCCGGCCGCGCTCGCGCTGGTGTGGAAGACCCGGTCGCGTTCGCCGCCCGCGTCCGGGGGAAGCGCGAACTCCACCCCGAGCCGCTCCGCGACCTCGGCGCGGGACGGGTCGACGTCCACCAGCTGCACCCGCACCCCGGGCACCCGGGACGCCAGGCGGGCCACGGCGCACCCCACCATTCCCGCGCCGACCACCGTCAGCCGGTCGCCGAGCAGCGGCGGTGCGTCCCACAGGGCGTTCACCGCCGTCTCCACCGTCCCCGCCAGGACCGCGCGCTCCGGCGGAACGCCGTCGGGAACCGGGCGCACCGCCGCGGCCGGGAGCACGAACCGCGTCTGGTGCGGGAAGAGGGCGAACACCGTCGCGCCCACCAGGTCCGGCGCCCCCTCCTCGACCACCCCGACGTTGAGGTACCCGTACTTGAACGCGGTGTCGAAGTCCCCCTCCTGGAACGGCGCCCGCATCACCTGCCGCTGGCTCGGCGGAACCCCGCCCCGGAACACCAGGGCCTCGGTCCCCCGGCTCACCCCCGAGTACAGGGCGCGCACCACCACCTCGCCGGGGGCGGGGGCGGACAGTTCGCTCTCCCGTATCTCGCCCTCGCCCGGCGACCCCACCCAGAACGCCCGTGCCGTACGACTCATACCCCTCCTCCGTGCCGTGTGCCCGCCGCGGGCCCGACGGCCCCGGTGCCCGCCGTTCCGCGACCGGACCTCCACAACCCCGCGACGTCGCGACCGAACGACCACGTCAGCGACGCCAGGGCGGCCGCGACCACCGCCGCCGCGCCCCAGGCGGGGACCACCGGGGCGGCGGCGGCCACCAGCGCCACCCCCTGGACGGCGGCCACCACCTTGCGCGCCCGGCTCGGCGGCAGCGGACCGCCCAACCACGGTGCGGCCGGCGTCGCGGCGACGAACACGTACCGCATCGCGCCGATCGCCAGCACCCACCACCCCAGCTCGGACGCGACCCGCACGCTCAGTACCAGGATCAGGAAGGCGTCCGCCTCCATGTCGAACCGTGCCCCGAAGGACGACTCCGTCCGGGTGCTCCGGGCGACGAGGCCGTCCACCAGGTCCAGGGCCAGGGCCGCCGACGCCAGGACGACCAGGGGCCACGCGGGCCCGCCGTCCGCGACCAGCGCGACCACACCGCCGATGAGCACCGACCGCGCCAGCGTCACCCGGTCGGCCGGCCCCAGGCGTTCACGGCCGCACCGCCGCGCCGCCCACACCACGATGGCCGTTCCCGCCAGCAGGTAGACGGCCCCGGCCGCCCAGCCCGCCGGGCCGAGCCCCACCGACAGCCCGAGCAGCGCCAGCAGCGCCGTCTGCGCGCAGGCGGCTGCCCCGAGGGCGGCGGGATCACCCACGCGGCCCGTCCAGGTGCGGGAGGTCGTGGCCCAACCGGTCCCGCTTGGCGGTCAGGTACGCGGTGTTCTCCCTGCGGGCGGGCATCAGCAGGGGAACACGCGAGGCCACCTCGGTCCCGTGCTCCCGGAGCGCCCGCACCTTGTCCGGGTTGTTCGACAGGAGCCGGACCGACCGCACCCCCAGGTGGGCCAGGATGCGTGCGGCAGGACCGTAGTCGCGCACGTCCACCGGCAGGCCCAGCGCGGTCGCCGAGTCCACGGTGTCCAGCCCGTGCTCGTCCTGGACGGCGAGGGTGCGCACCTTCTCCAGCAGTCCGATGCCCCGGCCCTCGTGCCCGCGCAGGTACACCACCACCCCCCGCCCCTCGGCGGAGATCAGGTCCAGGGCGGCCTCCAACTGGTCACCGCACTCACAGCGCAGCGCCCCGAAGACGTCGCCGGTCACGCACTCGGAGTGCGCCCGCGTCAGTACGTCCTCGCCCTCGCGGACCTCGCCCAGGACCAGCGCGGCGTGCTCCTCGCCGTCGGTCGGGTCCCGCAGCGCCAGGACACGGAACCGTCCCCGCCTGGTGGTGAGCTCGGCCTCGGCCACGGCCCCGGGCCCCAGCCCCGGACCGCTCACGTCCACCCCCTCCAGGACCGCTCGGTCCGCGTCCGGACGGTCCTCGCCCGGCCCGCCCGCGCCCTGACAGCTCATAAGCCCCCTCGTTCCGAGTCGGGACAGCGGCCACACACGCCCGGTGCCCGCCGTTCCACTGGGGAAAACCTCGCACAGGTCGGGCGCGGGACAAAGGAGGGCGCGGACCACGGCGGTGCCTGTTCCCGCCGGCCCCGCCGCCTCCGGCAGGAGACGGGACCGCGGGTGTCCGTCCGGCCGGGGCGGGGGACCGGTACGGGGTCAGGGCCGGTAGGCCGCCGTGGAACCCCGCACCACGAGCTCGGGGGTGAACAGCACCCGTTCGTGCCGGTGGCCGGGGTCGTTGAGCTCCGAGCCGAGCAGCCGCATCGCCGTGCGGCCCAGGTCGTACTTGGGCTGGGCGACGGTGGTCAGCCCGGGGTGGACCAGGTCGGCGAGGTCGACGTTGTCGTAGCCGACCACGGAGATGTCGTCCGGTACCCGCAGGCCGCGCCGGCCCAGCCCCTTCATCAGGCCGAGTGCGAGCTGGTCGTTGGCGCAGAACACCGCCTGGGGGCGCTGGCGAGGCCCCCCGGCCAGCACGGTGTCCACGGCGCGCTCGCCCTGCTGGGGGTTGAGCATCGGCTGCTCCACCACCCGCACGTGGGCGTCGGGGTCCATCCCCGCATCGGTGAAGGCGTCGCGCAGCCCCTCGTGGCGGCGCCGTACCTGCTCGATGGCGAAGGGCCCGGTCAGGAAGGTGATCCGTTCGTGGCCGAGTCCGATCAGGTGCCGCCCCGCGGCGAGGCCGCCCGCGTGGTTGTCGACGCTGACGCTGCACCCGACGTCCTCGGCGACGTCGCCCCGGTCCAGCGCGACCCAGGAGGTGCCCTGGTGGCTCAGCCACAGCAGGTCGGACAGGTCGTCGTCCACCGGCATCACCACGGCGCCCGCGGCGCGCTGCTCGGCGAGCAGGCGCACGTTGCGCCGCTGCCGGTCCTGGGACTCGGCCGAGTTGAGCAGCACCACGGCCAGTCCCGCCTCGGCGGCCTCGTCCTCCACACCGCGCGCGACCCCGGTGAAGAAGGGGTTGGTGACGTCCAGGACGAGCAGCCCCACGGAGTCGCTGCGGCCGGACCGCAGGCTGCTGCCGGAGGAGTTGCGCACGTAGTCGAGCTCGCTGATGGCGGCCTCGACCTTGAGGCGTGTGGCCTCGGCGACGCGCTCGGGGCGGTTGAGGACGTTGGACACGGTGCCGGGGGAGACCCCGGCGCGCCGGGCCACCTCGGTGATGCCCACCGCGGGGCGGGTGGATCGGGGCCTGGTGGACAAAGGAGCTTCTCCCGGGGCGTGTTCGGACGGTCATCGGGGGGCTGCGCGAACGCATGCTGCCGATCCGGCCCCGATGCGCGGGGGAACATGCTCACACCCGGATTGAAACGTGTCAACAACCCTCCCGCGCCAGGGTCCCGGGACGGGTCGGTATCCGGGGTGTGCCGGAGACCGCCCCGAGGTCGTTACCAGGGCGATACCTGGGATTTCCATGGTGATCCTCTTGACGAGGGTGTGTGTGCCATTTAACATCCACTTCATATTAAAACGTTTTTGTCATGTTCGGCGGAACGCCGTCGAACCGGCACCGGAGAAGGAGGGCGCACGTGGACCCGACAGAGGTCCCTCCACCCCTCGCGCTGGTGGACGTCACCAAGTCCTTCGGGAGCGTCAGGGCCCTGCGGGGACTGTCCCTGGAACTGCGCTCCGGAGAGATCCACGCGCTGGTCGGAGAGAACGGGGCCGGTAAGTCCACCCTGGTCAAGACCATCGCGGGCGTCCACCGGCCCGACGGCGGACAGGTCCTGGTCGACGGCACGCCGACCCGCTTCACCGCGCCCGCCGACGCCCAGCGCGCCGGCGTCGCGGTCATCTACCAGGAACCCACCCTGTTCCCCGACCTGTCGGTCGCCGAGAACATCTTCGTCGGCCGCCAGCCCCTCACCCGCCTGCGCACCATCGACCGGGGGCGCATGCGGCGCGACACCGAGGAGGCCTTCGCGCGCCTCGGCGTGCACATGGACCCCGACCGGCCCGCGCGCGGCCTGTCCATCGCCGACCAGCAGCTCGTCGAGATCGCCAAGGCCCTCACCCGGCGCGCCCGGGTCCTGGTCATGGACGAGCCCACGGCGGCCCTGTCCGGGGTGGAGGCCGAACGCCTCTTCACCGTCGCCCGCACACTGCGCGACTCCGGTTCGGCCCTGCTGTTCATCTCCCACCGCTTCGACGAGGTCTTCGCCCTCTGCGACCGCATCACCGTCGTCCGCGACGGCGGGTTCGTCTCCTGCGACCCCGTCCGCGACCTGGACGTGGACACCGTCGTACGGCGCATGGTCGGCCGCGACGTCACCAGCCTCTACCCCAAGGAGGACGCCGACCACGGGGACACCGTCCTGGAGGTCGACGGGCTCACCCGCCACGGGGTGTTCGCCGACGTGTCCTTCCGGGTGCGCGCCGGTGAGATCGTCGCCCTCGCCGGACTCGTCGGCGCCGGTCGCAGCGAGGTCGTCCGCGCCGTCTTCGGCGTCGACCGCTACGACGAGGGCACCGTCCGCGTCCACGGCACGCCCCTCCCCGCCGGCCGGCCGCGCGCCGCCATGGCCGCCGGCATGGCCCTGGTCCCCGAGGACCGACGCCAACAGGGGCTGGTCATGGAGTCCTCCATCGAACGCAACGCGACCGCCACCCGCCGCGGGCCGCTCAGCCGCTTCGGCATCCTGCGCCCGCGCGCCGAACGCGACTCCGCCCGCGAGTGGGGCGAACGGCTCGAACTCCGGTTCGGCAGCATCGACGACCCCGTCTCCACCCTCTCCGGCGGAAACCAGCAGAAGGTCGTCCTCGCCAAGTGGCTCTCCACCGACCCCGGGGTGCTGTTCGTGGACGAGCCCACGCGCGGCATCGACGTCGGCACCAAGGCCGAGGTCCACCGCCTGCTCTCCACCCTCGCGGGTCGGGGCCTCGCCATCGTCATGGTCTCCAGCGAACTCCCCGAGGTCCTCGGCATGGCCGACCGCGTCCTGGTCATGCACGAGGGCAGGATCACCGCCGAGATCGACCGCGCCGACGCCGACGAGGAGTCCGTCATGTACGCGGCCACCGGACAGCGACCGAACGAGGCCGCCTGATGAACGCACCCTCCACCACCCCCGAAGCCTCCACGGCGGGGGCACCGCCCCAGCCCTCCGGCCGCCCGGCCCGGCGAGTGCGCCAGTTCCGCGAACTCGGCGTGCTCCTCGCGGTCGTCCTGCTCATCGCCGCCACGTGGCTGTACAACCCCGGATTCCTGTCCACCCAGGGCGTCCGCGACCTGTTCCTGGGCGCCACCGTCCTCGCCGTCCTCGCGGTCGGCCAGGCCCTCGTCCTCATCACCAAGAACGTCGACCTGTCGGTCGGCTCCGTGATGGGTCTGTCGGCCTTCGGTACCGGGGCCCTCTTCGTCGCCCTCCCCGGTCTGCCCGTCCCCGTGGCCATGCTCGCCGGGATCCTCATCGGCCTCGCGTGCGGCCTGGTCAACGGCCTGCTCGTCACCACCGCGCAGGTCCCCGCCCTGGTCGTCACCCTGGGCACCCTCTACGCCTACCGCGGGTTCGGCCACTGGTGGGCCGACGGCGGACAGGTCAACGCCACCGACATGCCCGCCGCCTTCCTGCTGCTGGGCCGCGTCAGCGTCCTCGGCGTGCCGCTGCCCGCCGCGATCGCCATCGTGGTGGTCGCCGCCGTCGGCTTCTACCTCGCCAACTACCGGTCGGGCCGCGAGCTGTACGCCATCGGCTCCGACGCCGACGCGGCACGCCTGTCCGGCATCCCCTCCGGGCGCCGGATCATCCTGGCCTTCGCCGTCAACGGAGCCCTGGCCGGGCTCGCCGGAGTGCTGTTCGCCGCCCGCTACGGCACCGTCGACTCCACCGTCGGCAGCGGGATGGAACTCCAGGTCGTCGCCGCGGCGGTCGTCGGCGGAGTCGCCATCGCCGGAGGGGTCGGCACCGTCTACGGCGCCGCCCTCGGCGCCGTCCTGCTCACCACCATCACCGCGGCCCTGCCCATCTGGCAGATCAACCCGTTCTGGCACCAGGCCGTGGTGGGCACGCTCATCCTGGCCGCCATCGGCCTGGACCGGCTGCTCGCGCTGCGCACGGCACGCAAGCTTCGAGGAGGAGGTGCCCGTGGCGCCTGAACGCACCGTCACCGCCCCGGCCCCGGACACCGCCCCCGGCGGAGCCCCCGACCGGCGTTCGGCCGGCTTCCGGATCAGGGCACTGCTCTCGGCGCGGGAGGCCCCCGTCGTCGGAGCGCTCGTGGTCGCCCTGCTCGGCGCCGGGATGTTCGTCGACATGTTCGCCACCGGCCGCAACATCGACTTCCTCGTGCTGAGCATCGCCGCCATCGCCCTGATGGCCCTGCCGATGACGCTCATCGTCATCACCGGCGAGATCGACCTGTCCGTGGCCAGCACCCTCGCCCTCACCAGCGCCACCATGGGCGTGCTCTGGGAGTCCGGGATCCCCATCGAGACGGCCCTGTGGATCTGCCTGGCCGTGGGAGCGGGCCTGGGCGCCCTCAACGGGGTCCTGGTCACCGTCTGCGGGCTTCCGTCCCTGGCCGTCACCATCGGCACCATGGCCCTGTTCCGCGGCCTGGCCTACGTGCTGCTCGGGGACCGCGCCGTGGCCAGCTACCCCCGCGACTGGGTCAGCGGCGCCCGCGCGCCCTTCCTCGGCGTCGAGGGGCTGCCGTGGATCGCCGTGGCGGTCCTCGTCCTGGCGGCTGCCTTCGCGGTCCTGCTGCACGCCACCGGGATCGGCCGGTCCCTGTTCGACATCGGCAACAACGACGAGGCCGCCCGCTTCGCCGGGGTGCCCGTCAAGTGGACCAAGTTCTGGCTGTTCACCCTCAGCGGCGTCGTCGCCTCCGGAGCCGGGATCTTCTGGACCCTGCAGTACGGCACCTCCCGCGCCGACACCGCCTTCGGACTGGAACTCCAGGTGGTCGCCGCCGTCCTCCTCGGCGGAGTGTCCATCTTCGGCGGCATCGGCTCGATCCTGGGCGTCATGAGCGGTGTCGTGCTCCTCGGCACGATCCGCAACGCCCTCCAGCTGTTCGGCATCAGCAGCGAGGTCCTCCAGATCGTCACCGGCCTCATCCTCATCGCCTCCGTCGTCACCCCCAACATCGTGGCCCGGGTGCGCGCCGCACGCGCACCCCGCCCCGGGCCCGCGACGGAACCGGCGCGGCCCGCCGCGACCGCCCCCGTGTCCGCCCCCACCAAGGGAGAACCCACATGACCGACCCCCGCCCCCGCCACCTGCTGCTGGCCGCCTCCGCGTTCGCGGTGCTGATGACCGCCGCCTGCGGCGGCACCACCATCGACGACGCGCAGGAGGAGGACACCTCCGGCCCCACCGGCACCGCCGACCCGGACGCCGAGATCCCCGAGGGCCTGAAGATGGACTTCCTGCCCAAGCAGCTCAACAACCCCTACTCCGACATCGTCAACGAGGGCGGCGCCGTCGCCGTGGAGGAACTGGCGGGGGAGTTCACCGAACGGGGTGGCACCGAGCCCACCGCCGACTCCCAGGTCGAGTACATCAACGCCGCCAGCCAGGCGGGCAGCGACGTCATCGTCATCGCCGCCAACGACCCCGACGCGGTGTGCCCCTCGCTCGACCAAGCCAGGGACAACGGCGCCGCCATCGTCGGCTACGACTCCAACGCCAACTGCACCGACATCTTCGTCAACCAGTCCTCCGACGAGCTCATCGGCCGGACCCTGGTCGAGATGATCTCCGAGCAGATCGGCGGCGAGGGCACCTTCGCCGTCCTGTCCGCCACCCCCAACGCCACCAACCAGAACGCGTGGATCGCCGCCATGGAGGAGGTCCTGGCCGAGGAGGAGTACGCCGACCTCGAACTGGTCGACACCGTCTACGGCAACGACGACGACCTCCAGTCCTTCCAGGAGATGCAGGGGCTCATGCAGTCCCACCCGGACCTGGACGGCGTGGTCTCCCCGACGACCGTCGGCATCGCCGCGGCGGCCCGCTACGTCAGCGACTCCGAGTACAAGGGCGAGGTCGCCATCACCGGTCTGGGAACCCCCAACCAGATGCGCGAGTTCGTGGAGGACGGCACGGTCGACTCCTTCGCGCTCTGGAACCCCGAGGAGCTCGGCTACCTCGCCGGGTACGCGGGCGCCGCGCTCAGCGCGGGACGGATCACCGGCGCCGAGGGCGAGACCTTCGAGGCCGGGGACCTGGGCGACTACACCGTCGAGGCCGACGGCGAGATCGTCCTCGGCCCGCCGACCGTCTTCGACGCCGACAACATCGACGACTTCGACTTCTGACCCCGAACCGCCGTCCGGAGCGGGTGGAGCGCACTCCACCCGCTCCCCCCACCCACCGGAGGTCCGCACCGTGCAGCGTGTCTGCTTCATCCTCAAGGTCCGCCCCGGCCGCCTCGCCGAGTACCGGGAGCGGCACGCCCGGGTCTGGCCCGAGATGCGCGAGGCGCTCACCGCCACGGGCTGGCACAACTACTCCCTCTTCAGCACCGACGAGGGCATGGTCGTCGGCTACCTGGAGACCGACGACTTCGAGGCCGCCCGGGAGGCGATGGCGCGCACCGACGTCAACGCCCGCTGGCAGGCCGAGATGGCGCCCTTCTTCGAGAACCTGCCCGGTCGTCCCGACGAGGGCATGGTCCCGCTCGCCGAACTCTTCCACCTGCCCTGACCCTCCGCGGGCGTCACCCCTGGGCCCGGTGCGGCCGGACGACGGGTCAGTCGGCGGGGAGCTCCACGCGGATCTCCCCGCCCAGGGACGCCCCGCCCTCCAGTTCGAGGTCGTCGCCGCTCCAGAACCGCCCCGGATCGTAGTAGCCGGGGCGGCGGCTGCGGGGCAGCAGGCCCATCTCCTCGTAGGTCAGGGCCATCACCTCCGCGCAGTAGGCGGTCTCCAGGGCCCGCTCGCGCGAACGGCTCCCGAACGGGAGCCTGCGCAGGGGCAGGCGCCCGCGCGCCCACCGCGCGGCCAGCTGCGCGGTGGAGGGGAAGGGGGTCCCGTTGAGCCGGGCCACGGTGCGCAGGGCGGCGTCCTCCATCCCCCGGGTCGCCACGGGGTCGAGTTGGCGGACCCAGCCCTGCTGGCCGTACTTACGGCCCCACACCAGGACGGCGTCGCGGAGGTCGTGCAACTGCACGCCGCGCTGGTGGCTCCCCGTCCACATGTCGGGCAGGGAGCGGCCCAGCTCCGCGTGCCACATCAGCGGTGGGAGGTCCTCCACCACGATGGACATGCCGACGTGGTTGACGGGGCTGTTGGTGGTGATCTGGATGGCGCGGTCGGGCACGCTCGTGCCCCGGAAGACCCACACGTCACCGGTCCGGGTGAGCTCCAGCGCCTCGTTCAGGGACATACTCGTGTCTGCCACAGGGATAGCCTAGGCACATGCGATGGTGGAAAGTCCTGGGAGTAGCCGCTTTCGTGGGCGTCGCGGCGACCGGCGTGGTGATCGCGCGCGCCGAGCGACAGCGCCGCGCCTACACACCCGAGCAGGTCAGGGACCGTCTGCGCGAACGCCTCGCCGAGGCCGAGGCGGCGCAGGGCCCCGCCCTCGCCGACGGGGCGGCCCCCGAACCCGAGGCCGACCCCGGGATGCCCGCCTGGCGCCAGATGCTGCTCGCCGCCCTGCACCGGGAACCCCGGGTGGACCGCGGCCCCGGCCACGAACCCTGTGGCGGCGGGTCCGGCCGGAACTGACGCCGGCTCCCCCTCCACGGGGCCGCGTCCGCCGCCCCCGGCGTGCTGCTGGTGCCCGACCCGCCAGAGCCCTCGTCCGCGCCCTTACCGCCGTACCTCTCCCACCGTGATCCGGAGCCCCGGGAGCCCCCGGGGCCATTCCGGCACCCCTGCCGCGCCCGAACCGAGCCGTACCGCGCTGCCGCGCCCGTGTGCGGCCTCCGTCGTGTCCGGGGCCGTGTGCGGTGCGACGCCGGTCCCCGGCCCCGAGGCCCGCGGGCCTCCGCCGGGAGGGCGACCCGCGTCCGGGGAGGCGCCGCCCGGGGGATGAAGGAGAACCAGCAGGTCTCCTCTTATCGCCTATTGCCTAGCGAACTATTGTCTACAATTCAGGTTCCGGCATCTCTGGAGCAAGGAGCCCCCCATGGAACCCGTCTCCGCCACCCCGCCCGCCCCCGTCGCTGTCGACGCGCACCAGCACTTCTGGCCCGTCGGCGTCCGCCCGCGCGACCCCAGGACGGCCGTGCTCGAACGGGCGTTCACCCCCGCCGACCTGGAACGGGAGCTGCTCGGTGGAGAGGTCGGGCGCACGGTCCTGGTCCAGTGCGCGGCCGGTCCCGAGGAGAACGACCGGCTCGTGGCCTACGCGCGCGACTTCGCCCCGGCCGGAGCCCTCGTGCTCTGGCTGCCCCTGGCCGACCCGGACGCGGCCCGGCGCGAACTCGGTCGCGTGAGCGCCCTGTCCGGCCTGGTCCGGGGGTTCAGGGCGGGCGTGCCCCGGGACACCCGGGCCGACCCCGCGCTCCTGCGGACCATGGAGGCGGCCGAGCGGGCCGGTCTCGTCTGGGAGCTCGTGGTGACGTCCGGGTCGCACGTCGCCCTGGTGGAGGAGGTGGCCGCCGCCCGGCCGGACCTGCCGATCGTTGTGGACCACCTGGCCACCCCGCCGCTGGCCGCGGGCGCGAGGGACGTGTGGGAGGGGTGGATCGACCGCCTGGCCGCACTGCCCTCGGTCGCCGTGAAGGTCTCCGTCGGGGGCGACGTCCTCGTCGGCTGGGAGTGGGAACCCGACCGCCTGGCCCCCTACGTCGGCCGGGCGCTGGACGCCTTCGGCGCACACCGGTCGATGCTGGCGGGCAACTGGCCGGTCGTCCGTCTGGCCGCGGACCACGCCACGGCCTGGCGGGCGCTGCGCGCGGCCGTCGCCGCGAACGGCGCCTCGGAGACGGAGTCCGCGCTGGTGGCCGGGGGCAGCGCCCGCCGCTGGTACCGCATCGGGGAGGACGGGAACTGAACGGTGCCGGGGGCGGGGGGGCGTCCCCCCCCCCCCCCCCCGGCACCCGCGCCTACAGCCAGCCGGGGAGGACGAAGATCCCCCAGGTCAGCAGCGGCGCCACCACGATCATGCTCATGCCCCAGAGCATGAGCTGCCGGAAGACGCGGTCGCGCTGGTCCGCGCCGGAGTTGGCCACGACGAGGGCCCCGCTGGTGGAGAAGGGCGAGGAGTCGACCACCGAGGAGGAGATCGCCAGGGCGGTGATCATCCCGATCGCACCGACCTCGCCGGCCAGCAGGAAGGGCACGGCCAGCGGGATCAGGGCGCCGAGGATGCCGGTGGTGGAGGCGAACGCCGACACCGCGCCGCCGACCACGCAGATCACCAGGGCGGCCAGGAGCGGGATGCCGATGGCGGCCACGCTGCCGCCGAGGAAGTCGATCGTCCCCATCCGCTCCATCAGGCTGACGTAGGTGACGATCCCGCAGATCAGCAGCACGGTGGGCCAGGCGACCTGGTTGACAACCCCCTTGGCGCTGCTCGGGGAGATGATGCTCAGCACCACGGCCACGCTGATCGCGGTGAGGCCCACGTCGAGGTCGAAGGCGAGCGCGCCCACGCCCAGGGCGACGATGCCGAGCAGGGTCAGGACGCGGTCCCGGGTCAGGGCGACCTGTTCCACCTCCTCGGCCGCGGCGGTCCCGCCGCCGTCGGTCCTGGTCGCGGCGCCCGGCCTGTCCACGGTGACGGTCGGCCCGGGGGACCTCCGGGAGGCGCCGGCCGCGGCCGTGCCCCCGCCCGCCCGTGCGGGCGGTTCGCCGTGCGGTCCGCCCCCTCCGCCCCCGCCTCCGGAGTCCCGGTCGGCGTCGTCGCCCTCGCGGCGGCCCAGCAGGGAGCGCCCGCCGAAGAGGAAGAAGACGGCCACGCTGAGCAGCAGGTTGAAGGCGAACGACGCGGCGAAGAGCATCAGCGGGGAGCCGTCCAGCCCGTTGCGCGCCACGACGCCGTTGGTGATGGTGCCGAAGATGCTGATGGGGGAGAAGCCTCCCGCGCTGCCGCCGTTGATGATCAGCAGGCCCATGAGCACGGGGTTGATCCTGAAGCGCAGGGCGAAGCCCAGGCCGATCGGGGCGACGATCGCGATGGCCGCGGGGACCACCGCGCCCGCCGCGGTCAGGGCCGCAGTGACGGCGAACATCACCCACGGGATGAGGGCGATGCGCCCCCCGACACTGCGGACGGCCACCTGGACCAGCCAGTCGACGGTGCCGTTGTTCCTGGCCAGGGCGAACAGATAGGTGACGCCCACGAGGACGACGAACAGGTCGCCGGGGAAGCCTCCGAACACGTCCTCGGTGCTCTCGCCCGCCACGGCGAGGGCGACGACGAAGGCGGCGAAGAGGGCGAGGGCGCCCATGTGGACGGAGGTGAGGGTCGCGATGAGGAAGACGAGGACGAGGACGACGATCGAGATGACTTCTGCTGGCACGTGGCCTCCTGTGAAGGCTCGGCGGCGGAGAGTCGGACGGGGGGCCTGACGGGGCCGGGATGCGTCGAGGGATCGCGTTCCGGGGGATGTGTGGGGGGCGACTGACGCATCGCTGCATTCCACTATTCCGCAATGTGGAATGTTAATTCTGTTTGGCAGAAGTATGTCTGCTGAGTCTTCCGACGTCAACCATTGTCTGAGATGTGAGTCACAGTAAAGTGGGGGATCGGATGGCGACAAGGGGGTTGTGGTGATCATGTGGAGGCTCTTAGGATCCGTTTAGCGGAATCAAAATTCCACTATGCGGATATTGCATTGAGAGGATCATCATGGATGACGCCACCGGCCGCCACTTCCTCCAGATTCCCGGTCCCAGCAACGTTCCCGACGAGGTCCTGCGTGCCATGTCCGCGCCGACCATCGACCACCGCGGGCCCGACTTCAGCGCCCTGATGACCGGGCTCCTGCGCGACCTGCCCCCCGTGTTCGGCACGACAGGCCCGGTGGTCGTCTACCCCTCCTCCGGGACCGGGGCGTGGGAGGCCGCCCTGGTCAACACCCTCTCCCCGGGCGACCGCGTCGTCTGCTTCGAGACCGGCCACTTCTCCACCCTGTGGAGCGAGATGGCCGACAGGCTCGGCCTGGACACGGAGGTCGTCCCCGGGGACTGGAGGCGCGGGGCCGACCCCGACCGGCTCGCCGAACTCCTCGCCGCCGACACCGGGCACGGCATCAGGGCCGTGTGCGTGGTCCACAACGAGACGTCCACGGGCGTGGTCAGCCGGATCGCGGAGATCCGCCGTGCCATGGACGCCGCCGGACACCCGGCGCTGCTGCTCGTCGACACCATCTCCTCCCTCGGGTCGGTGGACTACCGGCACGACGAGTGGGGCGTCGACGTCACCGTCTCCTGCTCGCAGAAGGGCCTCATGCTCCCGCCCGGGCTCGCCTTCAACGCCATCGGCCCCAAGGCCCTGGAGGCGTCCCGCACCGCGCGCATGACCAGGTCCTACTGGGACTGGGCGCCCATGCTGGAGGCCAACGCGCGCGGGTTCACCCCCTACACCCCGGCGACCAACCTCCTCTACGGACTGCGCGAGGCGCTCCGCATCCTGAACGCCGAGGGCCTGCCCGCGGTCTTCGCCCGCCACGACCGGTACGGCAGGGCGGCCCGGGCCGCCGTCCGGGCCTGGGGCCTGGAGGTCCTCTGCGCCGACGACCGCGAGTACTCGGGGGTGCTCACCGGGGTGCTCGTGCCCGAACACCACGACGCCGACCACGTCAGGAAGGTGATCCTGGACCGCTACGACATGTCCCTGGGCGCGGGGCTCGGCCGACTGGCGGGCCGCGTCTTCCGGATCGGCCACCTCGGCCACACCAACGACCTCACCATCGCCGGCGCCCTCGCCGGAGTGCAGATGGGGCTCGGCCACGCCGGGGTGAAGATCGCCGACGACGGGCTGGCGGCGGCCCTGAAACTGCTGGACGAGCACTGAGACGGACCCGACGACCGACCCGACGGCCCCCGGAGAGGGGCGGACGCGAGCGATGGAGGCGGCGATGACCAGCACGACCGAGACGAGCGGGACGAACGGCGCGAGCGGGGAGGCGGCGGACACCGGGCTCGCGGCGGAGGCCGAGGACCTGCTCCGCCGCGAGGGGGTGACGGACGCCCGGTTCGACGACTACTCGCGCCACCTCTTCTCCAGGGACGCGAGCATGTACGCGATCACGCCGCTCGGGGTCGTTTTCCCGCGCGACGCCGACGAGGTCGCGGCGATCACCTCGGTCGCCGGCCGCCTCGGCGTGACACTGACCCCGCGCGGCGCGGGCACCAGCCTGGCCGGGCAGACCGTGGGCGCCGGGCTCGTCGTGGACATGTCCCGGCACATGCGGGCCATCCGCTCCCTCGACCCCGAGGCGCGCGTGGCCCGCGTGCAGCCGGGCGTCGTCCAGGACGAGCTCAACGCGGCGGCGGCGCCCCACGGCCTGATGTTCGGCCCGGACACCTCCACGAGCAACCGCGCCACCGTCGGCGGGATGATCGGCAACAACTCCGCGGGCAGCGGATCCCTGCGCTACGGCATGACCATCGACCACGTGCGCGCGCTGGACGTGGTCCTGGCCGACGCCTCCCGCACCACCCTGCGCCCCTACTCCGACGCCGAGCGCGCCGCACTCGCGGCCCGTCCCGGACTGGAGGGCGACATCCACCGCGGCCTGGCCCGCGTCCTGGAGGAGAACGCCGGGGCCATCGCCACCGGCTACCCGGACTTCTGGCGGCGGGCGTGCGGCTACCGGCTGGACCGGCTCGCGGAGGACCCCTCCTTCGACCTCGCCAAGTTCGTCGTCGGATCCGAGGGCACCCTCGCGCTGGCCACCGAGGCGGAGGTCGACCTCGTTCCCAAACCCGCGCGGACCGTCATCGCCGTCGGACACTTCACCAGCGTCCCGGCCGCGATCGCGGCCACCCAGGACGCCCTCGCCCAGGACCCGGCCGCCGTGGAGCTGATGGACCGGACCATCCTGGACCTGTCCCGGCAGCGCATCGAGTACGCCTCGCTCGGCGACATCCTCCACGGCGACCCCGAAGCGCTGCTGTTCGTCTCCTTCACCGGGGACGACGAGGCCGAACTCGTCGACCGCCTGCACCGCCTCACCCGCACGTGGAAGGCGTCCGGGCACGGCTACCACACCCTGGAGGCGGTGACCCCGCAGCAGCAGGCCGCGCTGCTCAAGGTGCGCAAGTCCAGCCTCGGCCTGCTCATGGCGGCGGGCAGCGGCACCCGCCGCCCCCTCGCCTTCGTGGAGGACACCGCGGTCGACCCCGTCCACCTGGTCGAGTACACCACCCGGTTCAAGGACATCCTCGACCGCCACGGGATGGAGGCCGGGTTCTACGGGCACTGCTCGGTGGGCTGCCTGCACATCCGCCCCTTCGTCGACCTGGCAGTGCCCGGGGAGGCCGAGCGGATGCGAGCGGTCGCCGAGGAGGTCAAGGACCTGGTCACCGAGTACGGAGGGGTGAACTCCAGCGAACACGGCGACGGGCTGGCCCGCAGCGAGTTCAACCGGCAGATCTTCGGCCCCGAACTGTACGCGGCCATGCAGGACGTCAAACGGGTTTTCGACCCCGACAACCTCCTCAACCCCGGCAAGATCGTCAACGCGCCCCCGATGACCGACCACCTGCGCGACCCGGCCCTGCCCGAGGCCGCCCCCGTGCGGACCCGGCTCGCCTTCGAGGTGGTGGGCGGTATGCGCGGCGCCGCGGACCGGTGCATGAACATCGGACTGTGCCGCAAGAGCACCACGGGTGCGATGTGCCCGTCCTACATCGCCACCCGCGACGAGGAGCACGCCACCCGGGGACGGGCCAACGCCCTGGTCAAGGCGCTGTCCGAACCCGACCCGACGGCGGCCCTGGCCGACGAGCGCCTGCACGAGGTCCTCGACCTGTGCCTGATGTGCAAGGCGTGCAAGAGCGAGTGCCCCCTGGGCGTGGACATGGCCAAGCTCAAGAGCGAGACCCAGTCGCACCACCACGACGTCCACGGCGTCCCCCTGCGCACGCGGATCTTCGGAGCGGTGCGCACCCTGTACCGGCTCGGCTCTGCCACCGCCCCGCTCAGCGGGCTGCCCAACCGCTGGCCGGTGCTGCGGCGCCTCATGGAGAGGGCCACCGGCATCACGGCCCAGCGCCCCCTGCCGAGCTTCGAGCGGCAGAACCTGGTGCGCTGGTTCCGCCGCAGGGGCGCACCCGCCGGTGAGGCCCCCCTGGGCGACCTCACCTTCCTAGCGGACTCCTTCTCGACCTTCACCGAGCCGGGGATCGGGCGGGCCGCCATCGGGCTCCTGGAGCAGGCCGGATGGCGGGTCCGGCTGGAGAGCCGCGGGTGCTGCGGGCGCTCCAGCCTGTCCAAGGGGCTCGTCGACGACGCCAAGGCCAAGGTCGGCGGCCTGGTCGGGCTCCTCAGCGAGGGGAGCGCCGCCGACGCGCCGATCGTCGGCTGCGAACCCTCGTGCGTGCTCACCCTCAAGGACGAGGCCGCGTCGATGCTGCCGGGCGACCCCCGGGTCGCCGACGTCGCCGGACGGGTGCGCCAGGTCGAGGAGCTGCTCACCGAGGCGTTGGACGCGGGGCGGCTGACCCTGTCCGCGGACTCCTGGCCCGCCGGACGGCGCATCCTCTTCCACGGCCACTGCCACCAGAAGGCCGAGGTGGGGACGGGCGCCACCATGGAGCTGCTGCGCCGCATCCCCGGCGCGGAGGTCGTCGAACTCGACGCGGGGTGCTGCGGGATGGCCGGCTCGTTCGGGTTCGAGGCCGAGCACTACGAGATGTCCATGAAGGTCGGCTCCGACCGGCTGTTCCCCGCCATCGAGGCGGAGGAGCAGGACACCGTCGTCGCCGCCACGGGGGTCTCGTGCCGACAGCAGATCGGGCACGGGACCGAGCGCCGCGCCTGGCATCCGGTGGAGCTCGTCGCGGCGGCACTGGAGCCGGGGGAGTCCGCGCGACGGTGACAGTATGGAACGGCGGGGCCCCGTCCGGGGCCCCGCTCCGCGAGCACGAGGGAGGGACCATGGACCGGTCCGAGGCGGCCGGCACCGGGGCCGGGGGACAGGGCGACCAGAGGATCGTCAAGCCGCCGAGCATGGTGGACCTGGCGGCGCGCTCGATCCGGCGGATGATCCTGGCCGGGGAGCTGCTGCCCGGGGAGCGGGTGGTGGAGAACCGGCTCACACAGCAGCTCAGCATCAGCAGGCCGCCCTTGCGCGAGGCGCTGCGCCGCCTTGAGCACGAGGGGCTGGTGCGCCAGTCCCCGCACCGGGGAGCGGTCGTCACCCCGCTCACCCTGCACGACGTCTACGAGATCATGACCCTGCGCCACCAGCTGGAGAACATGGCCATCGACCTGGGCATCCCCGTGGTCGAGCCCCGAAGGCTCGAACGCTGCTGGGAGGCGCTGCGCCGGATGGAGGCCGCGGCCGACGCCCGGGACGAGGCCGAGCTGTCGGAGCAGAAGTTCGAGTTCCACACGGCGGTCGTCGGCCTGTCCGGGCACCAGCGCCTGGAGGAGACCTACCGGTCGCTGCAGCTGCAGATGAAGCTCTGCATGGTGCTCAACCGCCACGCGCGGGCCCACCGCAACGAGACGGCCTCCGCGAACGTGCTGCGGCACCGCCGCCTCCTGCGGGTCATCGAGGAGGGCGACCGCGAGGCCGTGCGCGCCGAGATGGCGCGGCACGGCGACCAGACCTTCCTGGACGACCTCCCCGGGGACCTGGACACCGGGAGCGAGCAGGCCGTGCGCTGGCTGAGGGGCGCACAGGAGGAGGGCGCGGGGACGGGCACCGCCGTCTGAGTCCGGGGCGCCCGTGACCGGGGAGCCCCCGTTCGCCGGGGCGGTGTTCCGGGAGGCCGCGGCCCGGCTGTGCCGCGCCGGACCGCCGACCGGCGGTCCGGCGCGGATCTCAGCGCCGTCGGGCGTCGGCGAGCGCGGCCACGGCCTCGGCGACGGGGGTGGGGCCGGAGGTGAGCTCCACGACGGTGCGGTTCAGGCCCGGCTCGTGCAGCGCGGCGTCGATGAAGGCCGCCACGTCGTCACGGGGCACGTCCCCGTACTCCAGGGCGGGGGCCGCGCTGACCCTGCCGGTCCCGGGCCCGTCGAGCAGGGTTCCGGGGCGCACGATCAGCCAGTCCAGGTCGCTGGCGGCCAGGTAGGCGTCGGCGGCCTTCTTGACCTTGGCGTAGTGCTCGAAACCCTCAGAGGCGCCCCCACCGCGCAGTGCCTCGGGGAAGACCGACACCAGCACCAGGCGCCGCACCCCGGCCTGCCGGGCCGCCCGCACGGTCTTCTCCAGTCCCTCGCCGTCGATGGCGGTGGTCATGTCCGTGCCGGTGCCGTGGGCCCCGGCGGAGAACACCACGGCGTCGTGCCCGGCGAGCTTGCGTGCCAGCTCGTCCACCGGGTCGCCGACGAGGTCGCCGGCGAGCGGGACCCCGCCGGAGGCGCGCACCGTCTCGGCCTGCGCCGGAGCGCGGTGCATGCCGGTGACCCGGTCACCGCGGGCGGTGAGCAGGGCGGTGAGGCGGCGTCCCACGCCACCGGCCGCGCCGATCTGGAACACTCTCGTCATCGTCATGGCTCCTTCCTCTCACGGAGGGCCCCGGTCCGTGCGCAACCCGCTCCGCGGCGCGGCGCTCGGACCGGGGCCCGGGCTCAGACGGCGAAGACCTGAGAGTCGTCCGCGAACGCCTTGAACTCCAGGGCGTTCCCGGCCGGGTCGAGCAGGAACATCGTCCACTGCTCGCCGGGCTGCCCCTCGAAGCGCACGTAGGGCTCGATGACGAACTCCGTCCCGGCCTCGCGCAGCCGTCCGGCGAGTTCGTGGAACGCGGGGACCGGCAGGATCAGGCCGAAGTGCGGAACCGGGACGTCGTGGCCGTCGACCGGGTTGTGGACGCGCTCGGACCGGCTCGGGGCCAGGTGCGTCACGAACTGGTGGCCGTGCAGGTTCCAGTCGACCCAGCTGTCGGAGCTGCGCCCCTGTGCGAGGCCGAGTACCTTGCCGTAGAACCGGCGTGCGGCGGCGAGGTCGTCCACCGGCACGGCCAGGTGGAACCGCGGGATCGGGGAGTCGAGGACGGTCATGGTTGTGGTCCGCCTTCCTTGAGGGACGGTCCCGGCATGTCACCGAGAGCGATTGTCGCAATGTTAACATTGCGACAAGTCAAGGAGGCAAGAGTGACGGAAGAACGGGGCACAGTGGGGCCCGCCCGCCGCAGGGGGCTGGCCGACGAGGTCGCCGACCGCGTCCGGGAGTCCATCTTCGGCGGGGTCTACGCGCCGGGCGCCCAGCTGCGCGAGGTGGAGCTGTCCCGGGCCCTGGAGGTCAGCCGCGGTCCGGTGCGCGAGGCCCTGCTCCGGCTGGAGCGCGAGGGGCTGGTCCGCAGCGAGTGGCACCGCGGCGCCACGGTCACGACCCTGTCCCCCCGGGACGTCGCCGAACTCGACAGCCTCCGGGGCGCCCTGGAGGAGCTGGCCGTCCGGCAGGTGGTCGACCACGCCTCGGAGGAGGACCTCGACGCCGTCGCGGAGATCGCGGCGCGAATGGACCGGGCCGAGGACGAACACGCCCTGGTGCGGTACGACATCGCCTTCCACGACGCCGTCTACGACGCCTCCCGGCACCAGCGCCTGCGGGAGGCGTGGCAGGCGATCAGGTCCCAGGTCCACCTGTTCCTCCTGACCAGGATCCGCGTCAGCGCGGCCGACTACCTCACGCACATCCCGGGGGAGCACCGCGAACTCGCCGCCGCCCTGAGCGCCCGGGACGCCGGGGCCGCCCTCGACCTCTTCGCCGCCCACCGGCGCCACGCCTTCGACGTGCTGTCCGGCCCGGGGACGGCCGCCGAGCCGGAGGGGACGCGGGACGACGCCTCCTGAGGGCCCGTCCCGCGCCCGTCCGGCGTCACACGGCAGGGGGCGGCGGGCTCCCCGCACGGCGGGCCGCCGCCCCCGCCGACCGCGCGGCGATCCGCGCACCCGGGGCGGCTCTCACGCGTCCTCGCGGACGCCGATCGCCGCGCCGGGGCAGACGGCCGCGGACTCCCGGACCTCCTCGTGCAGCCCTTCGGGCGGGGCCGGGTCCAGTAGGACCACGGTCCCGTCGTCCTCGCGCTGGTCGAAGACGTCCGGCGCCAGCAGCACGCACTGGCCCGAACCGCAGCAGCGGTCCTCCTCCACGCTGACCCTCATGCTCATGTCCTTCCTCCTCCGCGGGCGGCCGTGGCGACGCGCCCCCGCTACCAGGTGACCGGGAACTCGTGGATGCCGTAGACGATGGCGTCGTCCTTGAACGGGAGGCCGTCGACGGGCATCGCGGGTTCGAGTCCGGGGAGGCGGCGCAGCAGCGTGTCGACGACGATCTGGAGCTCCATGCGGGCCAGGTTCTGCCCGAGGCACTGGTGGGCGCCGTAGCCGAACGCCAGGTGGTTGCGGGCCCCGCGCCCCGCGTCGAAGGCGTCGGGGTCCGGGAAGGCCCGGGGGTCGCGGTTGGCCGCGTGGGAGAGGACCAGGACCCCCTCCCCGGCCCGGATGAGCTGCCCTCCCAACTCGACGTCCTCCGCGGCGACCCGGCCGACCGCCTGCTCGGCGATGGTGAAGTACCGCAGGAGCTCCTCGACGGCGTGCGGAGTGCCGCCCGGGTCCCGCCGGAGCGCCTCCCGGGCCTCCGGGTTCCGCGCCAGTTGCAGCACGGCCAGGGAGATCATGTTGGCCGTGGTCTCGTGCCCGGCGCTGAGCAGGAGGAAGGCCAGGCCGGTCAGGTCGTGGCGGTCGACGGAGCCCTTCTCCTCCCGCTGGCGGCCGATCTGCCTGCTCAGCAGGTCGTCGCCGGGCTCTGCCTCCTTCGCCCGGAGCAGGCCGTCCAGGTAGGCCGCGAGGTCGACCAGGGCCGTCTTCTGCTCCTCGTGCGACGCCGTGTGGCTCACGATCGAGGCCGACCTGCTCTGGAAGAACTCGTGGTCGTCGTAGGGCACCCCGAGCAGTTCGCAGATCACGAGGGAGGGGACCGGCAGGGACAGGGCGCGGACCAGGTCGACGGGGCGGGGGCCGGCCAGCATCGCGTCCACGTGCTCGTCCACGATCTCCTGGATGCGCGGCCGGAGGGCGTTCATCCGCTTGACCGTGAACTCTCCCAGGACCGCGCGCCGGGCCGGTCCGTGCTCGGGCGGGTCCATGCTGACCAGCATCCTCGGGAGGACGGAGGCGGACTGCTTGCTCCTCTCCTCCACCATGGGGAAGCCGGGACGGCTCCGGTCCGAGCTGAAGCGCGGGTCCGCCAGCAGCGTGCGAACGTCCTCGTGGCGGGTCACGGCCCATGCCTGCGTGCCGGTGGGCAGGGTGACCCTGCTGACGGGCTCCTCCTCGCGGAGCCGGACGTGCTCCTCCCGGGGGGCGTACGGGCAGGTGCGGGCGATGGGAAGGGCGGACGGCTGTTCTGCGGCCACGACTCTGCTCCCTTGATGCCATGCTTATGCGGACGAATTCCTTCCGCTTGTGTGAGTGACCGTATCAAGGCGGAGAGTGATCGTCCATCGGTTCGCGTGATGGACAATGGGGCGTCGGAGTCGGAGGGGAGTGGCGTGATGGTGGAGCCGCAGGCGCTGAGGGCCGACGCGAGGCGCAACCGGGACCTGATCATCGCCGCGGCCAAGGCGGTGTTCGCCGAGCGCGGCGCCGACGTGCCGATGGAGGAGGTGGCCCGTCGGGCGGGGGTCGGGGTGGGCACCCTCTACAGGCGCTTCCCCGACCGCGACGCGTTGGTCCGCGAGGTCGCCGGGGACAGCTTCGCGGTCCTGCTCGCCAGGGCCAGGGAGGCCGAGGCCGAGGGCGGTCGCGGCTGGGAGAGCTTCCTCGGGTGCCTCAAGGACATGCCGGAGCTGTGGTTCACCCTGCGCCTGACGCTCTTCTCTCCGGACGCCTGGCCCATCGTCCGGGACGACGCGTCGGTCCGCGTCACGGCCCGGGAGCTGCGGCTCGTGATCGACGGGCTGGTCCGGGTCGCGCAGGCGGAGGGGACGCTCCGCTCCGACGTGGGCACCGGTGACGTGCTGATGCTCGTCGCGCTCGTGGTCACCGGCATGCGCGCCTCGTCCGGGGCGCTGGGGGCGGTGGTCCACGAGCGGGTCCTGGCCCTGGCGTTGGACGCGCTGCGTCCCGGGTCGGCCGCGCCACTGCCCGGCCGCCCCCTCACCCCCGACGATCTGGAACCCCGCGTCTGACGGTCGTCCCGGTTCCGGGGTGGAGCCGGTGCGGGGCCCGTCTGTGCCGGTGATGGGCGTCACAGTATGGTAAACGCTTTCCGATCGTGATGGCAAGGGTGTCGGGGGAGGCGGTTCCGATACGCCCGGGTCGGGGTGGCCGCGACTGGAGCCGCCGGGCCTCGCCCCCTCCCGGTCGGGAGGCGGTCGCTGGCCGTGACGATGCTGGTGGCGGCGGGTTCGGTGAGTTTTCGACGGGAGGCGTCCGGATGTCCCGGTCGGAAACCGAGCGTTGACACCCGCGTGACGCGGTGCTAAAAAATGAACACTTAAGAACATGGATAGCGCTTACCAGCACGGTTGCCGTTGACCGGCTCCGTTCGTGACGAGACGCCCCGGCGCCCTCGACAGGGGAGGAACCACCGGTCGCCGTCACCGGCCGCCCCTCCGGCCCCGGGCCGCGACCACGGTCCCGGCCCCCAGTTCCCGCCGCGTGCGGCGGTCCACCCGGCCGCTCCACCGGCCCGACCCCCCCACTCCTTCCGACCGGACAGCAGTACCCCTCCAGGGCACAGCCGCCCCCGGACAGCAGTAGCCGAAGGGAAACACCACCATGCTCGTACCCCCCCGAGGTCGGCCCCGGGCCGGCCGTCGCGGCACCGCCCTCACCGTCTCCGCCGCCGCGACCGCGCTCGTCCTGGCCACCTCCGCGTGCGGAGGCTCCGGAGACGACGGCGACACCGTCGAGCTCCGCTTCTCCTGGTGGGGCTCCGACGAGCGTCAGACCACCATGCTCCAGGTCATCGAGAACTTCGAGGCCGACAACCCCGACATCCGGATCACGGGAGAGAGCACCGACTGGGGCTCCTACTGGGACCGGCTGGCCACGAGCACCGCGGCCAACGACGCGCCCGACATCGCCATGCAGGAGGAGCGCTACCTGCGCGAGTACGCGGACCGCGGCGCGCTGCTGGACCTCGACGAGGCCCCGGGTCTGGACCTGTCCGGCCTGGACCCCCTCATCGCCGAGAGCGGCGACCTGGACGGCCAGACCTTCGGCGCGGCCAGCGGCGTCAACGCCTACGCCATCCACGCCGACCCCGAGGCCTTCGAGGCCGCGGGTGTGGAGATGCCCGACGACGAGACGTGGACCTGGGACGACTACGTCGAGATCTCCGCGCAGATCACCGAGGGCACCGACGGCGAGTACGTCGGCACGCAGACCATGGGCTACAACGAGACCGGGTTCCAGGTCTTCGCGCGCCAGCACGGCGAGAACCTCTACGCCGAGGACGGCTCCCTGGCCTTCTCCGAGGAGACCCTGACCGCCTGGTTCGAGATCACCCAGGAGCTCCAGGAGAACGGCGGCCAGCCGAGCGCGGCCGAGGGCGTGGAGATCCAGGGCGGAGGCGTCGACCAGTCCGTCGTGGCCACCAACCGGGGCGCGATGGCGCACTTCTGGAGCAACCAGCTGGGCAACATGGCCGAGTCGTCCGGCCGCGACATCCAGCTGCTGCGCTACCCGGGGGAGACGGAGTTCGAGCGGACCGGCGGGTTCTTCAAGCCGGCCATGTTCTACAGCATCGCCGCGGGGACCGAGCACCCGGAGGAGTCGGCCCGCTTCGTCGACTACATGCTCAACGACCCCGCGGCGTCCGAGCTGCTCCTGGCCGACCTCGGACTCCCGGCCAACGTCGACGTGCGCGAGGCCATCGCCGACGACCTGCCCGAAGCCGACACGCAGATGGCCGAGTTCATGAGCGGCATCGAGGGCACGATCGTCGACGGCAACCCGCCGCCGCCGATCGGCGCCGGCCAGGTCGTGGAGATCAGCTCGCGGGTCACCGACAGCCTCGCCTTCGGTGACATCACCCCGGCCGAGGCGGCCCAGCAGTTCATGGCCGAGGTCGAGGCGGCCACCGGCGGCGCCTGACCGATCCGGGACACGGGCACGGGCCCGGGGCGCGGGGGATTCCCTCCGCGCCCCGGGCCCGCGTCATGGGCGCTCCAGGGGCCCCGACGGTCCGGGTCCGGGTGGTAAGCGGTCCCGTGTGTCATGGTTCGGGGCGGGGTGGGGGACAATAATGAAAACGGTTGTCATATGCTGTTTTGGCCGGTCGCGGTATGTCCGCGTGGCGGCCGTGCCGTCCCTCGAAACCAGGAAGAACCCCCGTGCACCTCCACACAACCCCGCCCGGCGCCTGCCTGGTCCTGGCCGTGTCCCTCCTGGTCACCGGCTGCTTCCCCGCCGGAGACGACACCGCGGAGGACGGGCGGATCTCGGTGGCGATGATGCAGCCGCCGCGCTCCGCGCTGTCCCCCCTGACCGACGACGCGTTCAAGCTCTCCCGGTGGAGCACCGCGGAAACCCTCATCACCCTCGACGAGGTCGGCGACCCGCAGCCGGGCCTCGCCACGGAGTGGTCCCGCGTCGACCCCACCACCTGGTCGTTCACCGTTCGCGACGGGGTGGGCTTCCACGACGGCACGGAGCTGACCGCCGCCGTCGCCGCCCACGCGCTGGAGTACGCCGCGCAGGCCTCGCCGAAGCCGCGCATCCTCGACGGCGTGGAGATCGAGGTGGCCGCGGAGGGCGACACCCTGACCGTCACCACCGCCGAGGAGGACCCGCTCGTCCCCCAGAGGCTGTCCTCCCCGCAGCTCTCGATCCTCGCCGAGAGCGCCTACGAGGGCGGCTCGGTCGACCCCGTCGGCACCGGCTCCGGCCCCTTCGAGCTGGTCCAGGTCACCGGCACCACCTCCGCACGCCTGGACCGCTTCGACGGCTACTGGGGCGAACCCGCCCTGGCGGCCGGCATCGACGTGGACTTCGTGCCCGACGGCACCGCCCGCGCCGCGGCCCTGCGCACCGGCGAGGCCGACATCGTCGAGTCCGTGCCCACGTCCCAGGCGTCGCTCCTGGAGGAGGACACCCTCACCGAGGTGCCGATGCCGCGCACCAACACCCTCTACCTCAACACGGAGGACGGGCCGTTCACGGACCCCGGCCTGCGCGCCGCCGCCCGCGACGCCATCGACCGGGAGTCCCTGGTCCAGGGCGTCTACGAGGGCCGCGCCGACGTGGCCGAGGGGCTCCTCGGCCCCGCGCTGCCCTGGGCCTCCGACCGGCCCGCGCGCACCGGCGCCACGGAGGCGGGGGACCCGGACGGCGCCGCCGTCACCCTGGCCACCTTCACCGACCGCGCCGAGCTGCCAGAGGTCGCGACCGTCCTCGAACAGCAGCTGGAGGACGCCGGGTTCGAGGTGGAGCAGGTGGTGCGCGAGTACGCCAACATCGAGGAGGACGCCCTCAGCGGCGAGTTCGACGCGTTCATCCTCTCCCGGGCGACCGTCCTCGACTCCGGGGACCCCGCCGCGTACATGACCAGTGACTTCTCCTGCGACGGCTCCTTCAACATCGCCCAGCTGTGCGACGAGCGGGTGGACGCGGCGCTGGAGGAGGCCGAGCGCGCGCCGACGGGCGAGGAGCGCCGCACCGCGATCCTGGAGGCCGAGGCGGCCGTCCTGGACACCGACGCGGCCATCCCCATGCTGCACGAGCGCGTCATCCAGGGCGACGCGGCCGGTGTCGTCGACTCGGCCAAGGACCCGCGCGAGCGCCTGCTCGTCACCTCGCTCACCCGGCTGGACTGATGGGAGCCGCACCCCAGGACGGGGCCGCACCCCAGGACGGGGCCGCGCCCCGGCGCCGCCCGTCCCTCCCCTCCGGGACCCTCGGCCCCCTGGTCTCCCGGCTGGCGGCCTTCGCCGTCATCACGGTCGTGGTCGGCCTGCTGCCCTGGTTGTCCGGCCGCGACCCGGCGCTGTCGGTGCTGCGGGCCCGCTCCGCCGAGCAGGAGCCGACGGAGGAGGCGCTGAACGCCATCCGCGAGGACCTGGGGCTCTCCGACGGACCGACGGCGATGTTCGGCCGCTGGTTCGGCGGGGTGCTCCGCGGGGACCTCGGCACCTCCTGGGTCTCCGACGCGCCCGTCCTGCCCGCGGTCGTGTCGGCCGCGGTCGTGTCCCTCACGGTCATGGCCGCGGCGCTCGCCGTGGCCCTGGTGCTGGCCGCCGCCCTGTGCGCGCCCGCGCTGGTGCGCGGGGCACGCGGCACCCTGCGCCCGGGAGGGTCGGGCAGCGGGGCGGTCGCCGCGATGTGCACGGCCCTGCCCGAGTTCCTGGTCGCCGTCCTGCTCATGGTGGCGCTGTCGGTGTGGCTGGGCTGGCTGCCGCCCTACGGCTGGCAGGGGCCGGTGCACCTCGTGCTCCCCGCCCTGGCGCTGGGCGTTCCGGCGGGAGGGCTGCTGGGGCGGCTGGTCGACGACGCCCTGCCCGCCGTGTTCGCGGAACGCTGGGTCGGGCTGTGGGCGGCCTCGGGGTGCTCCCCGGCCCTCATCGCCGCGGCCGCGCTGCGCCGGGCCACCCCCTCGCTCATCCCGCAGTTCGGGATGGTCGCGGTCGGCCTCACCGGCGGGGCGGTCGCCGTGGAGACGGTCTTCGCCGTCCCCGGGATCGGCCGCACCGCCCTGGGCGCGGCCCAGGCCCAGGACCTGCCCATGCTCCAGGGCGCGGTCCTCGGACTGGTGCTCCTCGGCGCCGCCGCCGGACTCCTCGCCCAGGCCGCGCGCCTGCGGCTGCTGGGCCCGGGCCTGCGCGACGCGGCCCTGTCCCTGTCACCGCCGCCCACGGCCCCGGCCGGTGCGGTGCGCCGCGCGGTGCCCGCCGCGTGCGCGGCCCTGCTCCTCACGGTGTGCCTGTGGGGCCTGACCCGGGACGCGATGACCGTCGACGTGGCCGCCCGCCTCGCCGCCCCCTCGTGGGAGCACCCGCTGGGCACCGACGCCGTCGGCCGCGACGTGCTGGCCAGGCTCGGCCACGGCGCCGTCTCCACCGTGGGCACCGCGGCGCTCGTGTGCCTGGTCAGCCTGGTCGTGGCGCTGCTGGTCGGGTTCCGTCCCGCGCTGGCGGCGGGCGCCGCCGACATGGCCAACGCCCTGCCCCCGGTGATCGCCGGGATCCTGGTGGCCGCCGTCATGGGCCCCGGCCCCCTCGGAGCCTCGGTGGCCGTCGCCCTGGTGTCCTGGCCCCCGCTCGCCGCGCACGCGGCGTCGCTCGTCCAGGAGACGCGCGCCGCCTCCTACCTGAACGCCCAGAGGGCCCTGGGCGCGGACTCCCGGTGGATCCTGCTGCGGCACGTCCTGCCCGCCGTCCTCGGACCGGTGGGCAGGAACGCCGTGCTCAGGCTCCCCGGCATCGCCCTGGCCCTCGCCTCGCTGGGGTTCCTCGGCCTCGGCGCCCGGCCGCCGTCCGCCGAGTGGGGGCTGAGCCTGTCCGAGTCCCTGCCCTACGTGGAGCGCGCGCCGCTGGCCGCGCTCGCCCCGGGCGCGATGCTCCTGCTGCTCGCGGCGTTCGCGGTCTCACTGTCCACCCTGCCCCCGGGGAGGCGGACCGCCCGGCGACGCCGGGCAGCCGCCCCCGCCGGAGCAGCGCTCCGGGAAGGAACCGGCCGATGAACGACGGCGCCCCTCACGACGACGGCCCGCACCGAGCCGCTCCGCGCGGCGGCGCCCCGGACGGGGCGCCCCTGCTGAGCGTCCGCGACCTGCGGGTTACCCTGCGCGGGCGCGGCCGGAGCACCGTTCCCGCGGTCCGCGGCCTGTCCTTCGACGTGCACCCCGGCGAGGTGGTCGCCCTCGTCGGGGAGTCGGGCGCGGGGAAGTCCCTGACCGCCCGCGCCGTCCTGGGCCTGGCGCCGTACGGCGCGGCCGTCACCGGCAGCGTCCTCCTGGGCGGGCGGGAACTGGTCGGCGCGCCCCCGTCCGTCCTGCGCTCCGTGCGGGGACGGCGGATGTCGCTGGTCCCGCAGGACGCGCTCACCGTGCTCAGCCCCGTCCACACCGTGGGCGGGCAGATCGCCCGCGCCGTGCGCTCCGTGCGGGGGACGGGCCGGGCCCAGACCTGGCAGCGGGCGGTGGACGCCCTGGACCGGGTCGGCATCCCCGACGCCGCGCGGCGCGCGCACGCCTACCCGCACGAGTTCTCCGGCGGCATGCGGCAGCGCGCGGTCGTCGCGATGGCCACGGTCAACCGGCCCGACGTCGTGTTCGCCGACGAGCCGACCACCGCACTCGACCCCGTCATGCAGGCGCGGGTCCTGGAGCTGCTGTGCGGGCTGCGCGAGGAGACCGGGACGGCGGTCGTCCTGATCACCCACGACCTGGGGGTCGTCGGCGGTCACGCGGACCGGGTCGTGGTCGTCTACGCGGGACGGCACGTCGAGTCGGGTCCGGTGGACCGGGTCCTCACCGACCCGAGGGCGCCCTACACCGCCGGACTGCTCGCCGCGCTCCCGCCCCGGGACGCGGCGGACCGCCGGCTCCCCGCCATCGCGGGGGCGCCCCCGTCGCCGGGCTCGCTCCCGGGCGGCTGCTCCTTCGCCCCGAGGTGCCCCCTCGCCGAAGCCCGCTGCCGCGCCGACGAGCCCGCGCCGGTCGTCGCGGGCGAACCCGGCCGGCTGGTGTCGTGCCACCGCTGGCGGGACCTCCCCGACCCCGCGAGCTCCCTGTTCGCGGTCGCGCCGTGACACCCCCGGCGCGGCGGCGCCCGACGGGCGCCCGCCCCGCCGCACACCCGACGAGGAAGGACGACATGACCCACTCCGCCCCGCCGCTGCTGGCGGTCCGCGACCTGGTGGTGCGCTACCCGGGCGGCACACGGCGGTCCGCGCCCGTGACGGCCGTCGACGGGGTGTCCTTCGACATCCGCGCGGGGGAGACGCTCGCCCTGGTCGGTGAGTCGGGGTGCGGCAAGTCCAGCACGGCCTCCGCCGTGATCGGCCTGCGCCGCCCCGACGCCGGTTCGGTGCGCTTCGAGGGAAGCGAGCTGACCACGATGGACGCGGCGCGTCTGCGCTCCCTGCGGCCCGCCCTCCAACCGGTCTTCCAGGACCCCTACGGGTCGCTCAGCCCCCGCCTGCGCGTCCGCGACGCCGTCGCCGAACCCCTGCGCATCCACGGGCGCTGGGACCGCGCCACCGGTCCCGGCCGCGTGGCGGCCCTGCTGGAGACGGTGGGCCTGGACGCCTCCCACGCTGACAGGCTGCCGCACGAGCTGTCCGGCGGGCAGTGCCAGCGCGTCGGGATCGCCCGCGCGCTGGCCTGCGAGCCGCGACTGCTGGTCCTGGACGAACCGGTGTCCGCCCTGGACCCCTCGGTGCGCGCCGGCGTCCTCAACCTGCTCACCGGGCTCCAGGACGACCTGGGACTGGGGTACCTGTTCATCTCCCACGACCTCGCGCTCGTCGGGCACGTCGCCCACCGCGTCGCGGTCATGCGGGAGGGACGGATCGTGGAGACCGGCCCCGCCCGCCGGGTCTGCTCCCGGCCGGCCGACCCGTACACGCGCGCACTGGTGGCGGCGGTTCCGGCGGCCGTCGGCGGCGCCCGCGCCCGCACACCCTCGACCGCGTCATGACCTCCGTCGACGACTCCCCGGAGCGGGCGGAGCACCCCGGACGGGCCGTCCGCCCCGACCGCGGGGGGCGCACGGGACCGCCGTCGGGGCGAACGGCGCAGGCCCTGCGCGACCTGCGGGGCCTGGCTCCGCTGACGCTGCTGCTGATCGGCTCGCAGTTCGCGTTCAACGTCGGGTTCTTCGCGGTCCTGCCCTACCTCGCCGACCACCTCGGGGGAGGGCTGGGCCTGGCCGGGTGGCTGGTCGGCCTCGTGCTGGGCCTGCGGACCTTCAGCCAGCAGGGCCTGTTCGTCGTGGGCGGCACGCTCACCGACCGGTTCGGGGCCCGGCCGGTCGTGCTGGTGGGCTGTGCGCTGCGCATCGCCGGGTTCTGCTGGCTCGGCTTCGCCGCGGACACCGCCTCGGTGATCGCGTCGGTACTGCTCATCGGGTTCGCCGCCGCGCTGTTCTCCCCGGCGGTCGAGACCGAGATCGTGCGCCAGGCGGTCCGGCACGAACGGACGAGCGGTACGCACCGGACGCGCGTGCTCGCGCTGTTCTCCGTCGCGGGTCAGGCGGGGACGCTCGTCGGCCCGCTCCTGGGCGCTCTGCTCCTGCTCGGCGGGTTCCGGGCCGCCTGCCTGGTCGGGGCGGCCGTCTTCGCGCTCGTGCTGGCCGGACACCTGCGGCTCATGCCCCGGGGGACGCCGGACGGCGCCTCCGGCACGGACCCGGGGGAGGGGCGCCCCCGGCTGCGGGAGGGGGTGCGGCTGCTGCTGGGCGACCGCCGGTTCCTGGGGCTGTGCCTGGCCTACAGCGGCTACCTGCTGGCCTACAACCAGCTCTACCTGGCACTGCCGGGGGAGGTGGAGCGGGCGACCGGCTCCCAGGCGGCACTGGGCTGGCTGCTGGCGTGGGCGTCGGTGCTGTACATCGCCGTGCAGTTCCCCGTGCTGTCCTGGGCCGCGACCCGGCTGACACGGCGCGCGACCCTGGTCTGCGGGCTGCTGCTGATCTCGCTGGGCTTCGCCTCCGCCGCCGTGCTGACACCGGTCGACGCCCTGGGCGGGCTCCTGCCCTCCGTGGCGTTCGTGACCGCGCTCACCCTGGGGCAGGTCCTGATCGTGCCGACGGTCCGCGCCTGGCTGCCCGACCTCGTCGACGACTCCCGCCTGGGCCTGTTCACGGGCGCGCTGTCCTCTCTGTCCGGCCTGGTGGTGCTCCTGGGCAGCGTGCCGGCGGGGGCGGTCCTCGACCTCGGCGGCCCGGCCCCCTGGCTCCTCCTGGCGGCGGTGCCGCTCGCCGCGGCGGCCCTGGTCCCGCGCGGCGACCGCCGCTGACCCCGCCCGGACGGCCCCGGGCCGCCCGGGCGGGGCACACGTGGTCCCTCAGCCGACGGCGGCCGGGGGCGGCCCGGAGGGGGCGGCGGAAAAACCCGTGGCTGTGTCCGTAATCGGTGGCTACCATGGGCGACGTGCATCTACCTCTCTACCTCTGAGCGCATCCCGAGCACCCGCCCCGACCGTCACGGTGGCCGCGGGTCCGCGACGTCTGCCATGACCCTCCAAGGGTCGTCCGTCAGCTCGGAGAGCTCTCGCCCCCCTCGCGTCCACCGCCGGGGCGGAGCTCTGTTCGGAGGAGAGAATGACCACCCTCAAGCCTGTGTCAGGCCTGCCCGCAGGAGAGCGGGCGCAGATCACCGTGTCCGGAGTCGGCATCGACCGCGGCGGCCGGACGGTCCTGTCCGGCGTCGACATGACCCTCACCCCGCGGTCGCGGTGGGGGATCGTCGGTGAGAACGGCCGGGGCAAGTCGACACTGCTGCACATCCTCGCCGGGACGCTCGCACCGGACGTCGGAACCGTCCGGCGCATCGGCACCGTCGGGGTCGCGGAGCAGGAGATGGAGGCGACCGGCGGCCGTACCGTCGGCGACCTCGTCGACATCGAGCTCGCCGCCGCCCGCGACGCCCTCGCCGCGCTCGACGCCGGTGCCGTGGGGCTCGCCGGCGGGGCGCCCGGCGCTGCCGGGAGGTACGCGGAGGCCCTGGCCGCCGCGGAGGCGCTCGACGCCTGGGACGCCGACCGGCGCGTCGACCTGGCCCTGGAGAACCTGGGAGCCGTCACCGACCGGTCGCGTCCCCTGGCGGAGCTGTCGGTCGGCCAGCGCTACCGCGTGCGCCTGGCGTGCCTGCTGGGCGCCTCGCACGACTTCCTGCTGCTCGACGAGCCCACGAACCACCTCGACGCCGCCGGACTCGACTACCTGACCGAGCGGCTGCGCGGCCACCACAACGGTGTGGCGCTCGTCAGCCACGACCGCGCCCTGCTCTCGGACGTGGCGACGACGGTGCTCGACCTCGACCCGAGCCGCGACGGCGGGCCCCGCGTGTACGGCGGGGGCCTCGTCGGGTACCAGGAGGGGCGGCGGGCCGAACGGGAGCGCTGGGAGGCCGAGTTCGAGCAGCAGAGGGCCGAGCACGCCCGCCTGACCCAGGACCTGTCGGAGGCCCGGAACCGGCTCGTCAGCGGTTGGCGCCCGGACAAGGGCACCGGCAAGCACCAGCGGGCGACCCGGGCCCCCGGCCTGGTGCGCGCCGTCCACCGGCGGCGCGACGACCTGGAGGAGCACGCGATCACCGTGCCCCCGCCCCCGCTGCGGTTCCGCATGCCCGAGCTGCGGGCGCGCCCCGGGACGACCCTGGTCGGCGCCGAGGAGGTCACCGTGGCGGGGCGTCTGGAGCAACCGGTCACGGTCGCGCTCGCGTCCGGCGCGCGGCTCGTGGTCACCGGGGCCAACGGCGCGGGCAAGTCGACGCTCCTGGCGGTGCTCGCGGGCCGGATCGAGCCGACTGGCGGCGGTCTGCGCACCGCCCGCACGGCCCGCGTGCGGTTGCTGGCGCAGGAGTCCCCGCGGGCGGACGCGCGTCGCGCCCGCGACGTGTTCGGCGCCCACCTGGGCCGGCTCGTCAGCTCGGGCGCGCTGGAGGAGGGGGAGGCCGTCCCCCTCTCCTCCCTCGGGCTGCTCTCGTCCGCGGATGTCGCCAAGCCGCTGCGCGAGCTGTCCATGGGGCAGCAGCGCAGGCTCGACCTCGCGATGGCGCTGGCGTCGCGCCCCGACGTGCTGCTGCTCGACGAGCCGACCAACCACCTCTCGATCGCCCTCGTGGAGGAGCTCACCGAGGGGCTCGGCTCCACCGGCGCGGCTGTGGTGATCGCCACCCACGACCGGCAGCTCCGACGGGACGTCGCGTCCTGGGAGCACCTGGTCCTGCGTCCCTCCGCGGCCGTCCGGCCCGCGGCGGAGGGGATCCCGCGGTGACCCGTCCGGGGCCGCGGCCGTGCGCCCGCCGCGGCCCCGGACGCCCGTCCCGGGGACAGGGGCGGCGGCGTGCGGTCGCGCGCCGTGTGCCGCGACCGGTGCGGGCCGCCGGTTCGGGCCGCCGGTGCGGGCCGCCGGTTCGGGCTGCTGCCGCGGAGGCCCGCGGAGGCGGGGGTCCGGCCGTCCGGCGCCTTCCCGCGGGGGGCTTCTCTCAGAGCTCTGCGGGGCGCAAACAGGAGGTTTTCATGCCTACCTCCGTTTTGGGATGATTTAGGGTCTGCTAATTTAGGCGAGCCTACCCTCATTCCTCCAAGAGTGGATGTATTCTGATGCGCTCCCATCGGTTCGCGGCACTGACCGCTGCCGCAGCCACGGTCCTGACCCTCGCCGCCTGCGGCGCTCAGCCGGAAGGCGAGGAGGCCGCCGCCGAAGGCGGCTCCGGCGAGTACCCCATCGTGATCGAGCACGCCCTGGGCACCACGACCATCGAGTCGCAGCCGGAACGCGTCGCCTCGGTGAACTGGGCCAACCACGAGGTGCCGCTCGCCCTCGGCGTCGTGCCCGTCGGCATGGCCGAGGCCAACTTCGGCGACGACAACGACGACGGCGTCCTCCCCTGGGTCGACGAGAAGCTCCAGGAGCTCGGCGCCGAGACGCCGGTGCTGTTCGACGAGAACGACGGCATCGACTTCGAGGCCGTCGCCGACACGCAGCCCGACGTCATCCTCGCCTCCTACTCCGGGCTCACCCAGGAGGACTACGACACGCTCAGCGACATCGCCCCCGTCGTCGCCTACCCCGAGGGCCCGTGGGCCACGTCGTGGCGCGACATCATCCGGCTCAACAGCCAGGCCATCGGCCTGGCCGACGAGGGCGACGAGCTGATCACCGAGCTCGAACAGGAGATCGCCGACGTCGTCGCCGAGTACCCGCAGCTCGAAGGCAAGTCGGCCATGTTCATGACGCACGTCGACCCGACCGACGTGAGCGAGGTCGGCTTCTACACCACGCACGACACCCGGACCCTCTTCTTCGAGGACCTGGGTCTGGAGACCCCCGGAAGCATCGCGGAACTCTCCGCCGGCACCGACCAGTTCTCCCTCACCCAGAGCACCGAGCAGATCGACGCCTTCGACGACGTCGACATCATCACGGGCTACGGCGACGACACGGGCGAGCTCCTCGACATCCTCCAGAGCGACCCGCTCCTCTCGAAGATGCCCGCCGTCGAGCGCGACTCCGTGTTCCTCCTGCCCGGCAGCTCCCCCCTCGCCACCGCGGCGAACCCGACCCCGCTGTCGATCTCGTGGGTGCTCGACGACTACGTCGCCGCGCTCGCCGAGGCCGCCGACAAGGTCCAGTGACGATGACCGACACCAGTCCCGCACCGGACGCCGACACCACACGGCGCCCGGTGCGGGCGCGGTCGCTCTGGCTGCTCCTCGCGCTCGCGGCGCTCACGGCGGCCATGCTGGCCTCCGTCGCCTGGGGCTCCCGCATCGTCGGCCTCTCCGACGTCGTCGCCGCCCTGGGCGGCGCGGACGAGACGATCGCCCAGGCCGCCGTCACCAAGCGGGTGCCGCGCACCGTCCTCGCGGTGCTCGTCGGCGCCGCCCTGGGCCTGTCCGGGGCGGTCATGCAGGGCGTGACCCGCAACCCCCTCGCCGACCCGGGCATCCTGGGCGTGAACATGGGCGCCTCGCTCGCCGTGGTCTGCGGCATCGTCTTCTTCGGGCTCACGTCCCCGAGCGGCTACATCTGGGTCGCGATCGGCGGAGCCGCCGCGGCGGCCGTCTTCGTGTACACCGTGGGCTCGCTCGGCCGGGGCGGGGCCACACCCCTCAAGCTCGCGCTCGCGGGCGCCGCCACCTCGGCGGCGTTCTCCTCGCTCGTGACCGCCGTCGTCATGCCGCGCAACGACGTGGCCGGGGGCTTCCGCATGTGGCAGATCGGCGGAGTCGGGGGCGCGTCCTTCGACGGCGTCGTCCGCGTCCTGCCCTTCCTCGCAGTGGGACTCGCCCTCAGCTTCCTGTCGGCGCGGGCCCTGAACTCCCTCGCCCTGGGCGACGACCTCGCGGCGGGGCTCGGTGAGCGTGTCGCCGTCGTGCGCGCGATCGCCGCCCTGGGCGCCGTGCTGCTGTGCGGCGCGGCCACCGCGGTCGCCGGTCCCATCATGTTCGTCGGCCTCGTCGTACCGCACATGTGCCGTCTGCTGATCGGTGTCGACCACCGGTGGATGCTGCCGTTCTCCGCCCTGCTCGGCGCGGCGCTGCTGACCGCCGCCGACGTCGTCGGCCGCGTCGTGGCGCGCCCGTCCGAGGTCGAGGTGGGCATCGTGACCGCGCTGATCGGCGCACCGGTCTTCATCTACATCGTCCGTCGGCAGAAAGTGCGTGCCCTGTGAGCGCGGAAACCGTCACCCGCCCCGTCGACGTCGAGGCCGTGACCCGCGGCCGGATCCGGCGCACGGCCAGGCGGGGCACCGTCATCGCGGTGCTCGCCGTCCTCATCGTCGCCGTGTTCGCCACCAGTCTCATGGTGGGCCGGACGTTCTACCCGCCGGCCGACGTCATCGCCGTGATCCTGGGCGAGCAGGTTCCCGGCGCGTCGTTCACCGTCGGCACCCTGCGCCTTCCCCGGGCGGTGCTGGCGGTCGCGGCCGGGCTCTGCTTCGGCATCGGCGGCGTCACCTTCCAGACGATGCTGCGCAACCCCCTGGCCAGCCCCGACATCATCGGGATCAGCTCCGGAGCCGGCGCGGCGGCGGCCTTCGCCATCGTGATGCTCTCGCTGGGCCGGACCGGGGTGTCCGTCGTGGCGATCACCGCCGGGCTCGCCGTCGCGATGCTCGTGTACGCCCTGGCGTTCCGGGGCGGGGTCGCCGGGACCCGCCTCATCCTCATCGGCATCGGCATCGCCGCGATGCTCGACAGCCTCACCAGCTACGTCCTGTCCCAGGCGGCCGAATGGGACCTCCAGGAGGCCATGCGGTGGCTGACCGGGAGCCTCAACGGCTCGACCTGGACGGAGACCGTCCCGGTCCTGCTGGCCCTGGTGGTCCTGGCGCCCCTGCTCCTCAGCCAGTCCCGCAACCTGTCGGCGATGCAGCTGGGGGACGACACCGCGTCCGCGCTCGGGGTGCGCGTCGAGCGCACCCGCGTCATCGTGATCGTCGCCGCTGTCGGCCTCATCGCCTTCGCGACCGCGGCGTCGGGGCCGATCGCGTTCGTCGCGTTCCTGTCCGGGCCCATCGCCGCCCGTATCGTGGGGCCCGGCGGCTCGCTCCTGGTGCCCTCGGCACTCGTGGGCGCGCTCCTGGTCCTGGTCGCGGACCTCGCCGGCCAGTACGCCTTCGGGACGCGCTTCCCGGTCGGCGTCGTCACCGGCGTGCTCGGCGCGCCCTACCTCGTCTACCTGATCGTCCGCACCAACCGCGCCGGAGGCTCCCTGTGACCGCGACCCACTCCCTGGAGGTCCAGGACCTCGCACTCGGCTACGGCGACCGGACGGTCATCGAATCCCTCGACCTCGTCGTGCCCCCGGGCGGGATCACGGTGATCGTCGGCGCGAACGCCTGCGGGAAGTCCACGCTCCTGCGGTCGATGTCGCGGCTCCTGGCCCCCAGGAAGGGCCGCGTGGTGCTCGACGGCAAGGAGGTGCACCGGATGCCCGCCAAGGAGCTGGCGCGCACCATGGGCCTGCTGCCCCAGTCGCCGATCGCCCCGGAGGGCATCACCGTCGCCGACCTCGTGGGCCGCGGACGCCACCCCCACCAGGGGATGTTCTCCCGCTGGAGCCGGGAGGACGACGCCGCGGTGGCGACGGCCCTGGAGGCGACGCACACCTCCGACCTCGCCGAGCGGTCGGTCGACGAACTCTCCGGCGGGCAGCGCCAACGGGTGTGGATCGCCATGGCGCTCGCCCAGCAGACCGACCTGCTCCTGCTGGACGAACCCACGACGTTCCTCGACGTGAGCCACCAGGTCGAGGTGCTCGACCTGCTCACCGACCTCAACAGGGACCGCGGCACGACGATCGTCATGGTCCTGCACGACCTCAACCTCGCCGCCCGCTACGCGGACCATCTGATCGCGCTCGCCGACGGGCGGCTGCACGCCATGGGCGAGCCCGAAGCGGTGCTGACGGAGGACAGTGTGCGAGCGGTCTTCGGCCTGGAGAGCCGGGTCATCCCCGACCCGACCACGGGCAGGCCCCTCATGCTCCCGCTCGGGCGCCACCACGTGAGGACGCCCTCGGGCGTGGCCGCGGAGCGGTGACAGGGCGGCCGGGGCGGGGTGTCGGCTCCCGGTGGGCCGATGCCCCCGTCACCGTGCTCTCACCGCCGCCGTCGCGGGAGGACACGCGCTCCGGAGGCCTCCGGAACCGCGCCCCGGCGCCCCGTGCCACCGGGGCGCTCACCCGCCACGCGGCCCCGCGTGCGCCGCACGCGGCGGGCCTCCGCCCGCCCCGTTCACTCCGTGGGCGGCAGGGTGGAACCGGGACGGGGGGAGGTCCCCGGCGCGGTCCCGCCGTCCCCGGGGGAGGTTTCGCCACCGTCGTCCTTGCGGGGCACGTCACCCTCCGCGTGCCTCCCGTTGTCCTCGCCGTGCTCGCCGGGTGACTCACCGGCCTCGGCGGCGGAGAGCAGGTGGTGCGCCTCGACCTCGTAGCGCCGGATGTAGGTGCTGAGGAAGGCCTGGAGGCTCGCGCCCATCGGCAGCGCGAGCAGCGCGCCGGGCGCGCCCAGGATGGCGACGCCCGCCAGGACCGACCCGAAGGCCACCGCCGGGTGCATGTCCAGGGTCTTGGCGGTGATGCGCGGCTGGAGCAGGTAGTTCTCGAACTGCTGGTAGACGATCACGAACACCAGCACCCACACCGCCGGCCAGACCCCCACCAGCAGTGCCACGAGCACGGGCACGGCGCCGCCGATGTAGGTGCCGACCGTGGGGATGAACTGCGACAGCACGCCCACCCACAGCGCCAGCGCGAACGCGAAGGGAATGTCCAGCAGGACCAGCACCGCGTAGTGCGCACCCGCGCAGACCAGGGCCAGGAGCGCCCGCGAGTACAGGTACCCGCCGGTCTTCTCGATCGCGATCTCCCAGGCCCGCAGTGTCTCGCGCTGCGTGCGCGGAGGAAGGACGGAGCAGATCACGCGCCGGAAGCGCGGCCCGTCGGCGCACAGGTAGAAGGTGAAGAGCGCGATCGCCAGGCCGTTGAAGAGCAGCGCCATGACCGTCGTCCCGGCCCCCCAGACGTTGTCGGCGATCGCGGAGGCGTACTGCTCGACGACCCCGCTGACACCGGAGATCTCGTTGAGCAGGGTCGTGGGGGAGTAGGAGGTGTCGAACGTGCTGTTGACCCAGTGCAGCGCGGCGCGGATCATCGCGGGCACCTCGGAGGCGAAGGCCAGGACCTGGCCGACCAGCATGGACCCGAGCAGGCTGAAGAACGCCGCGGCCAGCGCCACCACCAGGAGCATCACGGCCCCGGTGGCGGGGCCGCGCGGCCAGCGGTACCGGTGGAGCCAGTTGACCGCGGGTTCCAGCGCGAGTGCGAGGAACAGCGAGATCAGCAGCAGCACGATGAGGTTCTGCAACCGGACGAACAGCCACAGGGCGATACCGAACGCCGTGACGATCCACATGGCCAGCATCATGGCCCGGGGGAGCCAGGGCGGCATGCCGCCACCGCGGTCGTGGCGCGGGGACCGGGGAGGCATGGTGCTCGAGTACAAGCCGCTCTTCCTTCTGTGTGCCGCGCACGACGGAGCGCGCGCAGCGGTTCGGGGTGTCTCCCCGGACGATAGCGGTCTCCGGGGGGTGTTACGCCCGGTCGGCGCGGCCCGTGGCAGACCCCGCGGCCCCGCCGCCGGTCTCGCGGGAGGCCCACGGACGCACGGGCCCCGGAGCGGGCCCCGGTGGCGCGGTGACCGGGCGTCCTCCGCGTGTTCCGAGGTCAGCACCGGCCGGGTCGCGGGTGGCGCCTGCGGGGCTGCGGCGGCCACCCGGCACACCGGCCACCCGGCCGCTGGGCCGCGGACGAAGGACCGGCGCACCCCCACTCCCCGTCCCGCAGGGACGCACGGTCTCCGCGCCTCTCTCACGCGCGGCCGCGTGGGCATCCAGGGCTCTGACATGCGGTTTCGCTGAGCGCTTCACCGCTCGGGGGACGTCCCGGTGGCCTTCCGGCGCCAGTGGCGGATCGCGACGCCCAGGCGAACGGTGTCGGCGGCGTCCACCCGTGCGCGTGCGGCGTCCAGGCGGGCCTGCGCCGCCGCGACCTGCTGCTCGGCGGCGATCTGCGCCAGGCGGGCCAGGCCGGTGGCGGCGTCGGCGGCTGCCCGTTCCCGCTCCTGCATGAGGATGTCCGCGCGGTGTTCGGCGTGCTCGGTGTAGGGGCGCATGAGCGGGGTTCCGTCACTGGCCAGGTCGCTCACCCGGGTTCTTCTCCTCCAGGGGCCGTGCTCGACGTGGGCGGCGGGGACGAGCGCGGGCGGCGGGAGCCCACCGCCGGGCGGCCGGTGTCCGCGCTGCTCTCGCTGTGTCGGCCGGGCACGGGTCGCCCGCACATCAGGGATTCCCGTCCTGGGCGCGCAGGAGGGTGATCAGGCCGCCGATGTGGTCGGCTGCGGCGGGGTCGCCGTTGGCGGCGGCCAGGTCCCGGACCTCCTCCAGGGCGAGGATGACCGGCCCGTCTCCGGGGCAGCCCGTGAGCAGGGCGTTGATCTGGGTCTGGTGGTAGCGGCGGTGTCCGCCGAGGGTCCTGACCGAGTCCAGGCGGCCGTCCTTCTCCCAGCGGGTGACGGTCTTGGGGTCCACGCGGAACAGGCGGGCGACCGCGCCGGGGGTGAGCAGGGTGTCGGCGCTCTCGACCAGGTCGGGCAGCGGTGCGGAAGGCACGGTGGTTCTCCGTCGGTGTAGATCGGGGTCGTGGGTCGGTGTCGTGGATCGGGTGCGGACCCGGGGCCGGTCCGGGGAAGTACGACCGGCCCCGGGTCTGCGGGGCGGGGCCGCCGGCCCCCCTTTGGCGGCGGCCCCGCGGCCCGGTGCGGAAGCACCGGGCGGGGGAGCCCCCCGAAGGGGGCGTGTGGTGCGGAGTACCCCGGAGGGTTCGGAGGGGCGGCTGCTCCGGGCCCGGTGCGGTGCGGAGTACCCCGGAGGGTTCGGAGGGGGAGCCGCGCGGTGGCCCGGGACAGGGTGGACCGGTGGCCCCGGCGGGGGTTCAGGGGGAGCGGCCCGCGGCGACCGTTCGGGTCACGTGCCGCATCTGCCGGGCCAGCCGGTCGGGGTCCGCGTACCGGAGCGGGGTCGCCTTCGCGGGGCCGGTGTAGAACGCGACCCACATGCGCAGGGAGTACGACCACATCACCACCCAGTACGGGGCGTGGTGGCGGGCGAGGGCGGCGGCGAGGTCCTGCTGGTCGCGGTCGTGCGCGGGGTGCCACCTCATGGGTTCTCGATGACCGCGCGGACGGTCAGGGGGCCCAGGGCTGCGCCCTTCCACTCCCAGTCCCATTCCCAGTACACGGCCAGGTGGTCGACCAGGTGCAGGCCGGTGTGCGGTGGGCCGTGCCGGTTGCCGAGACGCGGGTAGGGGATGGGGGTGTCGCGCCGGGGGCCGCCGTCGGTCACCGACACGGTGATGAGGAACGGGTTGATGTCGACCACCACCCGGACGGTTCCACCGGGGTCCCCGGAGCGGGTGTGGCGGTGCGCGTTCGACACCAGGGCTTGCGCGACCTGGAGGGCGTTGCGCCTGGCCAGGCGGGGGACCACGGTCCGCATCCAGCGGGAGAGGGCGGGCGAGTCGCGCTCGTGGCCGAGGAGGATGCCGTGCCGGTGGGGTTCGGTGAACCCGATCCGGTGCGGGTAGGGCACTTTCGGTGCGGGGTTCGAGTCTGGTTTCGGTGCTGTGGCGCCGGTAGGCTGCATTCGTCTCACCTCGGGGGTTTCGGGGTGGGTCTGTGCCTCGGACGCCGTCGCAAGCGGCGGCCGAGGCCTTTTTCATGTCACCGACATTGCCAATCTCGGCCGCCTCAGGTCTAGGATTATCGCTGGACTCGGTTTCAGAACCTTGCGAAGCGGTTGGCTCAGATAATTGGTCGGTGATTCGGTTGAAGATCGACGGTGAGGACGACGAAGCGCGGTCCCGTTTCGGGAAGCTGCTCAAGAAAACCCGTGGTCTGGCTGGTCTGACGCAACAGAAGCTTGCCGCTGTGTCCCTCGTCGGCCAAAGCACGATCAGCGATTTGGAGCTTGGCAAGAAGGGGACACGGCGGGACCAAGTGGTGCGCCTTGACGCAGCTCTCAAGGCCAACGGGGTTCTGCTAGGTGCCTGGGACGCCGCGTTCTCCGGGCTCGGGGTGACGTCGTACTTCCGCGAAGTCGCTGAGGCCGAGCAAGCCGCCACAACCTTTCGGGACTACTCTCTCGGCTTGGTCCCAGGGATCTTCCAGGTCGAGGAGTACGCGAGAGCCATCAGTGAGATCGCTGAGCCTGATGCCACCGCGGAAGCGATCGGCCAGATCGTTAACGCCCGGCAACAACGTCAGCGGATTCTGGATCGTTCGCATCCACCGAGGATCACTGCCCTCTTGGATGAGGTGGTCCTAGTTCGCCGGTTTCGCAACCCCCACGTAATGCCTAAGCAGATCGATCGCCTGCTAGAACTGTCATATCGCCCACGAGTGGACATTCAGATAATTCTGAGCGAGGCCGAGGGGCACGCTGGCTTGGGTGGTTCGTTCACCGTGATGGAAGTCCCCGGCAATGGCTCGTTCGTCTACGTGGAGAGCCAGCAGACAGGTGTATCGCTGAAGCAACCGGAGATTGTGGCACGCTATGACCGAACCTTCGCGGAGCTGAGGAGCGCCGCACTGCCGGTCACGGCGTCGCGGTCCAAGATGCAAGAGATACGAGGCAACATCCGATGATGAGTAGAAGCTGGAAGAAGTCCAGCTACAGCAACGGGTCCGGCGGCCAGTGCGTGGAGGCACGGATCATGCCTGGTCAGAAGGCAGCTGTTCGGGACACCCAGAATCGGGAGTTGGGCCACCTAGCGGTGCCCGCCCCGGAGTGGACCGCTCTGGTGAACGCGGTGCGCGGTCGATAACCCCCTGTGCACGCGAAGAACCGCACCCCGTCAGTGTTGGTGACGCGGTGCGGTTCTCGTGTTCAGCGGGTTCAGGCTACCCGGGGTCAGGACCCGCTACCAGGACCAAAGCCCTTGCCGGTGCGAACCAGGCCACCAGCTCCGGGGCAACTCGGTTCTTGGGCCCGCCATGGGGTAGAAGCGGTGTGTTATCGCTGAAGCAAGCCGGGAGTGGTGGACCGCTATGGTCGAACGTTTTTCGGGGCAGCATCACATGATGACCGAGGACTGGAACAAGTCCACCTACAGCAACGCGGAAGGGGGTCACTGCGTGGAGGCCCGCCGGGATCAGGCCGCGGTCCTGGTGCGTGACACCCAGAACCGGGACCTCGGCCACCTGGCGGCCCCGGCTCCCGAGTGGACCGCCCTGATGGCGGCCGTACGCGGCCAGTAGTCACCGAGAACGGCACTGGTCCCGCCCAGGCGTGATGGTGAGGGGCCCGTTCTATTCAGCGGTTCAAGCTACCCCGGGGTCAGGACCCGCCACCAGGACCGAAGCCCCGTCATCCCTTGAGGTGTCGCTGCCATGCCTTCGCAGCGTCCAATATGGCCTCCAGCCACCCCTTCCTCCGGGCGCAACGCCGTATGGTGCCGGTGGCATACGAACCTGCGCACGGGCGAAAAACACCACCGCCTCCCGATCGAGCCGCCCCCACACCTCGGACGTCGCCAACAGCTTCTCCACGCAACCAGTCGGCCGGGTCGTGGTGTCGTGGTCACCTTGGGGGCCGGGTCGTAGCAGCGGGCGCCTCACAGCCGGGATCTCAGCACGTCGACCTCACAGCCCGGCGCGAAGGGGTCGAAGCCGTGCTCGACCAGCCAGCGAACCCCCAGCAGGCTTCGCAACGACCACCACGCGCGGATCACGTCGAGGTCGACGTCGGTGCCATAACCGGCGATGACGTCGTCGAGGTGCGCCTCGTGTCCGAGAGTCAAGGTGGCAAGGTCGAACAGGGCATCACCCCGGCCCGCCTCGGACCAGTCGATGATGCCGGTGACCTCGTCGCCGTCGACGAAGACGTGCTCGATCTGCAGGTCGCCGTGCGTGAACACCGGAGTCCACGGCCGGAGCGCGGCCTCGGCGACCTGGCGGTTGCGGGTGACCAGGTCAGCGGGCAGGACACCGTTCGTCACGAGCAACTCGCACTCACCGTCGAGTTCCGCCGCCAACTCGTCGGGGCCTCGGCGGCGCCGGCCTGGCCAGGGCGGCAACGGCGCCTCGTGCAACTGCCGGATGACGGCACCCGCTGCGGCCCACGCCGCCGCCGACGCGGTCGACGGCTCACCGAGACGGCCGAGCGCCGTCCCCGGGACGGCGGCGATCGCAAGCACGGGCGGCTTGCGCCACAGGACCTCCGGAGTCGGGACCGGCGCGAGGGACATCGCCCCGACCTCGACGTCGATGCGCGCCTGATCGGCGTCCACCTTCAAGAACACGTCGCCGACGCGCAGGGTCGCGCGCTCGGAATGGGCGACGACGACTTCGATCTCGTCCATGGGCGACCAGTATCCCGGGGATGATCGCCGACGTCGCCGGGTTTGTCGCGTGCGGTGACGCGGCCGACCACGCCCCGCCACCCGGCGGCCTCGTGCACCTGAGGGCAGAAGGTCCTTGCCTTCCTACCGTGCTCCCAGGCGCTTTGCCCACGCCTCGGCCGCCGCCGCCATAGCGTCCACCCACGCCTCGTCCGGCCACCTCTCCGCGAAGGAACGCTGCAGACCGGCGTCCGCTCGCGCGAACACCCGTGCCGCTTCCGGGTGGTGCTTCCACGCTTCCACTCCTGACACCCACTGCTCAGCTTCGGCCGGAGTGTGCCCTGACGCCACCAGTTGCACGGCCAGACACGACGGTGTCACCACGGGGGAGGCGAGTGTGGGCCACGACCAGTCCACGAACCACATCCGGCCCTCCTCGCTGATGAGGGCGTTCCTGGGGTGCAGGTCGGCGTGGGTCAAGGCGTTTCCCCGCATGAGAGGCAGGTCCTCCTCTGGGGTGAACCGGTCCCAGCGGGTTTCCTCCCACTCCGACGCGACTTCCGGGACCGGGAGAGTGTTGGTCCGGTTCACAGCCTCGATCAGAACTGGCAGGTCCGTGGACCCCGGGGCGAAATCGGTTGGGCGCCCGGTGATGGCCTCGAACCCCAGTACCAGCCACCCGGCCCTGCGCTCCTGCCACAACAGGGCGGGTGACAGGCCGCCTGTGTACGGGGCGACCGCAGCCTCCCGCAGAGCCTCGTCCAGGCGGCCCCCGGGACGGTCGGGGACGGCCTTGACGAACACCCGCTCGCCGCTGGCGGAGGTGACCACGACCGTGGTCGCGTTACTGTAGCCCCCACGTGTGGGTGCCACGGACACGAGGGGGCCCACCCTGTGGGTGATCAGGTCGTTCAGTTCAGGAGGAGTCATCACGGCCTCAGTTGCGGGGGTTGCACTCGCTGCGCGGGCCGCCGGGGCGGCATCCGCGCGCCCACGCCAGAAGCTCGCTCCGGTGCTCTGTCGCCTCGCGCACCGCCGCAGCTTGTCGGAGGTCGCCGAGGTGTTGGAGCTGGCCCGTACCTGCTAGGCGGGGTGAGGAGCCGTCGTGGTTCCGATCCACCGCAGGTAGTCCGGGGAGCCCGCCACGATCGCGGTCGCGACGACCTCCGGGTTGGTCCACGGGTGGTGCTCGACCAGGTGCGCCTCGATCCGCGGGTACTGGTCGGCGCGTGCCTTCAGGAGGAGCTGCCACTCCTGTCCGGTACCGAACTCACCCAGGTGCCAGAACACCGACGTGACGGGCCCGACGATCTGCGCGCCGGCCGCAAGCTTGGCCTCCACCGCGGACCTGGCCAGGTCCACCCCACTGACGTGAGCGCCTCTTCGGGGTCCTGCGGAGCAACGCCTCGGGCGTACCTGTCCCAGTAGCTCGGGATGTCCGTGGTGGTGTCGGGCATGGCGGTGGTCCTCGCGGCTCGGGTTGCAGAACCCGCACCACGGTAGCCACGCCACAGCAGGGACGGCAGGGGATCCACGAAAGAGGCCGACGCCCACGGCGGGCTCCGGCCTTCTGCCCCGAGGTCAGTGGCAGTTCGAGCCGGGGGCGCACGGGCTGCACTGCAACGCGTCGCGGTCCCACAGCGTCCAGTCCACCGCGAACCCGTTCTCCTGGAGGAGGCGAGCGGTCTTGGCCACGGTTCCGTCGTACTTGAACTCGATCTCGGGGACGTGCTCCAGGAACTTCCCGCCGAAGTAGGTGGCACAGAACTGCCACAGGATGGAGACCGGCGCACAGACGGAGGTAAAACAGTGAAAGCCCCTGACATGTCGCATGGCGCGCGTCTCACCGCCCATGGCGCGGTCTCCACATCCCTGGCCTTGCGCAGTGATCGCGCGCTGAGCGAGCTCGTGGACACGGCAGTACCGATCGGAACCGGTATCGGCGGGAAGTCGGCCCTGCTGGAGATCGCCGGAGCCCCGGTCTTCGTGAAGCGGGTGCCCCTCACGGACGTGGAGAGGCGACCTGAGCACGTCCGGTCCACGGCGAATCTGTTCGAGTTGCCCGTCTTCTGCCAGTACGGCATCGGTGCCATCGGCGGGCCGGGCTTCGGTGCCTGGAGAGAACTCGCCGTGCACACCATGACGACGAACTGGGTGCTCGCGACGGAGCACGAGGGCTTCCCCCTGATGTACCACTGGCGGGTGCTGCCGGATTCGACGCCCCTGCCCGAGGAACTGGCCGACATCGAACGGGCTGTCGCCTACTGGGGCGGCGGATCGCAGGTGCGCCGACGGATCGAGGCGCTCCAGCAGTCCTCGGCGAGCGTCGCGCTGTTCCTGGAGTACATCCCGCAGAACCTGCACCAGTGGCTGGGCACTCAGATCGAAGCGGGCGATGAGACGGCGGACCGGGCCTGCGCCATGGTGGAGAGAGGACTGCAAGCCACCACTTCGTTCATGAACGCGCAGGGGCTCCTGCACTTCGACGCGCACTTCGAGAACATCCTCACCGACGGCCGGCGCCTCTACTTCGCGGACTACGGCCTCGCGGTCTCCTCCCGGTTCGAGCTGTCGAAGGACGAGGCCGAATCCTTCGACCGGCATCAGGCCTACGACCGCTGTTACACCGCCGCGTATCTGGTGAACTGGCTGGTCACCGCCCTGTACGGATTTCAGGGGGAGGACCGGGACGGCCGCCGCCACGAGCTGGTGCGCGCCTACGCGGAGGGCGAGCGCCCCACCGGAATCCCCGAGGAGGCCGCAGCGATCATCGCCCGGCACGCGCCCATCGCCGCCGTGGTATCGGACTTCAACCGCGAGTTCCGGCACCGGAGCAGGCAGACCCCGTATCCGCTGGAGGCGATCCGCCGGATCGGCCGCGTGCACAGCCCGCGCGTCGACTGACGGACCCGCAAGACAGATGCCACCCGGTGTGGGGACCCGACGAGACTGGGCCGGTCGAACCAGGCCACCAGGTCGAGGGCGACTTACGGACCTTCTCACCGATATGGGACCGGCGAAAGTTGGTTTCGCAGCCCCCACGGTTTCCGTCTGTGGGGCGTGGGGGATTCCTGGGGCTGAACAAACACCCCAACACCCCTTGAGGAGAACGATGCGCCGCATCATCGCCGCACTCGCCCTGACCGTCGCCGCCCTGGGGATCACGGCCGCGCCCGCCAGCGCCGACGACTCGTGCGACCACCTGACGCAGGGCACGCCCCCCTGGTACGCGTGCGTCCTCCGGTAACACCGGTGCAGCCCCCACCCGCCTCCGCGGAGACAGGCGGGGGCGTCCGCCTTCCCGTCCACGTCCTGCGATCCCGGCAAGGGCGCTGGGATCATGGCGCCCTCAGGTACGGGTGCACGCTGTGGAACGCGCGCGGCCTCGGCAGACGTCGAGAGATGTGGCGGACAGACCCAGGGGCTGCTTCTGCGCCTTCTAGCGTCGTGCTTCGCGGTACAGCAGGGCGAAGAGCGGGTCCACCGTGCGTCCGGACCGGTAGTTGGCCCCGAAACGCCGGTCGTAGGCGTCGAACCGGCGCGGGTCGTCGTGGAGGAAGAGGATGTCGTGCAGGGCCATGTGCCGCAGGGCGAGCATCGGCAGCGGGGACCGCGAGACGGGGAAGGCGGGATTGCGTGCCGCACCCTCGTCACAACCGGGGTGGAACTGGCCGAGCATCATCCCCTGTTCGGCGAGCGACGTCTTGAGCGCGTCCTGGACGCGGTCGAGCAGACCGTGGTCGCCGGGGGCGAGGTCGGGCAGGAGCCCGACGACCGCGTGCAGGGTGCGGTTGGCGCTGGGCCAGCGTTCGCCTCGCAGGGTGTCCGCCATGGTGTCGAGGGCCCGCAGCAGCCCGTCCCGTTCCACGCAGTCGTGGAACACCTGTGTTCGCACACAGTCCGCGCGCAGGGCGGGGATCAGGAACGGGCACACCGCCCCAGGGCGCCCGACGCCTTCGTGGGGCCGGCACAGGTAGCTCTCGAACCACTGAACCGCTTTCTCGACCGCGTCCACTGAAGAGCGTCTTCCTTCCCGATCCGGCGGTCCGGTGCCTCCCGCGTCCGCGTGTCCGGCTGCTGAGGGGGGGAGGACCCCGCGCGCTGCTGGGAATGGGGGTGCCCTGGGCGATGGGCTGGACGTGGGGGACAGTGTTCCGTGGGGCCCAGGTGGCCCACCACGGACAGTAATCCGCCGTGGTGCGGGAGTCACGGTGTTGGCTGGAACCGGCCACCCCACACGAACGACCGCCCCCACGCGGAACCCTGCACGGGCAGCCCCGATATGGCCGAAGCAGGCCATCTGTGCACCCCGGATCCCGTCGTCGGGCGTGGCTAAAGTACCCACCATGCACGAGCCCGGCCCCCCGCCATCCCAGGGTCCCCGCCCTCCCCGACAGCCCGAGCACCAGGTGCCTCCACCCGGTCACAGGCCGCCCTCCGGCCCCCAGTCCTCCTCCGCCCCCCGGACTCCTCCCGGCCACCTAACTCCCCACGGACAGCCGCAGGGCCACCCCGGCCCCGGGCGGCCACCCGCCCCGCAGGCCCAGCCCAAGAAGGGTTCCGTCGGCAGGACCCTCGCCTGGATCGGCTGCGGCTGCGGCACGCTCCTCCTCCTCGTTGTGGCGGCGGCCGGGTTCGGCGGCGCGTACTACTTCGGCTGGTTCGGCCCGGAGGACGTCCACGCCGCGCCGCAGCCCCCGTGCGAACTCCTGGACACCGACGCCGCGGGCGAGATCGCCGGGAACGGCGAGAACCTGGAGGTCTACGAAGCCGACCACTCCTACGCGTACGGTGCCGCGGGCCTGGAGTGCGTCGTCGCCCCCGGGCACGGGGCCGCTTCCGGGCACCAGGTGGACCTGCGCACCACCGTCTTCACCACTGAGGTGAACGGGATCCGCAGGGAGAACGGCATCGAGGCCGCCACGGCCTACTTCTACGACACCCGCCCGGAGTCCGACGGCTCCGAGTCCGTGACCTGCCCGGACGGCAGGCTCCCGCTCAGCGGCACCCGGAACGGCGCCGGGCACGCCCTGTACCGCCTGGACAACCTCGTCGTGGAGGTCGAGGTGATGCCCGCGGCCTCCGGGGTCGGGGAGGCGCTCGACGAGGCGGGCCGCACCCAGGCGGCCGTGGACCTGCTCTGCGACGCCGTCGCCCTCGTGGAGTGACCGCGGGCGGCGACCGCCGCCCCGGTGTGACACCCCGGCCCGTCTCCGCCCACGCGGAGGCGGGCCGGAGGTCTGTCCTCCGCCTCCGCACGGGGCGACCGCGCTCCACCGGAACCCCGGGCGGCGGGCCTCCTGCGGGTGCGATGTGCCCGAGCGCGTCGACCGTCCGAGCCGCCCGGGCGTCGGTGGTCCGGCAGTGACGACTTGACCGGAGGCTGCCTCCGTTTTAAGCTCGACTCCATGCGGAGGCAGCCTCCGTTTTTTGGGGAGCGGAAACACGGGAGGCGGGAGGACGTATGAGCGCCGAGGGACAGCAAGGGCGCAAGCCCCGGGCGGACGTCCGGCGCAACCGTGCCGCCCTTCTCGAAGCGGCGCAGCGCCACTTCCTGAGGGACGGGGTCGGCGCTTCCCTGGAGGCGCTGGCCAAGGAGGCGGGCGTGGGACCGGCCACGCTGTACCGGCACTTCCCCACCCGGGAAGCACTGCTGGCAGCCGTGCTGCAGACGCGCTCCGAGGAACTGGTGGCCCGCCGAGCGGACATCGCGCGGCTCGGTGACCCCTCCGAGGCACTGCGGCAGTGGTTGCGGGCCCTGGAGGAGTACTTCAGCGCCTTCAGCGGGCTGCCCGAACCACTCATGGCCGCGGCCCGGGAGCGGGAACCGGACAACCCGCTCACCCTTCCCTGCGACGAACTCATCGCCACCACCGACGAGTACGTGCGGGCCGCACAGCTCGCGGGGCACACGCGGCCCTCGGTGAAGGGGTACGACCTGTACCTCGCGGCCGTCTCCGTCGCCTGGATCAAGGGCACCGGCACCACCGACGAGGACTCGCTCGACCGGCTGCGCGCACTCATCGAGAGCGGATACCGGGAACAGGACGACGAGGAGTAGGCCACCGGCCTCCCGCCACCGCCGGTTTCCGGCGCCGTCGGCCGTTCCGGCAGCCGTGCGCTCCCACCGGCCCGGCCGTCCATCACACCGCGCCCGCCCCTCCTCGGGGAGGGCGCACCTCCGAGAGGGACACACCATGAGAATCGGCATCATCGGCGCGGGCGCGATCGGACAGACGTTGGCGCGCACGTTCAGCGCGGGCGGACACGACGTCCAGGTGGCCAACTCCCGGGGCCCCGAGACGATCGACGCCTCCGCGCTGGAGTACGGGGCGGACGCGGTGAGCGCGGTCGACGCCGTCCAGGGCAAGGACGTGGTCATCCTGTCCGTCCCCTTCACCCGGATCCCGTCGGTGGCGGCCCTCCTGGCCCCCGTGCCCGGAGAGACCGTGGTCATCGACACCTCCAACTACTTCCCCCACCTCGGCGGACCCGTCGACGCCGTGGAGAGGGGCCAGGTGGAGAGCCTGTGGGTCACCGAGCAGCTGGGGCGGCCCGTCGCCAAGGCGTGGAACGCCGCCCTGGCCGGCACCCTGCAGACCAAGGGCGTTCCGGCGGGGACCCCGGGCCGCATCGCGCTTCCCGTGGCAGCCGACTCCCCGGAGGCGCGACGCGTGGCCATGCGCCTGGTGGACGAGAGCGGCTTCGACCCCTACGACGCGGGAGTGCTCGCCGACTCCTGGCGCCAGCAGCCGATGACGCCCGCCTACTGCACCGAACTGGGCCTCGAAGACCTGGGGCCGGCCCTGCGAGCGGCCGACCGCGACGAGGCCCCGCGCAACCGCGCCCGCATGATGGAGCGCTTCGCCACCCTCACCTCCGCGCCCACGCTGGAGGAGACCGTCGAGCTCAACCGCTCGCTCCACCGCTGACACACGACCCGCCCTGCCACGACCCCGTGGACACAGCCGTGCCCACGGGGACGAGCACCGTCAAGAGGAGACGCCGTGCCCACCACCGCCTCACCCTTCACCGACATCGCACGCGCCCGGCACTCGCCCCGCCAGTTCCTGCCCGCCCCCGTGTCCCCCTCGGACATCCGCGGCGTGCTGGAGGACGCCCAGACGGCCCCCTCCAACAGCAACACCCAGCAGTGGACGGTGCACGTCGTCTCCGGTGCGGCACGCGACGCCCTCAGCAAGGAACTGCTCCGGGCCGAGGAGGAGGGGCGGACCTCCCCCGATTTCACCGCCGACTACGGCGAGGGCGTCTTCCAGGAGCGGGCGCAGGCCCAGGCCGCCGGCCACTACCGGGCCCGGGGCATAGAACGCGCGGACCGGGAGGGCAGGAGAGTCGCGGTCCGGGAGAACCTGGAGTTCTACGGCGCCCCCCACGCCGCCTTCCTCTTCATGCCGGTCCTCGGCGACGGGGTGCGCACCGCCGGCGACATCGGCATGTACGCGCAGAACTTCCTGCTCTCGCTGGCGGCCCGGGGCCTCGGCGGCATTCCGCAGACCATCCTCGGGTTCTACGCCGACACCGTCCGCGAGTTCCTGGGCGTGCCCGAGGACCTCAAACTGCTGTTCGGCATCTCCTTCGGGACGGCCGACCTGGCGGCACCGGTGAACGTGGTCCGCAGGGGACGGGTGCCGCTCCGGCAGAGCGTCGTCCTGCACGACACCCCCGGAGTCCTCGACGGGCAGTAGCCCCACGGGCGGGCGCCGCCGCGCGGGTTCCGGCGGCAGTCCCGAGAGGCGCAGGTGAAACCGGGTCCCGGGCGGCCCTGAAAACCTCTGGCCCGTATTCGGCGCGTCCTGTACGGTCGCAGAATTGTTCCGCTGCGGGGCGCCCACAGAGTCCGTGCGCGGCCCCCGCGGTTCCCCGGCTGAGAGTGGGTCGTTGTTCATGGCGTGTCGTATCAGCGAGCTCGCGCTCGGTGCCCGCCCGGCCGACATCGGCCAGACCGGGCAGGAGCAGTGGCATGTCCTGGCCGACCCCGAGGGCAATGAGTTCTGCCTGCTCAAGGCCCGCCTCAACCCGCTCTGATCTGTCGCGGAGCCTCTCCCCGGCGGCGATGGGCCGACGGTTGTGGGGTCCCAGAACACCCACAGGCGCCCGGGGTCTCCCGGGCGCCTGTGCGTCACGCCCCCGGTGTCACTAGATCTCGTCGATCAGCTCAGCCCAGGACATCGGGTGGAACTTGGCGTCGTATCCACCGGTGGCGTCGTCGGGGTTGTCGCCCCGGCGCAGGGCCACGAGGTGGGCCCGCCGGTTGCTGTCGTCGCGCATCCGGATGCTGCCGGTGTTGTCGTCGGCGGAGATCCAGGAGTCGCCCTTGCCCGCGATGTCCATGCGCAGGGCGAAGCGGATCTGGTCGTCGTGGACCTTGGCCTCCTGGATGCCGACCATGGAGTTGTCGGAGCCCTGGGCGGCGATGTAGTAGTCGCTGCCCTTGAGCTGGACAGCCCGCTCCCACGAGCCGGTCTTCCCACGGCGGAACTGGAGGTTGGCGTCCTCCAACTTGGTCTCGGTCAGCTCGTCCTCAGCGGTGCGACGAGGATCTTGTCGGGACGGTTCCCGCTTCGGGCGCGATGCGGGCGGGTAGGCCTCCCCTCCCCGGTTTTCTTCGGCCGCGTCCCCGATGAGCGCTGCCTGCACCCCTCGGGGCCGAGTGCCATGGCGGAGATCCCAGAGGAGTGATCGCGATGGAGCGGTTTCCGTTCGACCACGCCGAGGTCGTCGCAGTGGCCGAGGCCGCCTGCGGTCGCGCCCTTCGGCTGCGCGAGGTGACCTCCCGGCGCGGGGCGGTCGTGTGGGACGTGACCGGACCGGAGGGGAGGGTCGCCGTCAAGGTCGGCAGCGGTGACGGCGAGGCAGCCGTGTCGAGGGAGGCGGCGGTTCTCCAAGAGCTGGACGTGCCGGACCATCTGGTCGCGTCCGGCCGGGGGACGGACAACTCGTGGCTGGTGACCCGGTGGTTCGAGGGACCGTCGACATGGGATGCCTTCGCCCGGTTCCGTGAGAGCGGTACAGGGCGCACAGAAGGGATCGAGACCGCGGCGGAACTGTGTGAGGCGGTCGCCACCACCCTCCACGACCGTGGCTGGGTCCATGGCGATCTCCATCCGGACCACGGAATCCACACCTCCGGCGGCGTCCGCCTGATCGACCTCGCGTGGACCTGGCGGGAGGGCTTGAGGCCGCCTCCCGTCACGGGCGTGGGCATCGACCACTTCGTGCCTCCTGAGCTGGCCCTGCGCGGTGCCGGAGATCTGCCGCTCGCCGGGGGTGCGGCCGCTGACGTCTACACCCTGGCCGCCACCGTGTGGACCTGCGCCACCGGATGCAGGCCCCTGGACTATGCGGCGGCCGGGATCACCCCGGAGCGCCTGACGTCGGACCAGCTCCGCGCGCGGATCGCCGCAGGACGGATCCCGCTCCGCACCGAGGAGCCGTGGCCCGAGCTCCAGTCGGTCCTGCGGCAGGTCCTGCTGAGCGGACCACATGACAGGCCCTCGGCGCGGGACCTCGCCCACTCCCTGATCCGCCTGGCCTCCTGACCCGGCCCGCGGCTCGCCCCTGGGATCAACCGGCGGGCTACGGCGTGCCCGCCCGTCACGTCGTAGGGGACATGTACACCGAGCGCGACCGCGTCGAGCAGTTCCACCCCGAGTCGCCGACTCCGACGGCTGCGGCGTAGCGCCCGCCGTGAGTGCCGGGCCGTGGCGGACCGCCGCGCCCGCGGCGCCCGGACGGGCGGCTCAGGTCGCCCGGGCCGCCTTCGGGCGCAGCGCCTCCATCGCCTGACGGCCCAGGCTCCGGGAGATGTGCTGCCGCATGATCTCCTCGGCGGTGCCGCTGTCGCCCTCGACCACGGCCTCCGCCAACCCCCGGTGCTCTCCGCGCACGCGCTCGACCTCCGACTCGGACCCGGCCCGGTGCCTGAGGGTGAACTGGCGGTAGCGGTCGGCCTTGTCCCACAGGCTGTCCAGGATCCCGATCAGGGGCTCGTTGTGCGAGGCGCGGTAGACGGCGCGGTGGAAGTCGCGGTGCGCGATCAGTGCCTGGATGCCCGACGTGCCGGTCAACGGGTCGAGCGCGCTCAGCGCCCGGCGGATCGCGCCGATGTCGCCGTCGGTGCGGCGCTGGGCCGCCCATCCGGCGGCGAGGGGGTCGACGTGCGAACGGACCTCGTACAGGCTCTGCGCCTCCTCGAAGGTCAGCTCCGTCACCCGGGCGTCCCTGTGCGTCTCCAGCGTCATGAGCCCCTCGGCGGCCAGGCGCTTGAGCGCCTCGCGCACGGGCGTGGTCGAGACGCCCAGTTCGGCCGCGATGCCCTCCTGGCTCAGTGCCGCGCCCGGGTGGAGCTCATCGGCGAGGATGCGCTGCTTGATCTCCTCGTAGGCGTACTGGCTCTTGCTGAAAACCGGCTTCGTCGTCACGAACGTCGTCCTCCCTGAGGAGGGCAGGATATCGGCCTCTCCTGACTTCTGACATCATGTAGCCTATAGGCTAGGAGGACTGATGTCGATCGATTCACACCGCAGCCGCCGGAGGCTGGGGTCCACGGCGGGCAGCGCCGAGTACTTCCACATCGGGGCGGTGCCGGGAACCGAACGGCTGCCCTTCGCGCACAAGGTCATGGTGGAGAACCTGCTGCGCCACGAGGACGGCGACCTCGTCACGGAGGCCGACATCAGGGCCGTGGCCGAGGGGCGCACCGGCTCGCACGAGATCGCCTTCCACCCCTCCAGGGTGTTCCTCCACGACACCAACGGCGTGCCCGTCCTGACCGACCTGGCAGCCCTGCGCGACGCGGTCGCCGAGCACGGCGGGAACCCCGCGGCCGTCGACGGAGTGATCCCCGCCGAGCTGACCGTCGACCATTCGGTGTCCACCGACTTCTTCGCCCGCCCCGACGCCCCGGAGCTCAACGTCCGACGGGAGTACGAGCGCAACGCCGAGCGCTACCGGTTCCTCAAGTGGGGCCAGCAGGCACTGGGCACCCTGAAGGTCGTGCCGCCCGGAGCCGGGATCATGCACCAGATCAACGTCGAGCACCTGGCCCGCGTGGTCGAGGTGCGCGACGGCCTGGCCTTCCCCGACACCGTGGCCGGGACCGACTCCCACACCACCATGGTCAACGGGCTGTCCGTGCTGGCCTGGGGAGTGGGGGGCATCGAGGCGGAGGCGGCCATGCTGGGCCAGCCCGTCTCGCTGCTCATCCCCCCTGTGGTCGGCGTGGAACTGGTCGGCGAGCTGCGTCCGGGCGTCACGGCGACGGACCTGGTGCTCACCGTCACCGAGAGGATGCGGCGCCTGGGCGTGGTCGGCCGGATCGTGGAGTTCTTCGGCGCCGGAGTCGGCTCCACCGGCATCGCCACGAGGTGCACCCTCGCCAACATGAGCCCGGAGTTCGGCTCGACCTCGGCGATCTTCCCCGTCGACGGCCGCACCCTGGACTTCCTGCGGCTGACAGGACGCCACGAGGACCACGTACGGCTCGTGGAGGCCTACGCCAAGGAACAGGGCCTGTGGCACGACCCCGACCACCGGCCGCGCTTCGACGAGACCCTCGTCGTCGACCTGGGCGAGATCACCCCGAGCCTGGCCGGACCCCGCAGGCCGCAGGACAGGATCGACCTGGCCGGGACCGGTGAGGCGGTGCGCGGCGCGCTCGCCGGGCTGGGGCGGGAGGAGGAGACGGGCGGGGACGGGCCGCGGGACGGAGCCGTCGCCATCGCCGCCATCACCTCGTGCACCAACACCTCCAACCCCGCCGTCATGGTCGCGGCCGGACTCCTCGCCCGCAACGCCGTACGGCGCGGGCTGCGCGTGGAACCGTGGGTCAAGACGAGCCTGGCCCCGGGGTCCCGCGTGGTGGTCGACTACCTGGAGCGCGCCGGCCTGATGCGGGACCTGGAGCAACTGGGGTTCGGCCTGGTCGGGTTCGGCTGCATGACGTGCATCGGCAACTCCGGGGCACTGGTGCCCGAGACGGCCGCCGCGGTCGAGGAGAACGGCCTGGTGGTGGCCTCGGTGACGTCGGGGAACCGCAACTTCGACGGGCGCATCAACAACGACGTCGCACTGAACTTCCTCGCCTCCCCTCCGCTCGTGGTGGCCTTCGCCCTGGCGGGGACGGCGGACGCCGACCTGACCGCGGACCCCCTCGGCACCGACCCGGACGGGAAGCCGGTCATGCTGGCCGACCTGTGGCCCACCGAGGCGGAGATCGAGGCGGTGGTCTCGCGGAGCATCGAACCGTCGATGTACACCGAGGTCTACCGCACGCTCTTCGACGGGGACGAGAACTGGCAGGGGCTCACCGCCCCCGAGGGTGCGCGGTTCGCTTGGGACCCCGACTCCGTGTACCTGCGCAGACCCCCGTTCCTGGACCTGGCCGCGGAGCGCGGTGCGGCGGAGGGCGCCGCTCACCGCGACATCGTGGGCGCCCGCGCCCTCCAGGTGTTGGGGGACTCCGTCACCACCGACCACCTCTGCCCGGCCGGGCGCATCCCCTCGGAGAGCGCCGCCGGACGGTTCCTCCGCGAGCGCGGCGTGCGGGTGCGCGACCTCAACACCTACGCCTCGCGGAGGGGCAACTGGCAGGTGATGAAGCTCGGCGGCCTGGCCAACCCGGGGCTCCGCAACGGGATGACCCCCGGGCTCCCGGGCGGCAAGGCCGTCGACCTCGGCCCGGACGGCGACGAGCGCACGGTCGACGACGTCCACGTCATCGCCGACCGGCACCGGGACCGGGGACAGCCCCTGCTGATCATCGGCGGCCGGGAGTACGGCACGGGGTCCTCCCGGGACTGGGCGGCCAAGGTCACCTCCCTCCTGGGTGTGCGCGCGGTCCTCGCCGAGTCCTTCGAGCGCATCCACCGCTCCAACCTGGTGGGCATGGGGGTGCTCGCGCTCCAGTTCGAGGACGGGGACAGCGCGCGCGGCCTCGGGCTGACGGGGGAGGAGGAGTACGCCGTCACGGGGCTGGAGGGACGCGACGAGGTCCCCGAGCGCCTGTCCGTCACCGCCCGGCACCTGGGCACGGGCCGGGTCACCGAGTTCACCGTGCGAGCCCGCCTGGACACCTCCCGCGAACAGCTTTACTACCGCCACGGCGGGCTGCTGCCGTACATCCTGCACCGAGCGCTGTCGGCGCCGGGGGAGGGCCGGGGCTGATCAGCGCCGCCGCGCGGCGCTCCGCGGCACGATGAAGGGCCGGCCGGGAGACCCCTCCCGGCCGGCCCTTCCGGCGTCGCGGCGCCGCGGTCAGCCCTGCGTCTCCAGGGCCTCCTCCCGGTCGGCCCCGGCCGGTGCGGCCGGGCGCAGCCGCCGCCACGCGGTCCAGGCCAGTCCCAGCAGGAGCAGGCTGTAGAGCGCGATGGTGATCGGGCTGCCGACCAGGGTGAGGGGGTCGTTCCCGGAGTTCGCCATCGCGTCGCGCAGCGAGTACTCCGCCAACGGGCCCAGGATCACCGCGATGAGCACCGGCGCCAGGGGCACACCCGTGCGCCGCATGGCGAAGGCCAGGACGCCGAGGAGGCACATGAGGACCAGGTCCGTCTTGTTCGCACCGGTGGCGTAGACGCCGAGGCAGGCGAAGACCGTGATGCCCGCGTAGAGGTAGGACTGCGGCAGCAGCAACAGCTTCGCCCACAGCGGGGCGAAGGGCAGGTTGATGACGAGCAGCACGACGGTCGCCAGGAGCAGGCCCGCGAGCAGCGCCCACACGATGTCGCCGTTGCGCTCGAACAGCAGCGGCCCGGGCTGCATGCCGTACTGCTGGAAGGCGGCCAGCAGCACGGCCGCGGTGGCCGAGGTCGGCAGACCCAGCGACAGCAGCGCGCCCATCGCGCTTCCCGCCGTCGCGTTGCCCGCGGCCTCCGGAGCGGCCACGCCCTGGATCGCCCCCTTGCCGAACATCGGCTTCCTGCGGCGCTTGTCCAGCTGGCGTTCGGTGCTGTAGGCGAGGAAGGTCGGGACCTCCGCGCCCCCGGCCGGGATGATGCCGAAGGGGATGCCGATGCCGGCGCCCCGGAGCCAGGCGGGCAGCGCGGCCCGGAACTCCCGGCCCGACAGCCAGGGCCTGCCCGCGGAGGGGATCAGCTTGTGCGCGCCCCGGTGCCCCACGCGTCCGGCCGCGTACAGCACCTCACCGACCGCCAGCACGGCCACGGTGATCACGACGATGCTGATCCCGTCGAAGAGCGCCGGCATCCCGAAGGTGAAGCGCGCGGTGCCCGTCGACTGGTCCGTGCCCACCAGGGCCAGCCCCAGCCCGAACGCCAGGGCCGCCAGGCCCTTGAGGGGCGACTCGGAGACCACGGCGGAGATCGCGACGAAGGCGAAGAGCGCGAGGGCGAAGTACTCGCCCGGACCGAACCGCGTCGCCAGGTCGGCCATGGAGGGCGCGAAGAAGACGACCAGCACGGTGGCCAGGATGCCGCCGGTGAACGCGCCGATCGCGGAGGTGGCGAGCGCCTGCGGGGCCCGCCCCGACCGCGCCATCCTGTGGCCCTCGAAGGTGGTGGCGATCGCGGTGCTGTTGCCCGGGGTGTTCATGAGGATGCCGGCGGTGGAGTCGCCGAACAGCCCGCCGAAGTAGACCCCGCTGAACATGATGAGCGCCGCGAGCGGGTCGAGCGTGAACGTCATCGGCAGCAGCAGGGCCACGGCCATGGCCGAGCCCAGGCCGGGCAGGACGCCCACCGCCGTGCCCAGGAACGCGCCGAGGGTGATCCAGACGAGGTTCATCGGGGTCAGGACGGCGCCGAACCCGCCGAGGAGGTGTGTCAGCTGTTCCATCTCACAGACCCCCCAGGACGCCCGAGGGGAGGTTCAGGCCGAGCATGCCGCTGAACACGATCTGGATCACCGCGGCCATGACGAAGCCGACGGTCAGGTTGCGCAGCAGGTTCCGGTTGCCCAGCCCCGTCGCCACGGCCGTGAACATCAGTGTGGCCATGACGAGCCAGCCCAGGACGTCGATCAGTCCGCTGAAGGCGGCGATGCCGAGCAGGACGAGGCCCACGGCCCGCCAGTTGGTGCGCTCCTCGGCGGCCAGGGAGCCGCGCCGCTCCGGGGTGCGCCGGAGCGCCGAGACGATCAGCAGGACGCCGATCACGGCGGCGAGCGCGGCCACGAACCAGCCGACCCCCTGGGGTCCGAGGAGCCCGCCGTCGCCGATGACGTCCATTCCCGTGTTGCCGATGACGAGCGTGACCGCCATGACCAGCAGGAGGCCGCCGATGATCAGCTCGCCGCGGCCGTCCCAGAAGGACAGCGCCCGCGGCGGCGCCTGCGCCTGGGGCGGGTCGGCGGCCGAGCCGCTGTCGAGGTCTGTGTGTGACATGTTCTCTCCGTGAAGTCCTCGGGCTCAGGAGCCCGAGATGAGGCCGAGGTCGGTCATGAGCGTGCGGATCCGGATCTCCTCGTCGGTGAGGAACTCCGCGAACTCCTCCGGGCCGGCCCAGTTCTGCTCCCAGTAGTTGCGGTCGATCGCCTCCTGCCAGGAGTCGGCCCCGTACATCTCCTCCGTGATCGCCAGGAGCTCGTCCCGGTCCTCCTCGCCGATGCCGGGGGCGGCGACGATGCCGCGCCAGTTGACCAGGTCGACCGAGGGGTACCCGAGTTCGGCGGTGGTCGGCACGTCGAAGCCGTCGAGGCGCTCGGGGGCCACGACGGCCAGGGCCCGCAGCCGCTCGCCCTCGATGAGGTCACGGAAGTCGTTGAACCCGGTGACCCCGATCCGGACGGTGCCGCCGGCGTCGGACAGCAGGGAGATCGTCAGCTCCCCGCCCCCGGCGTGCGGCGTGTAGTGCAGGTCGGCGGGGTCCAGCCCCGCCGCCTCGGCCAGCTGTCCCGCGACCAGGTGGTCGGGCGATCCCGCAGACCCGCCGCCCACCGGGATGCTCGGGTCCTCCTTCCAGGCCTCGACGAAGTCGTCGAGGGTCTGCCAGGGGGAGTTCGCGGGCACGGCGATCACCTCGAAGTCGTCGGTGAGGCGCGCGATCGGCGTCACGTCGCTCAGCCGGACCGGCGAGCCGCCCATCTCCACGCCGCCGACCATGGCGGCGCCGGTGATCATCACGGTGGTCGGTTCACCTTCGAGCCGGCTCAGCTGGCCGAGGCCGATGGTGCCGCCCGCGCCCGGGACGTTGACCACCTGGACGTTGTTGACGATCGAGTCCGTCCTGGTCGCCTGCTGGAACTCGCGGGCGGCCAGGTCCCAGCCGCCTCCGGCCGCGGCCGGGGCGATGACCGTCAGGGCGGAGCGGGCACGCGAACCCTCGTCCCCGCCCACGGCGTCCTGGACCGCGAAGAACCCGGTCGTCACGACCAGGGCGAGCCCGACACCGGCGCTGACGAGGCCCTTGTCGCCGATCACGAGGAGGCTCCCGTTCTCCGGGACCCGTTGTCGGACTTGACCGCGAGCACGGGGCACGCCGCCTCCAGGAGGAGGCGCTGGGCCGTGCTGCCCATGAGCAGCTTCCCGATCGCGGACCGGTGCCGGACCCCGATGACCAGCAGTCCGGCGTCCACCTCCTCGGTGAGTTCCAGGAGCGCTGCCGCCGCGTCCGCGTCGGTCAGCCGCACGGACCGCGCCCGCACCCCCGCGCCCCGCGCGCGCTCGACGAGCTCCTGGATCTCCGGCGGGTTCACGGCCCGCGTGTCGGCGGCGGCGTCGTGCGAGACGGCGTTGGCGATCACCAACTCGCTGCCCTGGAGACCCGCCTGCCGGACTGCCTGTGCGAACGCCGCCTCCGCGGACTCCACAGGGGCGTGAGCAAGCACCACTGTCATCTGCTCCTCCTCGAACACCTCGTGACTGGCATCACAGTGTGCAGTGTATAGGCTGTATCATGTGTGTTAATCCGTCAATAGCAGCAGGTGACACGGCAGGCGGGTCACGCCGCCGGGCCGCGGCCCACGAGGAGGGGGGAGGAGGGGCCGGGGCGGTTCCGCGTCCCGAAGGACCGCGCGGGAACCGGACCCCGGCCCCGGGATCATCCGCCGGACGCGCCCGAACCCGCGGCGGCGGCCTCCAGCGGGAAGTGGCAGGCGGCCGTGTGCGCCGGGTCCCCGGGACCCGCCTCCACGGGCGGGGCGACCCGGGCGCACAGGTCCTCGGCACGCCAGCACCGGGTCCGGAAACGGCACCCCGACGGCGGGTCGACCGGCGAGGGCACCTCGCCGGTCAGCAGGATGCGCTCCCGGGAGGGCCCGTCGGCGCCGAAGGGGGACGGAGCCGAGGACAGCAGCGCCGCCGTGTAGGGGTGGCGCGGGTGCGCGAAGATCTCCTCGGTGGTCCCCGTCTCGACCACGCCGCCCAGGTACATCACCGCCACGCGGTCGGCGACGTGGCGCACCACCGACAGGTCGTGGGAGATGAACACGTAGGAGACGCCCAGGTCGGCCTGGAGTTCCGCGAGCAGGTTCAGGACCTGTGCCTGCACGGACAGGTCCAGGGCGGACACGGGTTCGTCGCACACGATGACGTCGGGGTCCAGGGCCAGCGCGCGGGCGATCCCGATGCGCTGCCGCTGCCCGCCGGAGAACTCCTGCGGGTAGCGGTGGGCGTCGGTGGCCCTCAGCCCCACCATCTCCAGCAGCCGCCGCACCCGCGCGGCCCGGTCCTGCCGCGGGACCAGGTCGCGGTGGGTGCGCCACGGCTCGCTGATCAGCTCCGCCGCGTTCAGGCGGGGGTTGAGGGACGCGAAGGGGTCCTGGAACACCATCTGCACCCGGCGGCGCCAGGCCAGGAGCTGCCTGCCGCGCAGCGAGAACGGGTCGGTCCCGTCGAAGCTCAGCGTCCCCCGGTCCGGCCGTTCCAGCATGAGCAGGACCCTGGCCAGGGTGGACTTGCCGCATCCCGACTCGCCCACCAGCGCCAGCGTCTCGCCGTGACCCAGGGTGAGGTCGACCCCGTCCAGGGCGCGCAGGGAGGTACTGCCCGACGCGCTCCTGGGCACCTTGAAGCTCTTGGTCAGGCCGCTCGCCCGGAGCAGCGGCCCGGCGGGCTGTGCCGTGGTGTCAGGCATCGGCCGACTCCCTCCAGTAGTGGCAGGCCGCCGTGCGGCCCTGGTCGTTTTCGACCAGCTCGGGCCGGTGCGTGGCGCACCGCTCGCGCGCCAGGGGACAGCGGGTGCGGAACGCGCACCCGGTGGGGACCGCCCGCAGGTCGGGCGGGCTGCCGGGGATGAACCGCAGCGGCTCCCCCCGTTTCCCCCCGCCCGGGACCGAGGCGAGCAGGCCCCGGGTGTAGGGGTGGCGGGGGGCCGCGAAGACCTCCCCGATCGGCCCGGTCTCCACGATCGCCCCGGCGTACATCACCGCCACGTGGTCGGCGTGCTCGGCGGCGACCGCCAGGTCGTGGGTGATGAGGACCAGCGCCATGTCCCGCTCGGCCCGCAGGTCGCGCAGCAGCTCCATGATCTGGGCCTGCACGGTGACGTCCAGGGCGGTGGTGGGCTCGTCGGCGAGCAGCACCGACGGCCGCAGCGCCACCGCCATGGCGATCAACAGCCTCTGGCGCATACCGCCCGAGAACTGGTGCGGGTAGGCGTCCACCCGCGACCGGGCCTCGGGGATGCCCACCCGTTCCATGAGCTCCACCGCCCTGGCCCGGGCCGCCCTGCGCGACAGCCCCTCGTGGATGCGGAACGGCTCGCCCAACTGCGCGCCCACCGTGTAGACTGGGTTGAGCGCGGTCAGCGCGTCCTGGAACACGATGGCCAGTTCCGGGCCGGCCAGACGGCGCCGCTCCGGCGCCCCGAGCGCCAACAGATTGGAGCCGTTCAGACGGATCTCGCCGCCGACCACGTCGGCGACCGGGTCGAGCAGCCCGGCGATCGCCAGCGCCGTCATGCTCTTGCCGCACCCGGACTCGCCCAGCAGTGCCAGCGTCCGGCCGGAGCGCACGGTGAAGCTCACGTCCCGGACGGCGTGCGCGACCCCCTCGGGGGTGCGGATGTCGACCGAGAGCCCCTCCACCTCCATCGCGGCCGGGTCCGCGGGCCGTGCCCGGCGGGTGCTCTCCTGGAGCGCGTTCATTCCGCTACCTCCTCAGCCTTGCGGGCGGTCCTGCGGACCCTGCCGCGCGGCACGGTCAGCCGCCACCTCTGGGCGGGGTCGGTCGCCAGCCGGGCCCACGAGGCCAGGGTGGTCGCCGAGATGGTCGTCATGACGATGGCCAGACCGGGGAAGACCGCGATCCACCAGGCCGTCTGGAGTTCCTGGCGCCCCTGGGCGACCATCAGCCCCCAACTCAGGTCGGGCGGCTGGATGCCGATGCCGAGGAAGCTCAGCGACGACTCCGTGAGCATCACGAAGCAGAAGTCGAGCGTGGCGACGGTGATCAGGGTGGGCATCACGGTCGGCGCGACGTGGCGCCGGATGATGCTCCCGCTGCTCGCGCCGAAGGTGCGGGCAGCGTCCACGAACAGGCGGCTGCGCAGCTCGGCGGACTCGGCGCGGGCCGTGCGCAGGTAGACCGGGACGCGGGCGATCGCGAGAACCAGGACCAGGGTGGCGATGCTGGGCGAGAACACGTACAGGACGACGACCGCCAGCAGCAGCGACGGGAAGCTCAGGACCACGTCGGCGATCCGCATGGACACGCTCTCGCGCCAGCCGCGGTGGTAGCCCGCCCACATCCCCCAGGCCGACCCCACCACGAAGGAGACGAGGACCGCCGGCACCGCCACCGCGAAGGTGGTGCGCGCCGCGACGACCAGCCGGGCCGCGACACTGCGCCCCAGCGAGTCGCTGCCGAGCACGAACGCCCAGCCGTTGTCCAGGGTGAACGGCGGCAGGTCGACCGAGTGCAGGTTCTGCCGGGTGGCGAGGTCGCCGAGCAGGAACGGGCCGACCACCGCGGCGGTGGACATGGCCAGCAGCACCAGCGCGGCCAGGCAGGCGACGCGGTCCTTCAGCAGCAGGGCGAACAGGCGGGGTCGCGGCGCCGCCGCGGGCGCGGTGTCCGCCGGGGCGGGGTGGTCGCCGGTCTCGGACAAGGGATCTCCGTTCGTCATGTCGTCACCCCCTGGCGCACGCGTGCGTCCAGCAGCGCGTAGCAGGCGTCGATGAGGATGTTGAGCGCGAAGATCGTCACGGCTGTCAGCAGCACCGCCGCCTGGAGCACCGCGAAGTCGCGTTGCAGGATCGAGTCGATCATCAGCTTGCCGATGCCGGGCCAGCCGAAGATCGTCTCGACGACGACGGCGCCGTTGACCAGGCCCACGGTCAGGTCTCCCGCGACCGTGAGCGCGGGCGCGGCGGCGTTGCGCAGGGCGTGGACGAAGATGACGCGCCTCTCGCCGGCCCCCTTGCTGCGGGCCACCTTGGCGTAGGGGGCCGACAGCGCGGAGACCATCGAGCCGCGCACCACCTGGACCAGGACGCCGAACGGGCGGATGAGGAGCGTGGCGATCGGCAGGACCCACGCCCCCATCCCGTCGGTCCCGGAGGTGGGCAGCCAGTTCAGCGTCACCGCGAACACCAGGACGCCCATGATGGCGAACCAGAAGTCCGGCACGCTCGCCGACGCGGACGACAGGAGGCTCGCGAACCGGTCGGCGACCGAGTTCGGGCGGTAGGCGGCCAGGCTGCCGACCACCACGGCCGCCGCGATGGCGATGGCCATCGTGGCCCCGGCCAGCTGGAGGGTCGCGGGGAACGCCTGGAGCACCGCCTGGGCGGCGGGCTGGGCGGTCCGCAGCGACTCGCCGAAGTCGAGGCGCACGATCTGGGACAGGTAGTCGAGGAACTGCACGGCCACCGGCTGGTCGAAGCCGTTCCTGGCGGCGAACTCGGCCCGCATCTCGGGTGTCGCGCTGAGGGGCAGGTAGAGGTTGGCCGGGTCACCGGTCAGCCGCGCCAGGAAGAACACGCCCAGGACCACCGCGAGGAGCGGCAGGGCGCTGGAGAGGATGCGGCGCCGTAGGAAGACGAGCATGGAGTCGGACACCGCCTCAGTCGTTCCGCTGCATCTCGCTGAGGCGCAGCTCGTCGTTGGTGGCCGAGTTCGGCGTGTAGGACACGTTCGACGCGACGGCCATGATGCCGGTCATGTGGGCCAGCACCGCGTCGCGGACCACCTCGTCGTTCTGGTGGGAGAGCGCGTCGGCGAACGCCTGCTGGCGCTCCTCCTCCTGCGCCTGCTCGGCCTCCCGGGTCAGGTCGTCCAGCTCATCGGTGCCGTAGCTGCTCTGCGCCCCCTCGGAGCCGTAGATCTGCTCCATCGTGAACGCGGCGTCACCGGCCTGGTTGCCGTGCTGGGCCTGGAGCAGCGTCGGACCGGCGTCGGCGGGGAACGGGCGCAGCAGGTACTCCAGCCAGGCGTTGACGTCGAGCATCTCGATCTCCACGTCGAGCCCGGCCTCGATGAGGGAGCTCTGCACGACCTCCATGGCCTCCGACGCGCGCGGGTAGATGCCGTTGCGGCCGATGATGGTGATGGTGGTGTCGACGGGCACGCCGTCCTCGCGCGCCTCCTCGATCAGGGAGGCGGCCCGCTCCGGGTCGTGGGGCCAGGCCCCGATGTCGGGGTTGTGGCCGGTGACGCCCTCCGGGACGATCTGCCCGGCGGGTTCGCCGAGCCCGGCGAAGACCGAGGCGACCAGCCCCTCCTTGTCGATCGCGTAGTTGATGGCCTGGCGGACGCGGAGGTCGTCGAGCGGCTCCTGGGTCGCGTCGATGCGCATGTAGGAGGTCTCGTTGTTGGGGAACTCCACCGCGAAGTCGCCGGCGCCGTCCTCGGGGGCGAGCCCGACGGCGATGTCGGCCTCGCCCTGGGAGACCATCGCGGCCCGGATGCTGCCCTCCGAACGCCAGACGTACCTGGCCGTCCCGTAGGCGGGCGCCTCGCCCCAGTAGCCGTCGTAGCGCTCCAGGGTCAGGCTGGTCCCCTGCTCCCACTGCCCGACCTGGTAGGGGCCGGTGCCCACGGGTTCGCGGACCTTTCCGTCGGCGCCGGTACTGGTGGGGACGACCTCGACGAAGGACAGCCGCAGCGGAAGGATCGGGTCGGGCTCGGCGGTGGTGACCTCCAGCGTGGTGGCGCCGGTGGCCTCGGCCGTGAGTTCGCTGTCACCGAAGACGTAGCCGTCGACGTTGCAGTCGATGTCGGAGTTGACGGTGCGCTCGATGGAGAAGGCGGCCGCCTCGGCGTCGAACGCCGTGCCGTCGTGGAAGGTGACCCCGTCGCGCAGGGCGAACGTCCACGTGGTGTCGGAGGTCTGTTCCCAGGCGGTGGCCAGCGCCGGTTCGAGCTCCCCGGTGTCGGGGACGCGTTCGGTGAGCGCCTCGGTGATGTTGGAGCGCGTCACCCGGCCGGTCGCGGTGAGCGAGGCGTCGCAGGGTTCCAGGGTGGGCGGCTCCTCGGGCAGCACGATGCGGATCGTGTCGGCGGCGTCGCCGTCGCCGGAGTTCGCGACCGTGCACGCGGTTCCGGCGAGGAGGATGCCGACGGCGGCGAGGGCGCCGGCGGCCCGTGCCGGACGCCGGTGGGACGCACGGGGGTGGGGGGGGCATGGGTTGCTCCGAGATCTGCCCTGGGTGGGGCGAAGGGGAGGGATGGTTCGCCCGGGGGGCGGGAGACGTGTGGGGGTCGGTGGACGGTGTGGGCGGGGCCCGGGGCGGGGTGGGTCCGCTCCGGGCGGCGGGGCGTCGGTCAGGGATGCGGGGGGAGCGCCGGGGAGGGAGGGGCGGTGCCGGGGCGGATCACCGCGGACCGGGGGAGAGGCGCGTGCGCGCCGTCGGAGGCGGCGGAGCTCACGCGCCCGCCCCCGCCGCGACCGCCAGTCCGCGGTCGATGATCCGCCCGAGCTCCTTCCTGTGCTCGGGCGCCACCTCGCCCAGCGGCGGGCGCACCGGGCCGGCTGAGCGCCCGCCGATCTCCAGCCCCGCCTTGACCAGGGACACGGCGTAGCCGGGTGTGGTGTTGCGCAGTGCGGCGAGCGGGACGTAGAACTCGCGCAGCAGCTCGTCCTGGGCGGCCTCGTCACCGCGTGAGAAGGCGGCGAAGAAGGCGGTGGCGACGGCGGGGGCGAAGGAGAGCACCGCCGAGGAGTAGGAGGCGGCGCCGAGGGCACTGTAGGCGCGGGCGAAGGTCTCGGCGGTCGGCATCCCGTTGAGCAGCGGGAGCCTGCCGCGGGTCGCGGTCATGGTGCGCTGCAGCAGCTCGATGTCGCCGTGCCCGTCCTTGAGGGCGACGACCTGCTCGCTGCCGGCGAGTTCCGCCACGGTCTCGGGCGCGAAGACCGCGGTGGCCCGCTGGTAGGGGATCAGGCCGAGTCCGGTGGAGTCCAGGAGCTCCAGGTAGTGGGCGAGCAGCCCGTCCTGCGGGCCGACCTGGAGGTAGGGCGGGAGGACGAGCGCGCCGTCGGCGCCCTCCTCCTCGACCGAGCGCAGGTACTGCTTGGCGGTGCGGGTCCCGCCGCCGACACCCGCCAGCACGGGGACGGCTCCCCTGACGCGGGCGACGGCCGCGCGCACCACCGTCCGGTGCTCGTCCAGGGTCAGCGAGGCGAACTCGCCGGTCCCGCAGGCGACGAACAGCGCACTGGGCGCGGCCTCGACCATCTCGTCGAGGTGGTCCCCGAAACGGGGGATGTCGAGTTCCCCGGAGGGGGTGAAGGGGGTGACGGGGAAGCCGAGCAACCCGGTGAGGGAGCCTGCGAGCGCTGCGGGAGTGGGGGGCATACAGAGACCTCATGTCTACATATGGAGACGGTATCTATACTGATAGACGGAACAGTAAATTGGTGTCTCAGATCACGTCAAGGATGAACATGGAACTTTCCGAGGGGCGAGACGCGGAAACCCCCCAGGTGACGGGGGTCCGCCCGGTGAAGTCCGCCGAGCGGGCGATCGCGCTGCTGGAGTACCTGAGCGCGGCCGACACCCCGAGATCCCTGCGCGACATCACCTCCGACCTCGGCTTTCCCCGGGCCAGTGCCTACGCCCTGCTGATGACGCTGGTCCACAGCGGCTGGGTGGATCCCGACGTCACCGGGTCCAGGTACCGTCTCGGGATCCGCGCCCTGCGGGTGGGCGCCTCCTACGTCGAACACGACGACGTCGTGCGGCGGGCGCAGCGCGTCATGGACGAGATCTCCCAGGAGTGGGGGGAGACCGTCCACCTCGCCCGCCTGGACGCCCACGAGATCGTCTACCTGGCGACGTGCATCTCCCGGCACTCCCTGGCGGTGGTCTCCCGGCCCGGCCGCCGGCTGCCCTGCTGGGCGACCGGACTCGGCAAGGCGCTCCTCGCCGAACGCCCGTGGGAGGAGACGGAGGCGCTGATGCCCGAGACGGTCCCGGCCCGCACCCCCCACACCATCACCGACCGCGCGCGGATGCGGGCCGAGCTGGAGCGCGTGAGGGAGCGCGGCTACGCGATCGACGAACAGGAGTCCACGGTGGGGCTGCGGTGCTTCGCGGTGGCGCTCGACTTCGGAGGAGGGGGCCCGCCCAAGGAGGCGCTCAGCTTCTCCGTCCCCATCGTCCGGCTGGACCCCGAGCGGGAGCGGGACATCGTGCGCGCACTGCTCAAGGCACGCGACCGCATCGTGCGCTGACCCCGCCCCGGCGGCACGGCGCCCGGGGCGCGGGTCCGGTGGAGGGAGCGCCCGGGGACGTGACGGTGCGTACTGGCAGGATCGGCGCCATGGACGCGGACCTGACACAGCTGGCGGACCTGGTCGAGGGGGCGCCGGAGCTGGGGCGGGGCCCCTTCGCCCCGGTGCCGGAGCACGACCTCCGCGCGGCGGAGGAGCGCGTGGGACGGCTGCCGCCGTCGTACCGGTGGTGGCTGGGCGATCGGCGAGGACGTCGAGGGTGACGGCGACCTGCTGACGGACGACCTGGTGGGCCGGCTGGGGGAGGGCGCGCCGGACCGGGCCGCTCCCGCGGCGCCGACCGCCCCCGCGGGGGTCGCGGCGGCTCCTCCGGGCCGGATCGGCCGGGCCCCGGGCCGCGACCGACCCCTCTGTCCGCCTTCCGGGGCGGGAGCGATGTCCGGTCCGCCCCTTCCCGCCGGGCGGCGTCGCCCGCCGGTCTCCTCCGGTGCCCGTCCGCGTCCCGGTGGAGATGGGACGGACCGTACCTGGTGTTCCAGGTGGGCCTCCGGTGCGAAGTGCTCGAGACCACACTCTCCGCTTTGGTGGTGTCGCCCTCGGTGAGGGAATTCCCCGGATAGCTTCGGACGGGGGAAATAAACATAAGCTTCCCGCGGCCGAATGTCCCCCCGTGCGGCATGTGTCCCCGGCGCCGGTGGGCGACAAGTGGGATCTGTTGGTCATTGCCATTCTTTCCGGTGTTCTCCTTTGTTGCCGAGAAAAAGAATATCTCGGGTGATCTCCCCATGTGGTGCAAAATTGCGAAACTTCTGAATTGAGCCATTTGTGGCTCTGCAAAATAAACTCCGGGAATAACATCTCTTCGGGTTGTGGCCCTTGTAATCTCGTGTTTTCGGCCGACCATGGGTCTGGCAGGGAGAGCGCGGACCCACGGCTGTGTCCGGATGCACCCCTCGTCGCCACCGCCGCCCATGTCCGCTCCGTCGGCGACGAACGATTCCATCGGCCCAGACAACCTGGAGAGTGTCCGTGAAACCCGACACCGCCCATTCCAATCCCGAACGCGGAACAAGTGAGAAAAGGGCCCTGTACGCCCGATCGGCCCTGGCCGGGTACTTCTTCCTGACCGGGGCCGTGCTTCCCGTGTGGGCGTCACGCATCCCCGCGGTCAAGGAGCAGAGCGGTGTCGGGGCCGACGAGTTGGGCCTCGCACTCCTGTGCATGGGCGTGGGCGCGATCATCACGGCGCGCGTGGGCGGGGCACTCCTCGACAGGTGCGCTCCGCGGTTCGTCATCGCTCCGGCCGCGGTCGCCGCCTCGCTCTGCCTGGCGCTGCCCGGGGCCGCCACCGGGCCCCGTGAGCTGGCCGTCGCCCTGTTCGTGCTCGGCTCCGCCCACTCCCTGCTCAACATCAGTGTCAACACCCACGCGGCCTTCCTCCAACAGCCGCTCGGGCGTCCGCTGCTCTCCTCCTTCCACGCCTTCGTGTCGCTGGGCGCGTCCTTCGGCGCCCTCTGCGGAGTCGTCACCGCCCACGCCGACCTGGGCCCCCTCGCCACCTTCCAGGCCATGGGCGCGCTCCTGGCCGTCGCGGCCCTGATCCCCGCGAGAGCGCTCGTGCGGTACACGCCTCCGACCGCCGACAGCACCCACGGCGGCGGCAGGGTTCCCCGTAGGCCCCTGCTCTCCCCGATCCTCCTGGCCCTGGGCGCGATGACCATGGCCGCCATGCTCTCCGAGAGCGCCGTCCAGGACTGGAGCGCGCTCTACGCCCAGGAGAGCGTGGACGCGTCCGCCGCGATGGCGGCCGCCGTGTTCGCGTCGTTCACGGTCATGATGACCGTCGGCCGCATCATGGGGGACCGGCTGGCCCTGTTGCTGGGCCGGGTGAACCTGCTCCGGTCCGGTGCCCTCACCGCGGTCTGCGGTTTCGCCCTCGCGCTCGGCCTTCCCACACCCGCCACGGTCCTGGCGGGGTTCGCCCTGATCGGCCTGGGGCTGTCGTGCGCGGTGCCCCAGCTGTTCAGCGCGGCGGCGGAGATCGACCCACGGCACGTCGGAAGGAACCTCGGGACGGTCGCGGCGATCGGCTACGTGGGCCCCCTGGTGGGAGCGCCCGCGATCGGCCTGCTCTCCGCGCAGGGCGGAGTGGGCACGGGCCTGCTCGTGCCCGTGCTCCTCACCGGAGCCCTCGCCCTGAGCGCCGGCTCGGCGCGTCGGCGCACCGGGGCGGGAGCGGCCGACACCGCAGGCCGGGGCGGGCGAACCGGTTCGGCCTGAGCCGGGCGGTCGCGGACAGAGGACCTCCTCCCCCCGCCCGCGTCGACCGACCCCCGAAGTACGACCGACCGCCGCGGGACCCGGTGAACGGACCCGACGGGCAGACCGCGCAAACCCCGCACCGCGCGTGGCGGATCCGACTACGGTGAGTGATCGAACCGTAGGTTGGGGACCATGCGCGTACTAGTCACCGGCGGGGCCGGGTTCATCGGATCACGGGTGGCGGAGGAACTCCGCCTGGCCGGGCACGAGGCGGTGACCCTCGACGCCTACCTGCCCCAGGCCCATCCGGGTCGCGGCCCCGAGGGGGAATCCGTCGACGTCGTGGCCGACATCCGGGACGGCGGCGCGGTCGAGCACGCCCTGCGGGGGGTGGACGCGGTCTGCCACCAGGCGGCGATGGTCGGACTGGGCTCCGCGGACTTCCTGGACGCCCCCGACTACGTGGGCTGCAACGACCTGGGCACGGCGGTCCTCCTGGCCGCCATGGCCCGAGCCGGGGTCCGCGACGTCGTCATGGCGGGTTCGATGGTCGTCTACGGCGAGGGGCGGTACACCTGTCCCGAGCACGGCGACGTCCGTCCCGGCCCGCGGTCGCGGGAGGACCTGGAGGCCGGGGTGTTCGACCCCCCGTGCCCCCGGTGCGGAGCCGCGCTCGAACCCGGCCTGGTCGGGGAGGACGCGCCCGCCGACCCCCGCAACGTCTACGCCACCACGAAGCTGGCGCAGGAGCACCTGTGCGCGTCGTGGGCCAGGGCCGTCGGCGGGCGCGCGGTGTCGCTGCGCTACCACAACGTGTACGGGCCGGGGATGCCGCGCGACACCCCGTACGCGGGAGTCGCCTCCTTCTTCCGCTCGGCCCTGGCCCGGGGCGAGGCGCCCCGCGTGTTCGAGGACGGTCGCCAGCGGCGCGACTTCGTGCACGTCGGCGACGTCGCCCGGGCCAACGTGGCGGCGCTGGAGGCGGTGCGGGGCCGGGCGCGGGGGGAGCTGTCCGCCTTCAACACCGGCAGCGGGACGCCGCACACCATCGCCGAGATGGCGCACGCGCTGGCGGACGCGTACGGCGGCCCCGGGCCCCGGATCACCGGTGAGTACCGGCTGGGCGACGTCCGGCACATCACGGCGTCCTCGCGTCGGCTGACGGAGGAGCTGGACTGGCGGCCGAGGGTCGGCTTCGCCGAGGGGATGGCCGAGTTCGCCCGCGCCGGGCTGCGCGGATCGGTCGGGGCGCCCGCCCCGACGAGCTGACGGCCGACGCGTCCGCGTGTCGCGACCGCTCTTCACGCCTGGTGAGCACATCGATTCGTAACGTGATCAAGATGACCGGTGAACCTCATGAGCACGACCGCGCACACGACGACCAGGCGGGAGGGAGCCCGCGCACGACGGGCGACGGCCCGCCGCCTGTCGACGTGGTTCTCCCCTGCCTGGACGAGGCGTCCGCCCTGCCCTGGGTCATGGAGCGGATACCGCCGGGCTGGAGGGCGATCGTCGTGGACAACGGCTCGACGGACGGATCGGCCGCCATCGCCGCGGACCTGGGAGCCCTCGTCGTCACCGAACCGCGCCGGGGCTTCGGGGCGGCGTGCCACGCCGGCCTGACCGCGGCGACCGCCGAGTTCGTGTGCTTCTGCGACTGCGACGCCTCGCTGGACCCCGGACTGCTCCCGCCGATGGTGGAGCGGATCCGGGCCGGCGGGGCGGACCTCGTCATGGGGCGGCGGCGCCCCGTCCGCCGCGGAACCTGGCCGGTGCACGCCAGGGCCGGCAACACCGTCGTCGCGCGGATGCTGCGCGCCCGGACCGGTGTGAGGGTCCGCGACATCGGCCCGATGAGGGCGGCCAGCAGGACCGCCCTCATCGGACTGGGGATGACCGACCGGCGCTCGGGCTACCCGCTGGAGACGGTCGTGCGCGCCGCCGACGCCGGGTGGGGGATCGAGGAGGTGGACGTTCCCTACCTGCCCCGCTCGGGGGCGTCCAAGGTGACCGGGACCTGGCGCGGAACCTGGACCGCCGTGCGCGACATGACGGCGGTGCTGCGCGAGCCCCCGGCCCGGCACCCCGTGCGAGCCGAGGAGGGGACGCCGTGACCCGCCCCCGCGACGCCGGACTCCCGCCCGGGGACTCCACCCTGGTGGTGATCGCCAAGGAGCCCGTCCCCGGACGGGTCAAGACCCGGATGACACCGGAGTACACACCGGAGGAGGCCGCGGTGCTCGCCGAGGCGGCCCTGGCGGACACCCTGCACACCGTGTGCTCCCTCCCGGCCCGCAGACGGCTCCTGGTGCTGGAGGGCAGCCCCGGACCCTGGCTCCCGGACCCCGGCTTCGAGGTCGTGCCCCAGACCGGCGGCGGTCTGGACGAACGGCTCGCGCACGCGTTCGCCGCGTGCTCGGGGCCCACCCTGCTGATCGGGATGGACACCCCGCAGGTGAACCGGGCGCTCATGGGACCCGCCCTCGCACCGGGCGCGTGGGACCTCGTCGACGCGTGGTTCGGCCCGAGCGAGGACGGCGGCTTCTGGGCGCTCGGCCTGGCCGAACCCGACCCCGCCCTTCTGCGCGGCGTCCCGATGTCGACGGAGCACACCGGCCGGATCCAGCGCGAGCGGCTGGTCCGCGCGGGTCTGCGCGTGGGCGACCTGGAGAGGGTCACCGACGTCGACACCGCCCGCGACGCCGCGCTCGTGGCCTCCCTGATACCCGACAGCCGCTTCGGCAGGGCCGTCCGGCTCGCGAGGGCGGGGTGCCACAGGTGAGCGCCGCCGGGACCGGGATCGACGCCGGGGCGGCTCCGTGGCTGTGCGACCCCTATTCCCAGGCGCTCTCCAGCGGACGCGGCCCCCTGTTCCTCCGCCGGTCCGACGGGTGGATGCTCCCCCTGGAGGTCGAACGCTGGTGCGGGGGGACCGACGCCGCGGACGAGAGCGTCCTGGAGCGCTCCGAGGGCGACACCCTGGACGTCGGGTGCGGCCCCGGCCGCATGGTCGCCACGCTCACCGCCCGCGGACGCCGGGCGCTGGGCGTGGACACGAACCCCGTGGCGGTGTCGCGGGCGGTCGAGGGAGGCGCCCGGGCGGTGTGCTCCTCGGTGTTCGACCCGCTGCCCGGGGAGGGCGGTTGGTGTACCGCCCTGCTGCTCGACGGCAACATCGGTATCGGCGGCGCGCCCGGCGACCTGCTCGCCCGGGTACGGGAGATCGTCCTGCCGGGAGGACTGCTCATCGTCGAGGCCGCCGCCCAGGACGTCCACGAGCGGGTGACGGTGCAGGTCACCGACGGCTGCGGGGATCCGGGAGCACCGTTCCCGTGGGCGAGGGTCGGGCTCCCGGCCCTGCGGAGGTGCGCGGGTTCCTCCGGATGGACGTGGACGGAGGCATGGCACGTGCACGGACGCAGGTTCGCCGCGCTGCGCGCACCGCGCTGAACCGCGCCGGCGGGGGACCGGCGCCGCACCGCCCGGCACTCAGGGCGTGCGTGCGGCCCGTGCGGCCCGTGCGGCCCGTGCGGCCCGCGCGGCCCGTGCGGCCCGCGCGTACCGGACCGCGCCCAGAGCCGCCGACGCGGCGAACAGGACCGCGCAGACCGCCGCCCAACGGTGGCCGAACGGTTCCCCGGTCAGGCCCGTCTTGGAGACGTAGGCCTCCGGGGGGCCCGCGATCAGCGGGAGGTACACCAGGAGCAGCAGTGCCGAGACGACCGCCGGGACGCGCACGTGGCCCAGGAGGAGCACGCGCGCCCGGCCCGGCTCCCGCCACGAGCCGTCCGCGCTCCGGGGACGGCCCAGGACCGCGAACCGGAGGACGCGGTCGACCAGGCTGTAGGCGGGGACCAGGACGAGGTCGTGCAGCAGGGCCGCGCCCGCGAACCACACGGCGATGGCCCACGGGCTGCCCCCGGCGAGGAGGCGCACCCCGGCGTAGGCGGCGAGCGCGAGCACGCCGGCCATCAGCAGGAGGTGCCACGGAGAGGCGCCGTACCAGCGCCGCAGGAGGCCCATCACACCTCTCCGAAGCCGAGCCGGGTGACCCACTTCGTGTTGTGCACCCCCGGGTTCGCGGGCACGATCACCCTCGCGGGGTAACCGTGGTCGGGCGACAGGTCCTCCCCGTTGACGCGCAGGGCCAGGAGCGACCGCGGGTCCGCGACCTGGTTGCCGCGGAGGGCCGCACTGGCGAAGGCGCCCGAGCGCTGGGCGGACTCCACGAGGACCCCTGGAGGCCCCGCGGCCCCGACCAGGGCGGCGAGGTCGGACAGCCGCACCCCCTCCCAGTCGAGGTCGCGCGTCGACCACCCCTCCACGCACGCGATCGGCAGCGCCGACCGGTACCGGGGCAGGGCGAGCAGCTCCTCCCTGGTGAGCACGACCTCGCGGTCTCCGTTCCGGACCGTCAGCCGCCAGCCGGGTCCCGTGTCGGCGTCGGTGACGCCCGCGTACGCGGCCGTGGTGTTGACCGGGAAGCCGTCGGCCCCGTCGGCGGGCAGCCTGCCGTGCGGCGCCAGGACCGCCGTCCGCCGCAACGGGCCGCCGAGGCTCTGGCCGACCGTCGTCAGGAGCAGCGCCAGCGAACCCAGCCCCACCGCGCCCAGCAGGGTGCGGCGCGAGGCCGTCTCCGGGGCGGGGTCCGGCGCCACCAGGCCGTCGTCGGCCCGGCCGCGGCCGGACGCATCGCCCGGGCCCCGCCCCGGACCGCGTCCGCGCAGTGCACGCACCATGGTCGGCAGCTTCAGGGCGACATGGGCGACGAGGCCGGAGACGAACACCCAGGCGCCGTAGAAGTGCAGGGGGTAGAAGGAACCGGGGAAGACGTACTCCAACTGGACGTTGAGGACACCGGTCGCGAAGACGAACAGCGCGCCGCCCACCAGGAACAGGACGGACAGCCGTTCCAGCGCGTGCGCGAGCGACCGGACCGGGGGCCAGCGGAACAGGAGGGGCACGACCGACCAGAGCTTGGCCAGCAGCACGGGGACCAGCGTGATGCCGAGCGTGACGTGCACGCCCTGGGTCAGCCGGTAGAGCCACGGGGGGTCGGTCGGCCAGGGGAAGAGGTAGAAGCCGAGGACCCCCTTGTCGGGCGTCATGTCGTTGGAGGCCAGGTCGGGGTTGTAGGCGGCGTAGGAGAGCAGGCCGGTGACGAACAGCACCGGGACGCCGACGAGCAGGACCGCCCCCAGCAGGGACGTCAGCCGCGGCCCGCGCAGCGGACTGCGCCAGAACCCGGGACGGGTGGGGCCGAACGGGGGACCCTCCCCGAGGAGCGCGAGCACCCCGCCGACCGGCCGGCGGGGGACGGGGCCGGGGGCCTCCGCGCGCACGGCGTCCGACCGGCGCCGCCGACGCGGGCCACCGCCCTGCTCGTCCACGTGGTCCCTCGCCTCCCGGGACGATGGGTCGACCCACGGTCATGCTAGGCCGACCGCGCACGGCAGGGAGGGACCGCCCGACCTGCGGTGTGTCCGGACGCGACCCGTCCGGGCAGTGGATTCCCCGGCCCCGGCGACACGCCGCCGCACACCCCGCCACGGGGGCGCACGTGTCCTACGGTGACGGCGTGACGCAGCCAGAACTCCACCGGAACGACCGGAAGACGACCGGCCCGCCCCGGTCCGGCCTCCGCGCCGACCTGTGCGCCGTCGCCCTGGCCGGGCTCCTCTTCGCCGCGGCAGCCGTCGTCGGCACCTGGATCGAGCGCACCCACGGCGTCCTGCACGTGGCCTGGCCGCCGCTGTACGCGTCCTGGCTGCCCCACACGGGACCCGGCACGGTCCCGGCCCTCGCCCTGGCGGCGGCGGTGGCGGCCTGCGGGCCCGCGGTCGCGCGCGCCCTGCCCTGGCCCGCCCTGGTGGGGGCCGCGTGGGCCGCGTCCACGCTCTGGACCGCCGCGCTCGCCCTGGTCGACGGCTGGAGGCGCGGGATCGCCGACCGCCTCCTGTCGCCCCACGAGTACCTGTCCTCGGTGGACCGCTTCGAGGACGCGGGTGCCGCCGTGCGCACGTTCACCCGGCACATCCTGGTCGGGCAGCCGGACAACTGGCCCACCCACGTGGCAGGGCACCCCCCGGGCGCCGTCCTGACGTTCGTCGCCCTGGACCGGGTCGGCCTCGGGGGAGGGGAGTGGGCCGGGCTCTGGTGCATCCTCGTCGGCGGTTCGGCCGCCGCGGCCGTCCTGGTCGCCATGCGCGCGCTCGGCGCGGAGGCGTCGGCGCGCCGCGCGGCGCCGTTCCTCGTGCTGCTGCCCGCCGCGGTGTGGACGGGGGTCTCCGCGGACGGCTACTTCGCGGCGGTCACCGCGTGGGGCCTGGCCCTCCTCGCCGTGGGCGCGGCGCCCGGCGCCCGCGCGCCGCGCACCGCCGCCCTGGCGGCCGGGCTGCTCCTGGGGTGGGCGGTGTACCTGTCCTACGGGCTGGTCCTCGCCGCGATCCCGGCCGTGGCGGTACTCCTGTGCGCGCGGAACGCGCGCCCCCTGCCCTACGCCCTGGCGGGCGCCATGATCGTCGCCGCGGCCTTCACGGCCGCCGGTTTCCTGTGGTGGGAGGGGTACCACCTGCTCGTTGAGCGCTACTACCAGGGGGTGGCGGCGGTCCGCCCCTACGCGTACTGGGTGTGGGCGAACCTGGCCGTCGCGTGCCTGGCGGTCGGGCCCGCGACCGTGGCGGGCCTGCGCCGGGCGCCGTCGCCGCTGCCCGGGGCCGCGGGCGGTCTGCGCCGGGCGCCGTCCCGGGAGACCGCGACGACGGCCCTGCTCGCCGCCGCCGCGCTCGGCGCCATCACGGTCGCCACCCTCTCCGGGATGAGCAAGGGCGAGACCGAGCGCATCTGGCTGCCGTTCGTGCTGTGGCTGGTCCCCGCCGTCGCGCTCCTGCCCGAGCGCCACCACCGGGGGTGGCTGGCCGCCCAGGGAGCCACGGCCCTCCTGGTCAACCACCTGCTGCTCACCGGCTGGTGACCCCGGCCCGCCGTCGCCCTCCCCCGCGGTGGTGAGACGATGGCGGGGAGATGTCCGAGAGCGAGTCGTGCCGCCCGTTGCGCGCCGGGGTGTTCACCCTGGTGTGCGCGAGCCTGTCCGCGCACGGGCACGCGCTCAGCTCCGGTCACGACGTCCCGTTCGTCGGCCTCCTCGCGGGGATGGCCGTCGTGTTCGCCATGGCGTGGGCGGCCACGAACCGGCGCCAGGGATGGGCCACCCTCACCGGGTGGATGCTCTGGGGCCAGTTCGCCCTGCACGTCGCGTACAGCTACGTCGGTTCGTTCGCGGGGCCGCACACCGCCTCCCACGGCGGTGACGCGGTGGTCCGGGCGGCCATGCCCGCGTGGACGATGATCGCGACGCACGTGGTCTTCGCGCTGGCCAGCGCCTGGTGGCTGCGCCGCGGGGAGACGGCGCTGTTCGCCTTCCTGCGCTTCATGGCGCTCTCCCTCTTCCCCCTGCTGGTGCTGATCGGCGGCCTGCCCGCACCGCGCGGCCCCGTCGTCCCACGCCTGCGGACCGCGGACGCACCCGTCCGCATCCGCCTGCCGTACCTGCGGCACACCCGCATCCTGCGCGGTCCTCCGCTCCTGTCGCCCGCCTGAGACCCGCGTTCGCCACGCCTCCCGGAAGGCGTGGTCACGGCCGCCCGTGCCCTGACCCGCCTCCGCCGCGTCGTTCCGGCACCGCCCCGCCGTGCCGGGGAACGGTCGAGCGCGCCGTCCGGGCCGCCCTCAGCCCTTCCGGGCGCGCCTCGCCCAGACGAGTGCGCCCCTTCCGACGAGTACCGCGCGGTCCTCCGCCGACCCGTGTCCCGGTGACCGCGCGTGCGGCGACAGAAAGAACGGACATGCCTTCCCTCTGTGATGCCACTTCCCCCGCGCCCTCCGACCGGCCGCCGGCGCCGGACGGGCCGCGCGACCCCGGCGGCGAGCACGGCGAACTGACGGCGCTGGCGATGCGCGCCAAGGAGGGCGCGGGGGACGCGCTGGACTCCCTCTTCGCGCGCACCCGCGACGACGTGGCGCGCTTCATCGCCCGCCGGGTGGACCCCTCCTGGGTGGACGACCTGACCCAGGAGACCTTCTCCCGCGCCCTGCGCGGCCTGGACCACTACGCGGGACGCGCACCGGTGCGCGCCTGGCTCTTCTCCGTGGCGCGCCACACCGTGGCCGACCGCTACCGGGTCCAGAGCCGGACCCCCCGCCACGACGCCGTCGACGAGTGGGCCGAGGAGGGGGTGTCCGCCCACCAGGGACGCTTCGACGAGTACCTCGCCCTCCTCTACCTGCTGGAGGAGCTTCCCGAGGACCGCAGAACGGCCTTCGTGCTCACCCAGATCCAGGGCATGCCCTACGCGGAGGCGGCCCGGGCCCTCGGGACCCCCGTCGGCACGGTCCGCTCCCGCGTGGCGCGCGGCCGACGCGACCTGGCGCGCATGCTGCGCCAGGCCGCCTGACCCGGCTGCGGGGCGGTGCGACGCCACCGCGCCGCCCCGCCCCCGCACACCCCCGGCCCGACCACGGCCGGACACCGACCCCGAGAACGAGAACGAGACCCATGCCCTACCGACACCGCACCACCACCCTCGCGGGCGTCGCGCTCAGCGCCGCCGCCCTCGCCCTCGCCACCGCCTGCTCCGCAGCCGACCCGGTCGCGGAGGCCGACTTCTACCTCGACCTGTCCGACGACCCCATGGCGGCCTCGGCGACCGAGCTGGCGACCCTCGACGGCGACCCCTGGGGCTTCACCGACGTCGCCGACGACCGGCTGACCCTGCTCTTCTTCGGCTACACCAGCTGCCCCGACGTGTGCCCGATGACGATGGCCGAGGTCGACCTCGCCCTCGACGGGGCCGGCGACGCGGCCGGCGCCTACGACGTCGTGATGGTGAGCACCGACCCCGCCCGCGATACCGCCGAGCAGCTGCGATCCTGGCTCGACCGGTTCGACCCCTCCTTCCACGGGATCCGGGGGGACGTCGACGCGACGGTCGAGGCCGCCCGGGACTACGGCATCGCCATCGACCCCCCGGAGGAGACCGAGGGGCAGTACCTGGTCACCCACGGCGGCCGCGTCGTCGTCCTCCTGCCCGGGGGCGAGGCGGCGGGCATGTTCGACGAGGGCGCCGAGGCCGACCAGATCGCCTCCCTGCTCCCGGCACTCGCGGACACCCTCCTGTGAGACGCCGCACCGACCACGCGAACGGGCCCTCCCGCCGGAACCTGCTGACCGCCACCGGCGCGGCCGGGCTCGCCGGGCTGGCCGTCGGCGCGGGCGCCGGACACGCCCTCGCCGACCGCCGGCTCGGGGAGGAAAACGAGCACGCGCTCGCCCCCGCCCGCTCCCGGGCGGGGGACCGCGACGGCATGCCCCCGGCGCTCCGGTCACCCACGCCCTCCCAGGTCCAGCTGGTCGCGGTGGACCTGCGCGCGGACGCGGGAGAGCCGACGCGTGAAGCCGCGCGCCGGGTCCTGCGGACCTGGGGGCGGGAGATCCGCGCCCTCCACGAGCAGGGCCTCCACACCCGGGTCGAGGGAGCTCCCACCCAGGGGCTCCTCCCGGCCTCGCTGGGCATCACCCTCGGGCTGGGCGCCTCACTCCTCGACAGAGCCGGGGCGGGGGACCGGATCCCCCCGCACATGGAGGAGATCCCCGCCTTCGCCACCGACAGCCTGGAACCCGCCTGGTGCGGCGGGGACCTGCTGCTCCACGTCGCGGCGGAGGACCCGGTCGTCGCCTCCTCCGCGGTCGGGCACCTGGTCGGCGCCGTCGCGGGCGACGTGCGGCCCCGCTGGTCCCTGCCCGGGTTCCAGCGCTCCGCGGCGGCGGCGGACGACCCGACCGCCACACCGCGCAACCTGATGGGGCAGATCGACGGCACCGTCAACCCGCGCTCCTCCGACCCGCTGTTCGGCCCGCAGGTCCTGGCCGCGCACCCCGAACCCTCCCTGGCGTGGATGGACGGCGGCTCCTACCTCGTCGTCCGCCGCATCCGCATGCTCCTCGACGACTGGTACTCCCTCGACCCCGGGGACCGTGAGGCCGTCATCGGCCGTCGGCTCTCCACCGGCGCCCCGCTGGGAGGCGGCGCCGAGGACGACCTCCCCGACCTGGCCGCCGCAGGGGAGGACGGCGAGCCGGTGATCCCCCGCGACGCCCACATCCGGCTCGCCTCTCCCGAGAACACCCTGGGCGCGCGGATGCTGCGCAGGGGGTACAGCTACGACCTGGGCTGGGACGCCGGAGGCCACCGGCAGGCGGGCCTGATCTTCACCGCCTGGCAGGCCGACCCCAGGACGGGCTTCACCCCGGTGCAGCGCGCCCTGGACGAAGGGGGAGACGCCCTCCACCCGTACGTCCGCCACGAGGGGAGCGCCCTGTTCGCGGTGCCCCCGGTGCGCGACGGCGACCCCTGGGCCGCGCACGACCTGTTCCCGGGGTGAGAACGCGCGTCCCGGGAACCCCGAGGGCCCCCGGGACGACTCCGAGGACGGGCACGCGTCCCACCCGCACGACCACGACCACGAGGAAGCCACGAACACCATGCCACTCGAACGGCCCGGCGCCGTACCCCTGTCACGGACCGCCGCTCCCGCCGCGCTGTCCGCCCTGCTCCTCCTCACGGCCTGCGGGACGGGGGACGCGCCCGCGCAGGTGGCGGCGGAGGCCGCCCCCGACGACCCCAGGGGCCGTGCCGCGGACGGCGACCTTGAGGTCACCGGCGCGTGGGTCCCCGAACCCGCCAACCCCGGGATCGCCGTCCTCTACCTGGAGGTCTCCAACGCCGCCGACGAGGACACCGCCATCACCGGCGTCTCCACCGGGGCCTCGCCCGACGCGGACCTGTGCAGCACCGAGACCACCGGCTCCGGAGCCTCCCGCATGCGCGTCGTGGACGAGATCCCGGTGGCGGCGGGCGGCGCCACCGCGCTGGTCGACGGCGGTTACCACATCATGGTCAACGACCTGGCCGAACCCCTGGAGGCGGGCGACGAGGTCGCCGTCACGCTCGCCTTCGCCGGTGAGCGCGAACTGGAGTTCACCGCACCCGTACAGCCCATGGCGGCCGGCAGCGCACCCGTGACCGACCACGGAGGACACCACTGACGGGTGGCCGCCCCGCCCGGGGCGGCCCGCGGAGGGCCCTCCCCTCACACGGGGCGGGACCCCGTGGCCGGAGCGCCCGCCGCCCCGGCGGACACGGGGTTCCCGCCCGCCGCGCGGGGCGGGCGGCCCGCGCGCCGCCCCACAACCCGGTCCACCGCGAGGAACGCCAGAAGTGACACCCCGAGCAGAGGCACGGCCCACCCGATCGCCGCGAGGACGGCGGCCACCGCCACCCTCCACGGCCACGACAGGGCACGGAAGGCGCCGCGCGGATACGGGCGGCCCACCCCCAGGGCGTGTGTCCGCGTCGGCCTGCGCTGCCACCACATGCGGTACCCCCACACGATGACCGCGACCAGCCCCAGGGCGAGGGCGGTCAGCACGAGCTGGTTGGGCACGCCGAACAGCACGCCCATGTGGGCGTCGATGCCCCACCGGCTGAGCTTGGCCATGAGCGGGTAGTCGGCGAAGCGCACGACGTCGACGACCTCGCCGGTGTCGGCGGCCACGGACGCCGCGTCCACGCTGGAGGGCCAGGACCGGTCGATCTGGGTGACCGTGTAGGGGGCGGCGGGGTCCCGCGGGACGGAGACCTCGACGAGCCCGTCCAGCCCCGCGTCCCGGGCGCTCGCCAGCACCGTGTCGATGCCGGCGTCCACCCCGGGTGTGGCGTTCGGCGTCCCGGCGGAGACGGAAGGGGTGGACCAGGCCAGACGTTCCCGCAGCTCGGTGATGTTCGCCCCCGCGTACTGGGACCAGGTCATGCCGGTCGCCGACAGGAACAGCAGCCCCGCCAGCAACCACAGCCCGGTCGCCCCGTGCACGGACACCGACCGGGAACGGCCCGGAGGGGCACCCGCGCCGGGGACCAGCAGGCGGCGGGCGCTCCTGCGGCGCCGCAGGGACGCCGACACCCACAGGGCGGCGCCGCCCAGGGCGACCGCCCACAGCCAGCTCGCGGCGAGTTCGCTGTACAGGCGGCCCGCGTCACCCAGGTGCAGGTTGCGGTGCAGCATGTCGACCCAGGTCCGGGCGGGCAGGGCGCCGCTCGTGCCGTAGGTCTGCATCGTCCCGAGGACCTCGCCGCCGTAGGGGTCGACGAACACCGTCATCCGGTGGCTCTCCGCGAGTCCGGGAAGGTCGAAGAGGACCCGGGTGGAGTCGCGATCCCCGGTCGCCGGACGCACCGCGTCGAGTTCGGCGCCGGGCAGCTCCGACCGCGCGACGCGCACCTGTTCGTGCAGCGCGAGGGGGGCGCCGTCCGGTTCGACGTACAGCTGCTCCGCGTACACCGCCTGCTCGATCTGCGGCGTCCACACGTACAGGAGCCCCGAGACGGCGGCGACCAGGATGAAGGGGGCGACGAAGACCCCGGCGTAGAAGTGCAGGCGCAGGACCAGGGGGCGCAGGGCCGCCCAGGCGCCGCGGCGTCCCGGCCGGGCCCGGTCCGCTGCCGACTCGTCGGGTTGGCGTTCCACGTGTTCGTTCTCCTCACGGCGACGCACCGGGACCTCGTGCCCGGTGAAGGGTGATCCCCTCTGTTGTCGTCCGCGGGGGCGCCCCGGTTCCCGGCCGCCGGTCCGGTTCCGGCGTGCTCCCCGCCCGCGCGGTGCGCACCGGAGCCCGGGGCGGGTACACCGGCCCGGAGGCGGGGGCTTCCGAGCCGGTGCCGGGAGCACGGGGTGCGGCGGAGCGTCCGGCACTCCGCCGCACCCCGACGGAGAGCGTCCCTACCAGCTGGACTTGGTGACTCCCGGCAGCTCCCCCCGGTGGGCCATCTCCCGGAAGCGGATGCGGGACAGGCCGAAGCGCCTCAGGTGGCCGCGGGGGCGGCCGTCGACGGCGTCCCGGTTGCGGACCCGGGTGGCGCTGGCGTCGCGGGGCTGGCGCCTGAGTTCGGCCGACGCCGCCGCGCGCTCCTCGCTCCCGGTGTGCGGGCTCCTGATCAGGCGTGTGAGTTCGGCCCTGCGCTCGGCGTAGCGGGCGACGACGGCCCTGCGCTGCTCGTTGCGGGCGATCTTGCTCTTCTTGGCCATCTCAGACCCTGCCTCCCCGGGCGCGGATGTCGGCGACCACGCGCTCGATCCCCCGCGCGTCGATCACCTTCATGCCCTTCGCGCTCACCCGGAGCGTGACGAACCGCCGCTCGTCGGGCAGCCAGTAGCGCTTGGACTGGATGTTGGGGTCGAACCTGCGCCTGGTGCGCCGGTGGGAGTGGGAGACGGCGTTGCCGAAGGCGGGCGCCTTGCCCGTCACCTGGCATACACGGGACATGGTCGGTCCTCTCATCGTGGTGGTGCGGTCGCCGGAACCTGTTCAGGGTCGTCCGGCACGGAGGGTGGAGGGGTAGGGGAGCAGGGCCATCTCGCGCGCGTTCGCGATCGCGGAGGCCACCAGCCTCTGCTGGCGGGCGGTGACCCGGGTGACCCGGCGGCTGCGGATCTTGCCCTTGTCGGAGACGAACGTGCGGAGCAGGGCGACGTCCTTGTAGTCGACGAAGTCCTGGTCGCCCAGCGGGTTGGCGGACGTGCGGGCGGGGCCGCGCCTGGTCGCGCGGCGCTCTGTGCGGTCGGGCATGGCTACCTCTCCGAGAACTCGGCGAAGGGGTCGGTCGTGTGGTCCTGGAGGGTCTCCTCGTCGGTGACCAGGCAGGAGTCCAGGATCTCGACGAGGGCGTCGCCGTCCAGGTCGATCCCGGTGAAGGCGAGGTGCTGCCGGCGGTCGCCGATGTCCGGCTCCCAGTCCAGGAGGGCTGAGGCGCGGCGGGCCTCGGACACCAGGTCCAGGGCGGCACCGGGCAGCGCGTCCATCCAGGGGCCGCCGTTCTCCACCATGAGGAGTTCGTTGTGGGAGTCCCAGACGAGGAGGCTGTCCGGCCGGCTGGCGAGCCAGAAGCGCCCCCGGCCGCGCAGCCCCATGGACACGACGGTCTCCAGGGCGTCGGCCAGCCGCTGGGGGTGCAGCGGCCGTGTGCGCGTCCACGTGACGGTGCGGACCCGGCCGTCCGCGCGGTCCCCGTACTGGGCCCAGACCGGGTTCAGGCGGGCGTGGGCCGACCCGGGGTCGAACAGGCCGTGGGCGAACTCCTCCAGGTGCGCGCCCGGTGGTACGACCACCGCCCCGGGGTTGAGCTGTTCGAGGAGGGCCCGGGCCTCCGCGCGCTCCGAGGAGCCGTGCAGCACCACGACCGAGGGGTACTCGATCTGGCGGACGAGGACCTCGGTGACCGTGCGCTCGTCGTCCCGTGCGATGTCCAGGCCCCGGTCGCCGAGTTCGTCGGCGCTGGTCAGGTCGTCCAGGAGGAGGTCGCTGTCCACGGCGGTGACGACGCAGGCCAGGGTGAGCGAGGGCTCCGCCGCGACGGACTCGGCGATCAGCCGCGGTTCCACGCCGTCCCAGGCCTCCACGACGCAGAGGTCGTGGAGCCCCTCCTCCGCCATCCGGACGAGGAGGGGCAGGAGGTCCTCGCGCAGCGTGCAGGAGGCGCAGGCGTGGACGAGGTGCACCTCGCGGCGGTCGGCCCGGCCGGAGCCGTCCCTGGTGACCCGGTGGACCGTGCCCTCACCGATCTCCCCGAGGTCGTGGTGGACCACCACGGATCCGGGCGAGGCGGCGAGCAGGTCGTCCGAGGTTGTTCGGCGTGCCGACCGGTGAAGGCCGGAGATCAGTACCACGCGCATCGGGTTCTCCCCTCCATGGGCAGACCTCTCCCTGTTTTGAAAACGATTTTCATTGTCGAATTCTACACGGGTCGCACCCGGACCCGTCCTCCCGGGGGGCCGGGCGCGGTCGTCGGGGGTGTCGGGACGGTGCAGCGGCGGTGGGACGGGGGACGGGGGAACGCCGACGGCCCGCCCCAGGGAGGGGGCGGGCCGTGGTGGGAGGGGTGTGCGGAAGTCCGCACACTTCAGCTCGGGTCAGGGCGTCCTCGGCCCCTCGGGCGTGTGACGTCCTCGACTTCATGGTGGACCGGGCCCCGATCTCTCCGGAAAGCTCGTGCACCCCCGGCACATCGGTGACGATCGGCGCCGGCGGCACCGGACTCACCTTCCCGATCAACGACTGCCAGGACCCGTGGATCGACGCCATTCCGAATCAGGGAAAGCTGGGCCAGATCTTCGAGGGCGAAGTGCGGAGGCAGAAGACGCTGGACTACGGCATGCTCTTCGAGGCCGACAACACCGCGGTGGTCCCGAGGCTGTCCGACTACGCGTGGGCCGAGGTCAACTACCGAGGCCCCCAAGGAACGACTCGAAAGGACTTCACCCTGTGGACGGATCTCGGCTGGGTTCCGTGGTAGGCATCTCACACATATAGTGAAGCGGAAGGGCTCCCGAGTTCGGGAGTCCTCTCTATTTTCCCTTTCGAAATCGGCGAAAATGAAAAGAAGAAAAGAATACTCGAGCCTCCTGGCCTCTCTCTTCCTGATCACTGCCTGTTCCACAGTCCCATCTCCACAGCAGGCATCATGGGAGCTCGTCGACGAAGCCCCGATCCAGGGACGCGAGGGACATTCCATCGTATGGACAGGGGAAGAAGTCATCGTCTGGGGAGGGAGAGCCGGAAACGATCTCGCTGATGGCGCGGCCTACGACCCCACAACACAAACGTGGCGCCCCATCGCGGCACCCTCGGGTTTCACGAGCCGCTACGGGCACACCGCCGTATGGACCGAAGAGGGCATGTTGGTCACCCAGGGGCAGAGCGCGTCGGGAGATGTGTCCGACAGCATGATCTATTCCCCGTCTTCTGACACCTGGCGGGCCGCCCCGTCGTCCGGCATCGGAACCAACGTCGTCGACCATTTCGCGATCGACAACAGTGCTGTGATTCTGTCTGCGGAAGCGGTCCATGTCTATGATCACGACACCGAGGCGTGGACTCGGGGTGATACGAGGTTTCCAGTCGTGGACGGCGCCCTGATGGAAACAGGAGAAGTTGCTCTCGTCGGCATCGGCGAGGAAGGAGAGCTGAGCTTCGAAGCGGTATTTCCTGGCTCGGATACGTATCGTCCTCTACCAGCGCGGGGAATCCAGGAAGGCCCATGGGACAGGGCTTCTCTTGTCAGCTCCGAGCGGGGGGAACTTTGGCTGGTTTCCTCCCGCGGCGCGACCTCCCCTTCTTTCGTCTACTCCCTTGCGGAGGATGACACATCCTGGAATCTGGCGTACGAGGACGCATCTCTCCACCTCCAGGCTTCCGGGAACCAGGGAAGCCCTGCAGAATCGGTGCTCCTCGAATGGATCCAGGGCAACCTCGTATCGGTCCGCGCGGGATCGATCGGGGCCTACGACACTGACACGGGACAACTCACCGCCTACCAAGCCGACAACGATGCCGCACCCTGTCTCCTGGGGGACTACTCCGTCGTCGCCGACGATCAGCTGGTGTCCTGGTCCGGACCGAGCTGCCGAAACGATGCTCCGCCCAGCTATCCGGCGGAAGGATTGATCGTGGACCTTCCGAGCTGAACTGCCCCCCGGGTTTCCTGGCAGGTGTGACCGGAAAGCCCGCACCTACACCCCCTTGACCAAGTGCGCGGGTGCGAGCTTTCCTACGGTCACGAGCGCCCCACCCGAAGTGCGCGCCTCTGCTCTGTGGCGTCCTCGTGAGTGGGGGCGCACGACGCCAGGATGCAGGCCGGCTCCGCGGCGCCCTTCCCCAGGAGATGGGCGATGCGTCGGGCGGTGGCGTCCTTGTCGTCCGGGTCCAGTCGGTGGGGTGTCGCACAGGTCACCTCGGCCCTGCTGCTGAGGGGGCCGGTGAGCACTTCCAGCGCGGCGTCGATACCTGGTGCTGTGGCCGAAATCGTTCACCTGGGTGTGTTCACGCTGCGATGGGTAGCGGTCGGCCTCCCCAGCGCAGGCCCTTCTCGCCTAGGAGTGTTTTTTAGGAGCTTTCCGGGTCGGCGAGCGGCCGTCCAGGCGATCTCTCGCAAGACGATGTGCGACGTTCAGCCTGGTTGTGCTTCACGAGCGCAGAGGCGCAGCGAGAGGAAGCCTGGTGGACGCGAGCCCGGAAGGGTTCAAAAAACACGACCTAGTCGGTCGCGATCCCCCGGGAGGCGAGGAGCTCCAGCATCTCGGGCTGCCGGTAGAAGAGGTCCTCGGCGTTCTGGAAGCTCCGCAGGTTCGGCACCAGGGCGAGGTCGTCCAGGGAGCGGACGTCGAACAGGTCGTCCTCGCCGTCCCAGATCGGCGCGCACTCCATGAACACCCGGTTCCCGCCGTCGAACAGGATCGTGTCCACGGTGGCGAGCTGGTCCTCACCGATCTCCAGCGCCTCGAAGTACGCGCGCGCCTCGTCCAGGACCGCGTACTCCTTCCCGGTCCTGCGGGCGTAGTCGTAGGCGGACTCGGTGATGCCCAGCCCCCTGAGGTGCGTGGAGAGGTTGAACGGAGGGGAGAGGGTCTCGTCGTCGTACATGAGCCTGTCGATGACGAGCAGCTTGAAGTTGAAGTCCTGGAAGGTCGGCATGGCGCCACCGTAGCCAGGGGGTACGACGCCGACCGGCGCCGGGTCCGGCGCCGGACCCGCGGTCCGGCCAGGGAAGCCCTGTCCGTGGGCGGCACCGGTGCGCCCTCGGGGGGCGCCCAGGGGCGCCGCGTCGCGGTGCGCGCGGGCGGAGGGCCGCGCCACCGCTTCCCGGAGGCCGTGTTCGCCCCGGGGTGGCGGGCCAAGGTGCGGGCACGACCTCCTCCGCCCTGGGCAAAGGTCCGTGTTGGGCGGCTTCCCTGCGTGGGCCGGTGGGGGAGGCTCCGACCGTGCCACGGATCGGGGGAGGACACGGATGAGCGCGTGGAGCGATGCCGAACTGAGCAGGATCGGCGATGCGGGGGAGATGCGGATCACGTCCCTGGACGACGGGGGGAGACTGCGCAGGCCCCGGACGATCTGGGTGGTGCGCGAGGGCGACGACCTCTACGTCCGGTCCGTCAACGGGCCGGGGTCCTCCTGGTACCGGGGCACCCGGGACCGCCTCGCGGGGCATGTCAGCGCCGGAGGCGTGGAGGCCGACGTGGTCTTCGAGGACGCCGACCACGCCCTCGACGACCGCATCGACTCCGCCTACCGCTCCAAGTACGGGGCGTCCTCCTCCGCCGTCGAGCGGATCACGGGCACGCCCGCCCGCTCCACCACCACCAGGCTCCTGCGCGCCCCGGCCTGAACCCGGCCGCCGGGGCGCGGGGCGGTCCCCACCGCCGACCCGAGGCGGTCGGCGGTGACGGGCGCCGCGCCACGGCCGCGAGGCACGCAATGACGTCGACGGAGGTCTCTCCTGCTCGGTCTCGTACTCGTCGTACTGCTGGGAACCGCCATCCTGGTCTGCACCGCGCTGGCGGGCCGGTCGAGGCTGCCCGCTCCGGCCCTGCTGCTGGGCAGCGGTGTCCTGCTGGGATTCGTCCCCGCCCTGCACGAGGTACAGCTGCCCCCGGAGGTGATGCTCCTGATCTTCCTGCCCCTGCTGCTGTACTGGGAGAGCCTGTCCACGTCATTGCGCGAGATCCGCAAGAACATCACCGGCATCGCCGTGATGAGCACGCTGCTCGTCATCGCCACGGCCGCGGCCGTGGCCGTCCTCGCCCACCAGTGGGGGCTGCCCTGGGGCGCGGCGTGGGTGCTCGGGGCCGCCGTCGCCCCCACCGACGCCACCGCGGTGTCCACCGTGGCCCGCCTCCTTCCACGGCGTGACATCACCGTCCTGCGTGCCGAGGGCCTCGTCAACGACGGCACCGCCCTGGTGGTCTACGGAGTGGCGGTCGGCGTCACCGTGGGCGAGGTGTCCCTGAGCGCTCCGCACGTCGGCTGGCTGTTCCTGCTCTCCTACTGCGGCGGAGTCGTGGCGGGCACGGTCACCGCCCTGTTCTGGGCCGCGGTGCGCCGCCGCATCGAGAACGCCCTGATGCAGAACGTCGTCATCCTGCTCACCCCCTTCACCGCCTTCCTCCTGGCGGAGAGCGTGGGGGCCTCCGGTGTGCTGGCGGTGGTGGTGGCCGGTCTCATCATGAGCCAGGCCGGGCCGACCGTCGGGCGCCCGCAGTCGCGCCGCCAGACGGAGGCGTCCTGGTCCCTGGCGGTCTTCCTCATCAACGGGTCGCTGTTCGTCCTGGTCGGCCTGGAGGTCCACACGGCCGTGCGCGGGCTCACCAGCCTGGCACTGGCCCAGGCCCTCGCGCTGGTCGCACTCGTGTCCGTGCTCGTCCTCGCGGTGCGGTGCGCCTTCGTCCTGGGCCCGCCCGTGCTCGTGGCGCTGCTGCCCCGGTCGCTGCGGCCGGACGGGGGGCCGGGGCTCCCCTCCCGCCTCGTCAACGCCATGGCGGGCTTCCGCGGCGCGGTGTCGTTGGCGGTCGCCCTGGCGGTCCCGCACACCGTCGCCTCCGGCGCACCCTTCCCCGAACGCGACCTGATCGTGTTCACCACCACCGGGGTCATCCTGGCGACCCTGGTGGTCCAGGGTCTGCTCCTGCCCCCGCTGATCGCGTGGGCGGGCCTCCCCGACGACTCCGACGTGGAGCGGGAGCGGCGGTTCGCGCAGAGGACCGCGCTCGATGAGGCGCTGCGGGCCCTGCCGGAGGTGGTGTCCGCCCTGGGCACCGACCCGGCCGTCGCCTCCCGTCTGGAGGAGGAGTACCGGGAGCACCTGGAGACGCTGCGCGAGGACGCCGACGCCTCGCGGACCGACCGGATCCGGAGCAGGGAGGAGCAGTACACCGCCCTGCGCCTGGCCCTGCTGGCGCGCAAGCGGGCCACCGTGATCCGGCTGCGCGACGAACGCCGCATCGACGACGTCGTGCTGCGCAGGATGCAGTCGTCGATGGACACCGAAGAGGTCAGGCTGTCCCACCGCGAACAGTTCGAGTGACCCCGGGTCGTCCGACCGCCGCCGCGGGCCCCTGACCCGGCGCCGCCGCCCCCGCACGGCCGGCTCAACGCGGGACGCGGGACGCGGGGCAGGCCGGGGGAACCCGCGCCGACGGACGCGGGCATGTGCCGCTCGCCCCGCTCCGGTCCGCTCTCCGCCCCGCCTCCGCGCCGGACGGGCGCCCGCACGCCCCGTCTTCCGCAGGCGAGGGGGTTGCGCCAGTACCCGGAACGACAGTGACTCCCGTCAGAGGCGTTGAACGGGTTGCCTGGAGGGGTGGGAGGTGTGCCCGATCGGCGGGTGTCCGCCCCCGCAACGGCTCGACGGATGGAGAACCGATGAGGGCAACGTTCATGTACGGCGCCGGCGACGTGCGGGTGGAGGAGGTACCCGACCCGACGATCCAGGCGCCCACCGACGCGATCGTGCGCGTGGTGCGCGCCTGTGTGTGCGGTTCGGACCTGCACCCCTACCACGGCATGCAGGCCTCGTCCGAGGGCGCTCCGATGGGCCACGAGTTCCTCGGGGTGGTCGAGGATCCCGGGTCCGACGTGAGGACCGTGAGGAAGGGCGACTTCGTCATCGGCACCTTCGCCTTCCAGGACAACACCTGCGAGTTCTGCCGCGAGGGCTTCCAGACCTCCTGCGTCAACGGGGGCTGGTACGGGGCCGGCGGCGTGGGAGGCGCGCAGGCCGAGGCGCTGCGGGTGCCCCAGGCCGACGGCAGCCTCATCAGGGTCCCGGTCTCGGTCGACTCGGACCTGCTGCCGTCGCTGCTGACCCTGTCGGACGTCTACCTCACCGGCTACCACGCCGCCCACATGGCACGCGTCCGCGCCGGCCAGACGGTCACGGTGATCGGCGACGGAGCCGTGGGGCTGTCCGCGGTGCTCGCGGCCCGGCAGAGGGGGGCCGAGCGCATCATCCTCATGGGCCGCCACAGGAGCCGCACCGACCTGGGACGCGAGTGGGGGGCCACCGACGTGGTCCCGGAGCGGGGCGAGGAGGGCCTGGCCAGGGTCATGGAGCTGACCGGGGGGAAGGGCTCCCACGTGGTCCTGGAGGCGGTCGGCCACAGACCCGCCTACGAGACGGCCCACGGCGTGCTGCGTCCCGGCGGCGTCATCTCCCGGGTCGGGGTCCCGCAGTACGAGGAGGCCCCGATCGGGTTCGGCTCCCTGTTCGGCAGGAACGCCACCCTCAACGGCGGCCCCGCCCCGGTGCGGGCCTACATCGACCAGGTCCTGCCCGACGTGCTGGAGGGCCGCATCGACCCGGGCCGGGTCTTCGACATGACGGTCGACCTGGAGCACGTCGCCGACGGCTACCGGGCCATGGACTCCCGCGAGTCGCTCAAGGCGCTCGTCGCGCCCTGAACGGGCCCCCGTACGGGGGCGGCGGGACCTCGGACCGGCCCGTGACCGCGGCCTGCGGGGCCGCGGTCACGGACCGGTCCGTGAGTGCGCGTTCAGCCCCGGCGGGCGACGGCGTAGCCGTACTGGTCGGGCCAGCGGGAGCCGGCGCCCAGTTCCTCGGCCGCGCGGTGCGCCCAGTAGGGCTCGCGCAGGAGCTGGCGCCCCAGGAACACCGCGTCGGCGCGGCCCGAGGAGACGATCTCCTCCGCCTGGGCGGGCTCCAGGATCAGGCCGACCGCCGCGGTGGGCAGGCCGGTCTCCTGGCGCACCTGTTCGGCGAAGGGGACCTGGTAGTCGGGCGCGGCGGGGATGGAGGCGTCGTGGACCATGCCGCCGGTGGACACGTCGAGCAGGTCCACGCCCCGGGCCTGGAGCTCCTTGGCCAGGCGCACCGTGTCCTCGCCGGTCCACCCCTCGCGCGGGTCCTCGGCGTTCTCCGAGAGCCAGTCCGTGGCGGAGGTGCGGAAGAGCACCGGCAGGTGCTCGGGCCAGACCGCCCGCACCGCCTCGACGACCTCCAGCGGGAACCGCATGCGGTTCTCGACGGTGCCGCCGTAGGCGTCGGTGCGCCGGTTGGCCGCGGGGGAGAGGAAGGAGTTGAGCAGGTAGCCGTGGGCTCCGTGCACCTCCACCACCTCGAACCCGGCGGCCAGGGCCCGCTCGGCAGAGGCGGCGAAGTCGCGCACGAGCTGCCCGATCTCCTCCACGGTCAGCGCGGCCGGGGCGGGGTGGTCGTGGAAGGGCTCGGCGCTGGGGCCGACCGTGGTCCATCCGCCGTCGGCGGGCGCGACGGGCCGGTTGCCGAGCCAGGGCTTGTCGACCGAGGCCTTGCGTCCGGCGTGTGCGAGCTGGATGGCGGGAACCGAGCCGTGGGCGCGGACGGCGGCGGTGATCCGCGCGAACGCCTGCTGCTGGGCGTCGTTCCACAGGCCGAGGTCCCAGGGGCTGATCCGCCCGTCCGGGCGCACACCGGTCGCCTCGACCATCACCATGCCCAGGCCGCCCGCGGCCCGGTCGGCCAGGTGGGCCAGGTGGAAGTCGGTCGGCACCCCGGCCTCGGGGCCCTGGGACTGTGCGGAGTACATGCACATCGGGGACATCCACACGCGGTTGGGGATCTCCAGGGACCTCAGCTTGAGAGGCGTGAACAACGTGCTCACAGTCGGTCCTTCCCATGGGGTGGGGTGGGACACCGGTCGTGCCGGGGTCGGGTGTCGGTCACGCGTGGACCGCTTCCTCATACGATAAGCATCGTATTACGATGATTGTCAAACTACGATGGTTCTCGTATTTTGTGGGTGGCGTCTCAACGAGGAGGGCGGTCCTGTGGCCGACACGGCAGGTGTGAAGAGGACGGGGCGCCGGCTGGAGCACCCGCAGGCGGGGGAGATCCGCGTGGACGCGGTCCTGCACGCCCTGGCGGACCCGATACGGCTGCGCATCGTGCGCGAGCTGTCCGACGGCCATGACGACATGGCCTGCATCGCCTTCGCGCTCCCGGTGAGCAAGTCCACGTCCACACACCACTTCCGTGTGCTGCGTGAGGCCGGGATCATCCGCCAGTACTACGAGGGCACGTCACGGATGAGCCGTCTGCGCACCGAGGACCTGGAGGTGCGGATGCCGGGTCTGCTCGGGGCGGTTCTCAACGCCGCCCGTATCGCCGAGGGGGACGACACGGCCGCCGGGACGGAACCGGTCCCCGCGGTCGGGGGCCGCTGAGGGGTCTGCCGGGCGGCGCCGCGCCGCACGGAGCACCTTCGAGGCCGATGGCCGAGAGTCGGGGGGACCGGACCCCTGCGGTCCTCCGCGACGCGGCGCGGTGCGCACCACCGGCGTCCTCCGCGCGGTGCGGGCCGCCCGCACCGGGGCCGCGGCGCCGGCCTGTGCGTCCGCTCGACTGCCCGGAGAAACGCAGGAGCCGCGTGGGGCGGCGGTCCCGCCCCACGCGGCTCCTTGGTCCGAAGCGCTCACCTCACCGGACGGCGCCCGACTCCGCGGCGACCAGGCGGTCGGCCAGTTCGGTCAGCCGCAGGCCGGCGACCCGGGGCAGGAGCACGCCGTCGAGCCGGTCGACGCGTTCGCGCCAGGACGCCGGGACGGAGCGCTCTCCGCCGACCGCTCCGCACAGGGCGCCGACCATCGCGGGCATGCTGTCGGCCTGGCGGGGCAGGAGCGCCGCCGCCTGGAGCCCCGCCGCGAGGTCCCCGTCGACCAGACGGGTGATCGCGAACGCCGCAGGCAGCGTCTCGGGGGCCACGCCCCCGTGGCTGTACCGCGACCGTCCGAACGCGTCCACCAGGTCGGGCACCGCCGTGAAGGCGTCCGTGGCGCCCGAGGCCAGCGCGTCGGCGCGGGCCAGCCCGCGTCCGAGCCAGCTGTCCGCGGGCACGGTCCGGCGGGCGCCCTCCAGCGCGATCGCCAGCGGGGCGCCCGCGGCCAGCGACGCCACGGCGTGGGCCATGGCGCGGGCCGCCCACAGCCCGTCCCTGGCATGGGTGATGCTCGCGTAGTCCCCCGCGAGGCGGGTCGCGGCCTCCGTGTCCCCCGAGTGGAACAGGCCGATCACCACGGCCGCCGGGACCGCGGCGTCGTCCCAGTGCACGGGGTTGTCGGTGCCGGTGGTCGGGGGGACCTCTCCCCGCAGCGCGTGGACGACCGCGCCGCGCTCGGCGACGCCGCACCACACGCCCTCGGTGTCCGCGTAGTGGGCCCGCCACCGCGCGAACAGCGACGCGGTGTCGTGGCCCTCCGCCTCCAGCAGCACCAGGGCAGCCGTCGCCGCGGTCTCGGCGTCGTCGGTGCCGGACAGCGGGCTGCCCTCGTCACCGGTCAGGGCGAACGGCAGGAGCGGGCGCGAGACGCGCTGGCGGTCGAGTTCGGCGTTCTTCTGCCACAGGATGTCCCGCCCCCAACCGGAGCGGACCCGTCGGTGGAACTGGGCGGGCAGCCCCAGGGCGTCGCCCATGGCGAGCCCGAGCAGGGCGCCGCGCGCGGTCTCAGAGCGCAAGGTCCACCTCCTGGTGGCGGTGCCCCGCGGCGTGCAGGGCGTCGGCGAGTTCGATGAGGTTCGTTCCGGCGGTGACCGTGACGCAGCGCCCGGAGACGCTCGTCACCTGCTCCCGCCAGGCCGGGGGGATGACCGCGGCGCCGTGCAGCGCGCCCGCCATCGCCCCGGCCATCGCGGCGATGGTGTCGGAGTCGCGCCCGATGTTGACCCCGGCGAGCACGGTGGGGACGAACTCGCCGCGGGCGGCGGCGAAGAGGCCGAAGGCCAGGGCCACCGCCTCGGGGGCCGTGTCGGGCCACGGGTAGTGGAACAGCGGGATCTGCGCGTACAGCTCCCGCTCGGCCGCGTCGGTGTCGGGTGCGTCCCCGGCGATCGCCAGGGCCCGCCGCGTGAGGCGCCCGGTCCAGGAGTCCGCGGGCATGGCCGCGAGCCCGGCGGCCACGACCTCGTCGGGCCCCTCGGCCACCAGGGCGCGCGCCACGGCGGCGGCGACGGCCTGTGCGCCGTGGATGCCGTCGGCGTCATGGCTGACGACGGCGTCCTCGTACGCCAGCCGGGCCGCCTCGTCCGGGTCGCCCGCGCAGAGGATCCCGACGGGTGCGATGCGCATGGCCGCGCCGTCGCTCCACGACTCGTAGCTGTCGCTGCCGCTGACCGGGGGTCGCAGGCCGGCGCGCAGGTTGGCGATGGCCACCATCTCGCTGAAGCCGGCGCCGTGGAAGCCCTCGGTCTGGGCGAGGAGTGCTGTCCGCCACACCTCGGCGACGCGGTCGCCGGTGAGGTCGTGTCCGTGCGCGAGCAGCCCCTGCGCGCACAGGACGGCGTACTCGGTGTCGTCGGTGCCGGCGGCGTCCTCCTCGAGGAAGTCCACCACACGTCCGTGGGCTGCACGGATGGCATCGGGGGTCATGCCTTCGGTGGGTGCCCCCAGGGCGTCGCCGACCGCCAGGCCCACCAGGGCCCCACGGCACCGATCACGAGTCACCATCGGCATCCTCTCACTTCGTTTTGGGCACAGCCGTTCGACACGATCTGCCGTGTACCGCCTGCTGAATGGGGGTGGGGGAGACTCGTCTTGACACTGCGCACCGCTCTTGGCCACTATGAACCCTACCCTTTTGCAATACGTTTTGCATACGAGGTGAATCGAGAGAGATGACCAAGGAGAACAGGGCCGGCATCGCCGACGTCGCGGCGCGTGCGGGTGTGAGCATCACAACCGTCTCCCATGTGCTGAGCGGGCGCCGTCCCGTCAGCGACAGGACCAAGGCGAAGGTGCTCGAGGTCGTCCGGGAGCTGGGCTACCGCCCCGATCCCTCGGCGCGCGGTCTGCGAACGGGGCGCAGCGAGGCCGTGGCGCTGGTGGTCTCCGACGTCACCAACCCCTTCTACCCGCAGATGGCGGCCGGGCTCCAGGACGTGCTCCAGCCCAAGGGCTTCCTCATCTCGATGTGCAGCGTCCGGGAAACCCCCGAGGACCTCGACGCCGCTCTGCGCCACCTGCTCGACCGCAAGGTCGACGGGGTCGTCCTGGCCTCGTTGACCGCCCAGGAGCGCCACTACGCGGCGATCACCGACGCCGGAGCCTCCCTGGTGCGCCTGAGCGGGGAACTCGACCCCCGCTTCGGCGACATCGTGCGGGCGGACGACACCGGCGGCATGGCGGACGCGGTCACCCACGTGCTCGAACGGGGGCACCGCAGGATCGGCTTCGTCAACGGGGACCCGGACACCGCACCGGGGCGGCTCCGGCTGGCGGGCTACGAACGGGCTCTGCGCGAGTTCGGACTCGGGATCGACGAGTCCCTCGTCGTCTCCGGGCCCTTCACCCGGGCCGGAGGGGTGGAGGGGGCGCACGCCCTGCTCGCTCTCGACCCGGCCCCCGGGGCCCTGGTCTGCGCCAACGATCTCATCGCGGTCGGCGCCCTGGACGCCGTCCGCGAGCGCGGCCTGACCGTCCCCCGGGACGTGGCCGTCACCGGATTCGACGACATCGAGGCGGCCACCCTCCTGTCACCCCAGCTCACCACCGTCCACAACCCGGCACGGGAGATCGGGCGCACCTGCGCCCGGCTGATCCTCGACCGCCTCTCCGGGGACCCCGCCCAGGGGGCACGCGAGGTCGTTCTCCCCCAGAAACTCATCGTCCGCGATTCAACCTGACCACCGTGCACGATCCAAAGGATCCCCTGTGACCTACCACCTTCCCCGCCGCGACGCCTTCAGACTCACCGGAGGGGCCCTCGCGGGCGCCTGGCTCCTGACCGGGTGCGGCAGCTCCGGCGGAGGCAGCTCCGCCATCGACTACTGGGGCGCCTTCCCGACTCCCGAGACCGAGGAGTTCTTCCGCACGCACTTCATCGACACGTTCAATGAGTCGTCGGAGCGCCAGGTCAAGATGACCACCAAGCAGCTCACCAACCTGGCGTCGCAGACCGACACCGCCGTCTCCTCGGGCAACGCGCCGGACATCATCTACTCGCCCGGCCCGACGACCACGATCGGCTACGCCCAGGGCAACCGCACCATCCCGCTCGACGACTACGCCGACCAGTACGGCTGGAACGACCGCCTCCTCCCCTGGGCCCAGCAGCTCAGCCGTGTGGAGGACTCCATGCAGTCCGTCCCCACCTCCTACGGCTCGCTCGTGATGTACTACAACCGCGCCGTGTTCGAGGAGAACGGCTGGACCCCGCCCACGACCAAGGCGGAGTTCGAGGCCCTGTGCGAGGACGCCGACTCCAAGGGGATCATCCCCGTCGGCGCCGGCAACAGCGGCTACCCGGCGCAGAGCGAGTGGTACCTCAGCTGCGTGCTCAACGCCGCCGTGGGCCCCCAGAACCTCTACGAGATCCTCACCGGCGACCGGGACTGGAACGACGACGCCGTCGTCGACGCCCTGGAGACGATGAAGTCCCAGATCGACAAGGGCTGGTGGGGCGGCGGCGCCGAGCGCTACTTCACCAACACCGACCCCGACATGTGCACCGGCATCGCCAACGGCGACGTCGCCATGTACATGAGCGGCACGTGGAGCTTCAGCTCCATGGGCACGTTCTTCACCGACTCGGGCAACGACCCGCAGGACTGGGACTGGGCGCCCCTGCCGTCCCTGGCCGAGGGCGTCGACCCGGGCGTGTACCCCATGGCGATCGGTACCGCGCTGTCCATCAGCTCCGACAGCAAGGACCCCGACACCGCCGCCGCCTTCCTGGACCACCTGGTCGGCGACACCACCCGCTCCCTGGGCTACCTGGCGGAGCAGGGCGAGAACCCGCCGCCGGTCGCCTACACCGCCGAGGACTTCCCCGAGGGCATCGACCCGCGCGCCCAGCGCCTGTACGAGGAGATCCCCGCCTCGGACAACCTGGGTTACGCCAGCTGGACGTTCCTGCCCCCGCAGACCAACACCGCGCTGTACACCGAGTTCGACGCCGTCATCACCGGTGACATCACCCCGTCGGCGTTCACGGACTTCCTCAAGATCAGCTTCGAGCAGGAGCTGGGCGCCGGCGGCCTGCCCACCCCGTTCACTCCGCAGTAGAGAGAAACCGGAAACCCGACCCGATGTCCGTCGTTGCCACGGGACCGGGCGGGGCGGCTCGGCCGCCCCGCCCCCCGGCCCGCCGGCGAGGCCCCAACCGCAGGCTCACGGGCCTGCTGTTCCTCGCCCCGCTCCTCATCGTCAACGTCCTCGTCATCGCCGGCCCGGCGATGATGTCGGTCGCGTACTCGTTCACCGACTGGGACGGGATCAACACCCCGGACTTCGTCGGTACGGCGAACTACGAGGCCCTGGCCGGTGACGCGGCCTTCCACCGTGCCCTCGGCCACAACCTGGTGTGGACGCTGTTCTTCCTCACGGTGCCCATGGGCATGGGCCTGCTGGGCGCCTACCTGCTCAGCCGGGTGCGGCGCGGGCAGACCCTGTTCCGCATCGCGTTCTTCATCCCCTACGTGGTTGCCACGGTCGTCTCGGCGGCCGTGTGGCGCCAGATCCTCAGCCCCGACGCGGGCCTCGGCCCCGCCCTCGCCTCCTTCGGCGTGCCCTGGGCGGGCGACGTCAACGCGCTCGGCGACCCGGACCTGGCCCTGGGCGCGATCGCGATGATCAACAACTGGCAGTGGTGGGGCTTCCTGGTGATGCTCTTCCTCACCGCCATGCAGTCGGTCAACCCCTCGCTGTACGAGGCGGCCCGGCTGGACGGGGCGGGGAGGTTCCGGGAGTTCTGGCACATCACCCTGCCCGGGATCCGGCCGACCCTGGTGTTCCTGTTCCTGATGACCATCATCTGGTCGTTCCTGGTGTTCGACTTCGTCTACATCCTCACCCAGGGCGGTCCGGCGGGTTCCACGGACATGCTCAGCACGCTGCTGTACCGCACGGCGTTCAGCGAGTCCCGGGCCGGCGTCGCCTCCGCCGTCGGCGTCGTCATGGCGATCATCAGCGCCATCACCATCGCGGGCTACCTCATCCTGCGCCGCCGACTCCGATGGGAGGTGTGACCTCGATGCCGGCACGACCGACACGGGCGAGACGCGCCGCGCGTCTCATGGACCGGAGCCGCCCCCTCACCTACCTGCTGCTGGTGATCCTGGCCGCGTACGCGCTGGGTCCCATCGTCGTCATGGTCTTCAGCGCGCTGAAGACACCGGCGGAGCTCAGCACCAACCCGATGGGCCTGCCCGCCGACGCCGCCTGGGACAACTTCGTCACCGCGTGGCAGAACGCGAACATGTCCACCGGCCTGGTCAACAGCGCGATCATCGTGTCCTGCACGGCGGTCGGGGTGTGCCTGATCGCCGGGTCCGCCGCCTACGCCATGGTGCGCCTGGACGTCCCCGCGCCGGGGGCGATCACGATGTACCTGCTCGTGGTGACGTCCCTGCCGATCCAGCTGTTCCTCGTCCCGCTGCTGTCGTGGTGGACGCGGCTGGGCCTGTACGACACCCAGTTCGGCCTCATCGTCATCTACTGGGCGATCTACAGCCCCTTCGCGACCCTGCTCCTGCGGTCCTACCTCATCGCGATCCCACCGGACTACGAGGCCGCGGCCCGCATGGACGGAGCGGGGGAGCTCACCGTGTTCGTGCGGATCGTGATGCCGCTCATCTGGCCGGGACTGCTCACGGCCGGTCTGGTCGCCGGGCTCCAGGCGTACAACGAGTTCCTCCTGGCGGTGACGTTCCTCCAGGACGCCGAGGCGCTGCCCGTCTCGATCGCCCTGTACTCCTTCCAGCAGGGGTTCACCGTGAACCACGCCCTGGTGGCCGCGGCGGGACTCATCATGCTGCTGCCCATGCTCGCGGTCTTCCTCGTCATGCAGCGCCGGTTCGTCTCGGGCTACGCGTCCACAGGCATGGCCAACTGACGGCCGGCCCCGCGAGGGGCCGGCGGGGCGCGGGGCCGGGGGAGGAACCCGGTCCCGCGCAGCCCCCTCCGGGGGGCAGAGGGACGGACGCCCTCCCGGCCCGGCCGGATCCGCGCACGCGGAACCGGCCGGGCCGTCGCGTTCAGGAGAGGAAGACCTTGTCGACGACGGCCGCGCTGCCGGCGACGACGATTCCCGCGAGGGAGACGGGCGGCAGGAGGCGTGCGAGGCGGGCCGTGGCCCGGAGCTCCCCGCGGTACCCGAAGGTCCCCGACAGGTTGCCCCCGACCAGCCCGATCGTGTTGGAGGTGTCCGCGACCGGCGGCGGGTAGCCGAACAGGAGCAGGACCGGGAACGTCACGAGGGTTCCCGGGCCCACGACGACGTTGATCAGCCCCGCCAGGGACCCCGCCCCGGCGACGGCCGCCCACTCGACCAGACGAACCCCGCCCCTCCGCGCGCCGGCGCCCCGCGGTCGCGGACCCGCGCACCGCGCAGCGCCGTCATGGCACCGGCCGCCGGTCGCCCGCCGGTCGCGGGGCGCGGAAAGAGGCCCCCGCGGCACTGCCCTGTCGCATGACCGCGAGAGGGTCGGGGAGGCAGTCCTCCCCACCCCCTACGGAGACCTCGATGATGGGTACCTCGCACGCCGCGACAGGCGTGCTCGCGGGCGGCGCGGTCGCCGTGCTCTGCGGCGCCGACGTGCTCGTGACGCTGATGTGCGCGGCGGTCGGGGCCGGAGCCGCGCTCCTCCCCGACCTGGACGAGCCGGGCTCCACGGTCGGGCGCTCCCTGGGGCGGGTCACGGAGCTGGCCGCGACCGGCCTGCGCGACCTGTCCAGGCGCGTCTACCGGGGCACGGCCACCCCGAGGGAACTGGCGGATCCCCGGGACGGCGGACACCGGTTCCTGACCCACACCGTCCCGGCGTGCCTGGTGTTCGGGCTGGTGGCGCTGGGGATCGCCCTGGTGCCGGCGGGGGCGGCCCTGGTGGTGTTCGCGATGTCCGCGCTGGGGCTGGGGACCGTGGCCGGCTCCTGGAGGTCGTGGGGCACGGCCCGGCGGCGCAGGCGTGCTGCGCTGGTGGTCGCCGGCGTCTTCGGGGCCTGCACGCTGCTCGTCCAGGACTTCGGCCCCGCCGCGTGGCTCATCGCCCTCGTGGTGTTCGCGGGGGCGCTCACGCACGTGCTGGGGGACTGGCTGACCCGCTCGGGCGTGCCGCTGGCGTGGCCGTTCACGGTGCGCGGCAAGCGGTGGTGGATGCTGCGCTCACCGGTGGCCTTCCACACCGGGAGGAGCCGGGTGGAGGTCGGGATCCGGGTCGGGGCGCTCATCGGCTTCCCCGTGGTGCTGCTGATGGGAGCGCCCCTGCCTCCGGTGGTCTGAGGGCCGCCGGTGGTGAGAAGGCCGGTGGGCCCGCGGAACGGGGGCCGGCGCCCCGGCGGGGTCAGGCCCGGGGGCCGGTCGCGGGGTACCCCAGGAGACCGGAGATCTCCTCGGCGGCCTCGCGCAGGACCGGGACCAGCGCGCGCATGCGCTCCATGGGCATGTAGGGGCGGGTGGCGGAGATACTGACCGCCGCCACCCCCGAGGAGCTCCCGTCCCGGATGGGGGCCGCCACGCAGCGGATGCCCGGCTCGTTCTCCTCCAGGTCCATCGTGGCGCCCAGCCTGCGGTACCGGCGCATCGCCTCCAGGAACCGGTCCAGGGACCGCTCCTCGCCCGCGCCGCCGTCCCGGCGGTCGGCGGCGAAGAGCCGCTCCCAGGCGTCCTCCTGCTCGTCCAGGATCAGGGACTTGCCGATACCGGTGGTGGTCAGGGGCATCCGGTAGCCGATCCGCGAACGCGTCTCCGCACCGCGCAGGCTGGCGATCTTGTCCAGATACAGCACCTCGTCGTGGTCGCGGATGGCCAGGTGCACGGTGTCCTGGAACCTCCCTGAGAGGCGCTCCAGCACCGGGCGCGCCACCAGGGGCACCGGGTTCTGCTGGAGGGCGAGGAAGCCGTACTCGATCAGCGCGGGGCCCAGCAGGTAGGTGCTCTCGGCCCCCCGGCGCAGGTACCCCTCCTGGACGAGCAGCTGCAGCAGCCGGTGCGTGGTGCTGCGGCTGATCCCCGTCCTCTCGCACACGGCCCGCAGGTCGGTCGCCCCCCGTGCCACGGCGGCGACGACGTCGAGCCCCCGCCGCAGGGTCTGCGTACCGGGCGGTGTGCTGCTCTGGCTGTGCATGTGAGCCAGGCTAGACAACGCCGACGCCCGGACGGGCCGCGGCGGGCGGGCCCCACGTGTCCCGGCCGGGCGCCCGCCGGCGGCTCCACCGCGCCTCGCGTCCCGGGACGCGGTCGGACGGGGCGGGGCCGCCGGGGCCGGGCGGACCGTGTACGGGACCGCGCTACCGGGCGAACCTCAGCGTCACGATCTGGAACGGCCGGAGCCCGAACACCACCGAGCCGTGCCCGACGCCGTCCGCCGCGGCCCGCACGTCGAGTTCGGGCGAGCCCTCGTACTCCTCCTCCAGCAGGTTCACCGCCCGGACCCCGGTGACCGGGAAGCCCGTCGCCACCGTCGCCCGCGCCCGCCCGCCCCGCGCCTCGTACAGCCGCACGACGACGTCGCCCGACCGGTCGTCGGCGAGCTTGACCGACTCCACCACCACACCCGGGTCGTCGACCCGCACGAGCGGTTCGACGGCGCCGCCGCCGGGCGCCTCCCGCACGGGCAGGTTGATCCGGTAGCCCTCGCGCACCGCGTCCTCCACCGACGCACCCGGGGCCAGCGCGTAGCGGAAGCGGTGCTCGCCCTGGTCCGTCTCCGGGTCGGGGAACCGCGGAGCGCGCAGGAGCGACAGGCGCACGGTGGTCGTGGTGCCCCCGTCCCGGCGCACCGCGCGTGTCACGTCGTGGCCGTAGGTGGAGTCGTTCAGGAGCGCCACACCGTAGCCGGGCTCCGCGACGTGCACCCACCGGTGCGCGCAGATCTCGAACTTCGCCGCCTCCCACGAGGTGTTCGAGTGCGTGGGACGCTTCACGTGGCCGAACTGGATCTCCGACGAGGACTCGTCCGCCCGGACGTCGACCGGGAAGGCCGCCTTGAGGAACCTCTCCCGCTCGTGCCAGTCCACGACCGTCTCCACGTCCAGGCGCCGTGCGCCGGGGCTCAGCGACAGGACCTGGACGACCGAGGACGCGCCGAAGGAGCGCGTCACGCGCAGCGCCGCGGCGCCCCCGGCGGGAGAGGCCGGGACGTCGATCGCGTCGACGTCGGTGAGGTCGACGACGGTGTTGCGGTAGAACGCGTCGACGTCCCACGCGTCCCACTGGTTCGGCAGGTCAGGGTGCACCTGGAGCAGGTTGCCCGGCGCCCCCGGAGCGAGCACCTCGCGCTCCGCGACCCGGTCCAGGACCGAGGTGACGAGCCCCCGGCCGTCCACGCGCACGGTCAGCAGCCCGTTGTCCAGGGTGTGGCCGCCGTCCGAGGCGCTGACGGTGGCCGCGACCGCGCCGGGCGCCCCCGTACGGGCGGCGGGGACCGCCCCGAGCGCGGGGACCCCGTCCCGCTCGTGCGGGGCGGCGTTGAAGACCAGGGTGCCGCCGGCCCCCGTCCCGTCGGCGCCCCCGCCGTCCGCGAGGGCCTCCTGGGCCGCCGCGATGATCCCGTCGAGCTCGACGGCCGCCTCCGCGTAGGACTCGGCGGCCTCGCGGTGGACCCACCCGATCGAACTGCCGGGGAGGATGTCGTGGAACTGGTTCAGCAGGACCGTCCTCCAGACCCGTTCCAGCTCCTCGTACGGGTAGGGGGAGCCGGTGCGCACGGCAGCGGTCGCGGCCCACAGTTCGGCCTCGCGCAGCAGGTGCTCGGACCGGCGGTTGCCCTGCTTGGTGGCCGCCTGGCTCGTGTAGGTGCCGCGGTGGAACTCCAGGTACAGCTCGCCCAGCCAGACCGGGGCGTCGGGGTACTCCGCCTGCGCCTTGGCGAAGAACTCCGCGGGGTGTTCGACGTCCACCCGGGGAGACCCCTCCAGGTCGCCCAGCCGGTCGGCACGCGCCAGCATCTCCCGGGTGGGGCCCCCGCCGCCGTCGCCGTGCCCGAAGGGCACCAGGGACCGCGAAGCGCCCCCCTTGTCCCGGAAGTTGGCGGAGGCGTGCGCCAGCTCCGAGCCGGTGAGCTCGGAGTTGTAGGTGTCCACGGGAGGGAAGTGGGTGAAGACCCGGGTGCCGTCGATGCCCTCCCACCAGAACGTGTGGTGGGGGAACGTGTTGGTCTGGCTCCAGGAGATCTTCTGCGTGAGGAACCACCGGGAGCCCGAGAGCCGCACGAGCTGGGGGAGCGCCGCGGAGTAGCCGAACGAGTCCGGCAGCCACACCTCCTGGGTGTCGACGCCCAGCTCGTCGCGGAAGAACCGCTTGCCGAAGCTGAACTGCCGGGCCAGCGCCTCGGAGCCGGGCATGTTCGTGTCGGACTCCACCCACATGCCGCCGACCGGCACGAACTGTCCTGCCCGGGACGCGCGCAGGACCCGGGCGAAGACGTCCGGCTGGTGCTCCTTGAGCCACGCCCACTGCTGCGCCTGGGACATCGCGAAGACGAACCCCGGGTGGTCCTCGGTGAGCGCGACGACGTTGGCGCTGGTGCGGGCGACCTTGCGCACGGTCTCCCTCAGGGGCCACAGCCAGGCGGAGTCGATGTGGGCGTGGCCCACGGCCGACACCCGGTGGGCGCTCGCGGCCGCGGGGGAGCGCAGGGCCGGGGCCAGCACCTCCCGCGCGCGGTCGGCCGTGCCCGGGACGTCCTGGAGGTCGAGGGCGTCGAGGGTCCGTTCCAGGGCACGCAGGAACTCCCAGCGGCGCGGGTCACCGGTGTCGAGGGCGCGCATGACCCCGCCCGCCACGTCGAGGTCCATGGCCAGCTCCCACACGGACGTCTCGAAGACCGCCAGGTCCGCGCGGAGCAGCCGGTACAGGGGCTCGTCCGCCGGCCCCGGACCCCCGCCCAGCTCCGTGGGCCGGAACGGCGGGTTTCCGAGGATGACGGGGTTGGCGGCGGCCTCCACGTAGAACTCCACGGGCTGCCCGCCCTCGGCCGGGGCGCCGACCGGGATCCAGGCGTTGCGCGGGTTGAGGCCCTTGACGACAGTGCCGTCGGGGAGGTGGACGAGCCCCTCGGACTGGAAACCCGGCATGCGGTTGTCGAAGCCGAGGTCGACGACGGCCTCCACCGTCCGCCCCGCCCACTCCGCGGGCACGCGCCCCCGGAGCCGGAACCACGTCGTCCCCCAGGCGGGGCCCCAGGCGTCGCCGGTCCGGGCGGGCGCGTACTCCGCGGCGATCCCCTCCGCCGCGGGGACCGGCTCCCCGGGGACGTCCCACCGTGCGACCTCCAGGGGGGCCGACAGGGTGTAGATCGCGGGCCACACGCGTTCCCCCAGGACCCGTTGCAGCCGGGCCTCGGTCAGCCGCCGGTCATCGTGCACGATGGTTCTCCGTTCGGTCGTCCCCTGACAGGTGCTCGGTACGTTGCCACCGCCGCGGAGGCTTCGTCAACGCTCCGGACGCGGTGGCGTGACGCGTCCCGGACCTGTCGGCGCACGGGCTCGGCGGCGGGTGAGGCGGCCCGGCGGGGAGCGGCCGGGGCGCCCGGCGTTCCGTGACACCCCGCGACCGTGCGCCTCCGCGCACGGGGCCGCCGTGGCACCATGTGGGTGCTCCGGCGGGGCCGTACGGTCCTGCCCGCCGACGGGGCGGTGGCGCACGCGACCGGGTCGCACCCGGACGCCGCGGGTGCCACGCGTGCCGGAGCTCCGACCGTTCGCGGCCGGCGGGAACGCCCGCAGGCCGCGGACACGCCCAGAGGGAGATGGCCGTGGAAGGCGAATACGAACCGAGCCCGTCCGCGTGGGTCCGCGAACAGGTCGCCCTGTACGAGCGCACCGGAGGCGCGGAGGGCAACACCCTGATGGACACCGGCCTGCCGGTCGTGATCGTGACGATGCGCGGGAGGAAGACCGGGAAGATCCGCAAGATCGCCCTCATGCGCGTGGAGCACGAGGGGCGCTACGCGCTCGTGGGCTCCCAGGGCGGGGCCCCGGAGGACCCCAAGTGGGTGCACAACCTCCGCGAGAACCCCGACGCCGTCACCCTCCAGGACGGTCCCGCCCCCTTCGCGGCCCGCGTGCGCGAGGTCGGGGGCGCGGAGCGCGAGGAGTGGTGGGAGCGGGCCGTCGCGGCCTACCCCGCCTACGCCGACTACCAGCGCAAGACCGACCGGGTCATCCCGGTCTTCGTGGTCGGCCGCGCGGACTGACGGCCGGGCCGACGGTGTGAGGGACCGCCGCCGCGCCCGGCCGGGGCGCGGCGGCGGCCTTTTCCGTCCCGAGTCGCGGGGGAGCGTCCCGCTCCCGGTTGACAGGGTGAACTGGGTCACGGTATTTTCCGGAAACGTTTCCAGGAGATGTCCGGTGTATTTCATGGCGGCCTTGGAAACGTTTCCACGTTTCTTCGGAGCACAGTGTGACTGGAGCCGCGATGTCGTCATCACGCGCCACCCTCATCCAGGTGGCGGAACGGGCAGGGGTCTCGCTCGCATCGACCTCCCGCGCCCTGCACGGGAGCGGTGCCAGCGTGGCGATGGTCGAGCGCGTACGCGCCGCGGCGGCCGAACTCGGCTACAGCCCGGACGTGACCGGCCGGTCGCTGAGGCTGAGGCGGACCTTCCAGATCGCCTTCGCCGTCGCGGACATCGGCAACCCCGTCTACGTCGAGATGATGACCGCCATCCACGAGGTCCTGGCCCCGCACGGGTACCGCGTCGTCGTCATGACCACGGGCGACACCACGGCGTCGACCACGGAGCTCGTGCGCAGCCTGGGCAGCGGGTTCGTCGACGGAATGATCGTCAGCCCGCTGCGCACCGACGAGGGCCTGGTGCACGCCATCCGCCGTGCGCCGGTACCCGTGGTGGTCATCGGGCGCCCCCTCGGAGCGCACGGCATCGACTCGGTGTCCACGGACTCCGCCGGCGGGGTGGGCCAGGCCGTCCGGCACCTCCTGGAGGTCGGCCGCCGCAGGATCGGCTTCCTCAACGGCCCCCTCGACACGACCCCCGGCGAGGCGCGCAAGCGCGGGTTCGACGACGCCGTCTCCGCCCCCGGGTTCGCGGCGGAGCGCGTGGACGTCGCCCTCGCCGAGGACTTCACGGTCGCCGCGGGCATGGCCGCCGCGCACCGGCTCCTCGCCGCGGTCCCCGACGGCGGCAGGCAACTGGACGCGGTCGTGGCCGCGAACGACCTCCTCGCCATCGGCGCCATCCGCGCCGCCCGCGAACGCGGCCTGTCCGTCCCCGAGGACGTCGCGGTGACGGGCATGGACGACACCGAGCTGGGCCGCGTCTTCCAGCCCAGCCTCACCAGCGTGTCGCTCGGCTCGGCCGAGCGCGGACGCGCCGCGGCCGGCATCGTCCTGCGCCTGGTCGACGGGGACGCCGACCGGACGCAGGAGACCTCGGTCGGACCCCGCCTCGTCGTCCGGGAGTCCACGACCGTGCTGCCGCGGCCGCGCTCCGGCGCCGTCCACGGAGGCGCCGTATGACGGCGCCCTCCTCCGCGCGGGGCGCGGCGCCGCCCCGCCGCGGGCGGGGGGCCCGGCCGCAGCCCGGCGGGATGGGCCGCGCGCGGCGCCGCGAGGCGATCGCGCTGGTCATGCCCTCCCTGTTGCCCATCCTCGTGCTCAGCGTGGCGCCGCTGCTCATGGGTGTCGCGCTGGCGTTCACCGACGCGCGCCTCGTGCGCAGCCCCGACTACGCGTTCGTCGGCGCCGACAACTTCGTACGGCTCCTCGACAACGGCTACTTCTGGGAGTCGTTCCGCATCGGCATGGTCTGGGCCGTCTCGGTGACGGTGCTCCAGCTCGTGGCCGCGATGGGCCTGGCGCTCCTGCTGGACTCCGGCCTCCGGCTCCAGGGCCTCACGCGCGTCCTGGCCCTCATCCCGTGGGCGATGCCGCCGGTCGTCGTGGCGATCATGTGGCAGATGATCTACTCGCCCAACGCCGGGCCGCTCAACGCCTCCCTCGGCGCCCTCGGCCTGCCCGACGACGTCAACTGGCTCGCCGACTTCTCGACCGCGCTGCCCGCCGTCATCGTCGTCGGCGTCTGGGTGGGCATGCCGCAGACCACCGTGACCCTCCTGGCCGGACTGCAGCAGATCCCGTCCGAGCTCCACGAGGCCGCGGCCATGGACGGCGCGGGCGCGTGGCGCAGGTTCACCAGCGTGACCCTGCCGAGCCTGCGCCCGATCGTCGCCTCGATCACGTCGCTGAACTTCATCTGGAACTTCAACTCGTTCTCGCTGGTGTACGTCCTCACGGAGGGCGGTCCGGGCGGTCGCACGATGCTGCCGATGCTGTTCACGTACCTGGAGGCGTTCAAGAACCGCAACATCGGCTACGCCGCGGCCATGGGCATGGTGCTCGTCATCGTCGTCGTGCTCCTCCTGGCGTTCTACCTGCGCGCCCAGTTCCGCGACGACCGCGAAGGCAAGGTGGGCTGACCCGTGCGCTCCCTCGTTCGTCCCGCCCAGTACGCCGCCCTCGCGTTCTACATCCTCTTCCTCGGCTTCCCGCTGCTGTGGCTGGTCTCGGCCTCGGTCAAGTCGTCGGGCGAGCTCAACTCGCTCACCGTGAGCCTGCTGCCGCGGGAATGGCACTGGGACAACTACGCCCAGGCCCTGGCCCGCCAGGGCCTGGTCCGGTCCGCGTGGAACAGCGTGTTCGTCGCCCTCGTGTCGACGGGGCTCGTCGTCCTCATCGCGCTGCCCGCGTCCTACGTGCTCGCACGGCTCAAGGGGCGGGTCCGCGCGGCGGGCGTCGGCTGGATCCTCGTGAGCCAGGTGTTCCCCGTCATCCTCGTCATCCTGCCGCTCTTCCTCATCCTGCGGACCATCGGGCTCACCGACAGCCTCGTCGGCCTGACGCTCGTCCACACCACGTACACGCTGCCGTTCGCCCTGTGGATGCTCCAGGGCTACGTGTCCGGCATCCCCGTGGATTTGGAGGAGGCGGGGTCGATGGACGGCGCGAACCGCCTCACCGTGCTGCGCCTGATCATCCTGCCGCTCCTCGCCCCGGGCGTCGTCGCCACGGCCATGTTCAGCTTCGTCTCGTCGTGGAACGAGTTCTTCTTCGCCCTCGTGCTGCTCCAGTCGCCCGAGAACTACACCCTGCCCATCACCCTCAAGATGTTCATCGGCGGCGAGGGCAAGGTGGCGCTCGGGCCGCTGGCCGCGGGTTCGGTGCTCGCCGCCATCCCGAGCATCGTCTTCTTCTCGATCATGCAGAGGAAGCTCACCGGCGGGCTCATGGCCGGCGCGGTGAAGGGATGACCCGCACGACCGGCGCCCACCGGCACCCCCTGACGAAAGGTAGACCCATGCAGACACGCGTCGTCCCCGTCGCCGCAGGCCTCACCACCATCGCGCTGCTCCTCACCGCCTGCGGCTCCGGGGAGGAGGAGGGCGGCCCCGTCACCCTGGAGTTCCAGTCCCTCTCGGACCAGCCCGCCGCCATCGAGGCGACGGAGGAGATCGTCGCGGCGTGGAACGAGGCCAACCCCGACACGCAGGTCGAGATCGTCCCCGCGGGCTGGGACGGCATCTACGACAAGCTCATCACGCAGTTCAACGGCGGCGCGGCGCCCGACATCATCCACTACGAGGCCGCGGGCATCGTCCCCTTCGCCGTCGACGGGTACCTCGCCGACCTCTCGGACCACATGTCCGAGGCCGCGCGCAGCGACATCCCCTCCGGCGTCCTCGACTCGGTCACGGTCGACGGCCAGGTCATCGCGTACCCGACCGAGATGCAGTCCTACGTGGTGTTCGCGAACCGCGGTTCGCTGGAGTCCGCCGGCGTCGACATCCCCACCGGCGAGACCATGACCTGGGAGGAACTGCGCGAAATCGCGCTCGCCACGACCACCGCGGACTCCTACGGGCTCGGGTGGGGGCTGTCGAGCCCCACGGCCGTGTTCATGGCCATGGCCCCGGCCTTCGGGGGCAGCTACTTCGAGGGCTCCGGCTCCGACGCCTCCCTCACGATCGGCGAGGGAGAGATGGCGCTGCCCGAGCTGGTCGACGCCATGGCCCACGAGGACGAGTCGATCCTTCCGGTCACGCTCACGCAGTCGGGTTCGGAGGCGCTTCCGTCGTTCTACTCCGGCGACGTCGCCATGACGGTCCAGGGCTCGTTCCAGGCGACCAACATCGCCGCCGACGCACCCGAGGACCTTGACTGGGTGGTCCTCCCGCCGCTGGAGGGGCCCGCCGGCCCGTGGCAGACGGCGAACCCGCAGACGCTCTCGGTCAACATCGACTCCGAGCACGTCGAGGAGTCCGTCGAGTTCCTGGAGTACTTCTCCTCCACCGAGAACCTCGCCGTGCTCAACGAGGCCGACTCGCTCATCCCGGCGACGGTGTCCGCGAGGGAGATCATGGGGTCGTCCCTGGAGGAGGAGAACGGCTGGGACACCGTCCTGGCCTCGGGCGAGTACCTGGAGTCCTCCCCGTACCTCTTCGTCGACGCCTACGCGCAGTGGAAGGACACGGTCGCGACCCCGGCCTACCAGCGCTTCCTCGCCCAGGAGATCGACGCGGACGGCCTCGCGGCGGAGCTGGAGGAGGGCTGGGAGGAGATCACCCGCTAGGACGGGTCCCGTGCCTCCTGCCGGGCCCGGTCCACCGGGGTTCCTCCCGCCGCGCCCGCGCGTCCGCCGGGCACGACCGGAACGAACGCCGCACACCGCCTCGCGGGAGATCGCCCGGGCGGGCCCGCCGGCACGGAAGCCCGTCGAGGAACACCCCCGGGCCGGACCGGCCCGGGGCGCCGCACCGCGGCCCGGGTCCGCGAGTCCCGGACGCCGTCCGGCGCGGACGAGGTGCCGGGCCCGCGACCGCGGGCCCGTGACGCAGACGAACGACGACAGGGGAGTAGGCCCATGACCTGGCTGGACGACCGAGCGGTGGCCGTGATCACCGGGGCGGCTGTGGGAGACGCGCTGGGCGGCGCCACCGAGGGGTGGACGCCCGAGCAGATCGAGGAGCGCCACGGCGGACGGGTGACCGGCATCGTCGGTCCCTGGTACCCGGACTGGCGGAACGCGCGCCCGATCGCGCCGTACCACAAGGGCGACGGGCACATCACCGACGACACCCTCATGACGCGCGCCCTGGTCGAGGTCTACGCGAAGCGGCGGACACACCTGGACGCGTACGCGGTGGCCGAGGACCTCGTGCCGCTCATGATCGGCGAACCGCGCTGGGTCCCCGAACTGGAGTCGACCGCGCTCCTGCTGCAGCGCGTGTTCCTCGCGGAGAAGTGGATCGTCGCGCGGCTGCACTACGGCCACGTCGACCCGCGCGAGGCGGGTGTCGGCAACGTCGTCAACTGCGGCGCGGCCATGTACGCCGCACCGGTCGGCCTCGCCAACCCGGGCGACCCCCGGGGCGCCTACGCGGAGGCGATCGACCTCACCGGCGCGCACCAGTCCAGCTACGGCCGGGAGGCCGCCGGGGTCTTCGCGGCCATGGTCGCGGCCGCCGTCGCGCCGGGGGCCGACCTGGACGACGTCGTCGCCGCCGCGCTCGACGTCGCCCACGACGGCACCGCCGCCGCGCTGCGCGCCGTCGTGGACGCGTTCGACGGGTGGTCGGCGCCGCCCGCCACCGACGAGGAGGAGCGCGCCCTGGCCCGGCTCGTCCGCGAGACGGTCGCACCGTTCGACTCGGTGGGCCCGGCCTACCGTCAGATGTCGATGGACGCGCGCCGCCCCTCCCGGACCAAGTCCATCGAGGAACTGCCCGCGGCGCTGGCTCTCGTCCTCGCACACCGGGGCGACTTCCGGGGCGCGGTGCTCGGGGCCGTGAACTACGGGCGCGACGCCGACTCCATCGCCGTCATGGCGGGCGCGGTCTGCGCCGGGCTCGGCGGGACGGCCGCTGTCCCGACGGACTGGCTCGACGCGGTCGAGGAGGCGAGCCGGATGGACATCCGGGAGACCGGCCGCCTCATGGCCTCCGCCGCCGCCGACATCCTGCGGGCCGACCGGGAGCGTGCCGCCGCCCGCCTGCGGGGGATCGACGCGATCGACGGCGCGCAGGCCGCCGTCGCCCCGGCGGGTGAGCCGGCGTGAGGCTCACCTGGGCGCAGCCGGAGGACCTGCTCGCGCACGAACTCGTCCAGTCCGCCGCAGAGGGGAGGGACGTCGCCGGGATCCGGGACCGGTGGGCCGACGCGGGCGGCGACCCCGACCCCGCGGTGAGCGGCGCGGGCCCCGTGCCCGCCACGGCGGAGCTGCGGGGGCTCGCACGCGCACTCCTCGACGAACTCGCGGCGCTGCCCGCCCCCGCCGCACCCCACGAGCCCGACGGCTGGGACGCGATCGAGGCCCTCCTGCCCCCGGCGCCCCCGCCGCGGGCCCCCGGCGGCGACCGCGCCGACCGGGTGCGCGGGGCCTGGACCGGCCGCGCGGCGGGCTGCCTGCTCGGCAAGCCCGTCGAGAAGATCCCGCGCGAGGGCATCGAGGAGATCCTGCGCTCCACCGGACGCTGGCCGCTCGACCGCTGGTTCACCGCCGTCGGGCTCCCCGGCGACGTCGCCGCGAGGTGGCCGTGGAACCGGCGCAGCGCACCGACGTCCCTGGAGGAGAACATCCACGGGATGCCGGAGGACGACGACCTCAACTACCCGATCCTCGCCCTGGCCCTCCTCGAACGGCACGGGCGCGGGTTCACCACCGACGACGTCGCCCAGCTCTGGCTCGACCACCTCCCCGCGGGCCGGGTCTTCACGGCCGAGCGCGCCGCCTACCGCAACATCCTCGACGCGCGGCCGGCGCCGGAGACGGCCACCCACCACAACCCGTTCCGCGAGTGGATCGGCGCGCTCATCCGCACCGACGTCCTCGGATGGGTCAGCCCCGGCGACGTGCGCGGCGCCGCGCGGCTCGCCTGGACCGACGCCCGGCTCAGCCACACCCGCAACGGCGTGTACGGGGCGATGTGGGCGGCGGCGCTGGCGTCGGCGGCGATGGTCCACCGCACCGCCGACGAGGTCCTGGACGCGGCGGACGCCGTCGTCCCGCCGCACAGCCGCCTCGCCGCGGCCGTCCGCCTGGGGCGGGAGGCCGCCCGGGAGGGGGACGTGCGCGCCGGGCTCGACCGGCTGCACGCCGCCTACGGCGGCCTGCACTGGGTGCACGTCCTCAACAACGCGGCCGTGATCGCGTACTCCCTCGCACGGGGCGCGGGGGAGTTCGGCCCGAGCGTCTCGCACGCGGTGACCGCCGGGTGGGACACCGACTCGGCCGCGGCGACCGTCGGCGGCGTGGTGGGCGCGCTGCGGGGCGCGGACGGCATCGGCGCGCGGTGGACCGAACCGCTCGACGGCCGCATCGCGACCTCGCTGCCGGGCGGCGAACAGCGGATCGACGACCTCGCCGCGCGGACCGTCGCCCTCGCGGCGACCACCGGAACGACCGAGAGGAGCACGCCGTGACCTACCTGTTCGACCCGCTCGTCCCCCGGCCGATCGACCGCCCGACCGAGGTGCCGCTCGACGGCGAACTCACCGCGGACCGGCTCGAAGCGCTCGACGACGCCAAGATCTTCGTCGGCCCCGCGGACCCCGCCGACCGCACGGCCTGGCGCGAGCGCCTGCACGCGTGGCGCGAGGACGCCCGGGCACGCCACGGCTACGGGGGCGCCGTGTACGAGCACCCGGAGGCGGCGTGGGCCGCGCGGTGCCACACGGTCGCGCAGGTGTGGCTGTGGGACGAGCTCCTCTACTCGTTCGACGAGCACCGCTTCACGCCCGAGCGCTTCCTCGCCGACGCCCGCGAACGGTTCGGCGGCCTCGACGCGGTCGTGCTCTGGCACGCCTACCCGGTGATCGGCCTGGACGACCGCAACCAGTGGGACTTCTACCGGGACGTGCCCGGACTGGCCGGCCCCGGGGGCCTGGTCGAGGCCCTCCACCGCGCCGGGCTGCACGTGTTCGTCGACTACAACCCGTGGGACGTCGGCACGCGCCGGGGTGCGGACGACGTCACCGAGCTCGCGGAGCTCGTCGCCGACCTGGGCGCGGACGGCGTCTTCCTCGACACCCTGAAGAAGGCCGACCCCGACCTCGTCGCGCGGCTCGACGCGGCCCGGCCGGGCGTGGTGCTGGAGGGCGAGTCCAAGCTGGCCGTGGAGCGGATCGAGGACCACGCGACCTCGTGGGCGCAGTTCTTCGCCGACTCGCCCGTTCCCGGCGTGCTGAGGGCCCACTGGTACGAGCGGCGCCACATGCAGCACCACGTGCGCCGATGGCACCGCGACCACTCCGAGGAGCTCCAGTCCGCCTGGCTCAACGGGGTCGGCGTCATGGTGTGGGAGGTCGTGTTCGGGGTCTGGGTCGGCTGGTCCCCGCGCGACGCGGCCACCGTGAGCCGCATGGCCGCCGTGCAGCGCGCCGCGGGCGACCTGCTCCTCGACGGCGAGTGGACGCCCCTGACGGAGCTCGCCGCCGAGGCCGAGGCCGCCGGGGTGTTCGCCTCCCGGTGGGAACTCGGCGGCCTGACCCTGTGGACGCTCGTCAACCGGGGCGAGGCGGACTACACCGGCCCGGTGCTCCCCGGCGGGGACCCCGCGGACCCCGCCGGAGCCGGGTTCGTCGACCTCACGGGCGGGGGGCGCACGGCGGCGACCGGGCGCACGGGCGTTCCCGGGCGCGGCGTCGCGGCGCTCCTGCGCATCGCGGACGGCACCCCTGAGCCGGGATGGCTGCCCGGCCTCCTCGACACGCTCGCCGCCGCGCCGCACGACCCCGACGCGCGGTTCCGGCACCGCCTCGCCCGCCGGCTGCGCGCCGCCCCCGCGCCGGCCGGGGCGCGCCCGGCTCCCGGCGGCGGAGCGGACGCCGCAGCCCCGGGCGGTCCGGAGCCGGACGCGGCCGTCGTCCCCGCGGGACCGTACGCCCTGACCGTGCGCTACCGCGCCCGGGAGACGGGCATGTACCAGGGCGCGCCGTACGTGGACGAGTGGAAGCCCCTCCCGCCGCGACTGCACGACGCCCGCACCCTCCAGAGGGACGGCGTGCTCGCCGCGCCCGTCGCGGTCGCCGCGAGCGAGGTCACCAACGCGGGGTTCGCCGCGTTCCTCGACGCCACGGGGTACACACCGTCCTTCCCCCACCGCTTCCTCGCGCACTGGGAGGACGGACGCCCCGTACCGGGGACCGAGGACGCACCGGTGTCGTTCGTGGACCTGGACGACGCGCGGGCGTACTGCGCCTGGAGGGGCGGACGCCTGCCCGCCGAGGACGAGTGGCAGCTCGCAGGCGAGGCCGGAGGCCTGCGCCGCGGAGCGCCCGCCGTCTGGAACTGGACCGAGAGCGAGCACAGCGACGGCCGGACGCGGTTCGCCATGCTCAAGGGCGGCACGGACCACGTCGCCGAGGGGTCCGACTGGTACGTCGAGGGCGGGCGCCTCACCCCCGACCGCAGCGTCAAACTGCTGCTGCCCGGCCTGGGCCTGGCGCGCGGAGCCACCGTCGGGTTCCGCTGCGCGTGGGACCTGCCGGCCACGGACCCTCCCGGATCGGCGCCGACCGTCCCGGCGCCGGAGCGCACCGGGGAGGAGGTCGCGTGACCGTCCCGCGCGACCCCTCCCCGGGCGCCCTCGCGGGCCCGCGCCCCGCCCCCTCCCGCTCGTACGGTGCGGCCGAGGACGGCGTCGACCCGGGGTGGAAGACCCCCGGCCGCGACGAGCGCACCGTCGCGGTCCCGGCCCGCGGGGAGGGCGCCGCGCCGTGAGGGGCGGATACGGCGAACGCCGGCGCCCCCTCGGGGAGCGCCGGCGTTCGCGTCCGCCGTACGGTGTCCGGACCCTGGGCCTCCCGTGAACGGCCGGGCGCCCCCAGGGGTCCGGCTAGCGGACGGAGTCCGCCGTCTCGGCCTCGGCCCGGGTGCGTCGTGCCGAACGCATCCGTGCGACGGCGACCAGGGCCACGGCCCCGAGGATGACCGCGTAGATCCCGATGGTGATCGGCCCCGCGAAGAGTGCGCCCACGTCCCCCTGGCCGATGGCCAGGGCTCGGCGCAGCTCCGTCTCGGCCAGCGGGCCCAGGATGACCGCGATGAGCACCGGGGCCACGGGGATCGCGTACCGGCGCATCATGAACCCCAGGAGTCCGAGCAGGATCAGGAGCCACAGCTCGGTCACCGAGTAGGACGAGGCGTAGACGCCCAGCACGGCGAACCCGGTGATGCCGGCGTAGAGGTAGCGGCGCGGGATCAGGAGCAGCTTCGCCCACAGCGGGGCGAACGGCAGGTTCAGGATCAGCAGCATGACGCTGCCGACGAACAGGCTCGCCAGGAGCGCCCACACCAGGTCGGCGTTGCGCTCGAAGAGCAGCGGCCCCGGCTGCATCCCGTACTGCTGGAAGGCGGCGAGCATGATGGCCGCCGTCGCCGAGGTCGGCAGACCCAGCCCCAGCAGCGCTCCCATGGCGGTACCCGCCGTCGCGCTCGCGGCGGCCTCCGGTGCGGCGACGCCCTCGATCGCGCCCTCACCGAACTCGTCGGTGCGCTTGCCCCTGCGTGCCCGCAGCTGGGACAGCTTGCGCTCCGTGCCGTAGGCCAGGAACGTGGGGATCTCCGAACCGCCCGCGGGGACGGCGCCGAAGGGGAGGCCGAAGCCCAGCCCGCGGATCCACGCGGGCACGGCGCGTCTCAGGTCGCGCCCGCTGAGCCAGGGGGTGCCCGTGGTACGGATGAGTCCGGTCGTCCCGCTCCCTCCGCGGTGCACGCGCGAGGCCACGTAGAGGACCTCTCCCAGCGCGAGCAGTCCCACGGTCACCGTGATGATGCTGACCCCCTCGAACAGGGAGGGGATGCCCAGGGTGAAGCGGGCCGCGCCGCTCTGGGAGTCGATGCCGACCATGGCCAGCGACAGGCCGATGGAGAGCGCGATGAGTCCGCGCACCATGGACTGGGCGACGACCGCGGAGGTGGCCAGGAAGGCGAAGACGGCCAGCGCGAAGTACTCGGCGGGGCCGAAGCGCAGGGCGATGTCGATGATGACGCCCGAGAAGAACGCCACCACCGCCGTGGAGACGACCGCGCCGACGAACGCGCCGATGGCCGACGTGGCCAGGGCCTGGGACGCCCTGCCCTTGAGCGCCATCTTGTGGCCCTCGATCGCGGTGGCGATGGCCGAGCTGTTGCCCGGCGTGTTCATGAGGATCGAGGTGGTGGAGTCACCGAAGAGCCCGCCGTAGTAGACGGCGGTGAACATGATGAACGCGCCCGTCGGGTCGAGCTTGAAGGTGACGGGCAGCAGCAGGGCCACCGCCATCGCCGATCCGAGTCCGGGCAGCACGCCGACCGCGGTGCCCAGGACGACGCCGATCAGCGCCCACAGCAGGTTCTCCGGGGTGAGGGCGGCCGCGAAGCCGCCCCCGAGAAGTCCGAGCGTCTCCATTCAGAGCACCCCTCCCAGGATTCCCGCGGGAAGCTTCAGGCCCAGGCCGGCGACGAAGGCCAGCTGGACGACGGAGGAGTAGACCAGCGCCACGCCGGCCTCGAACACGGGCCGCTTGCCGCCGAAGGCCCAGGCGACGCCGAAGAACAGCAGGGCTCCGGACAGCAGCCATCCCACAGGCTGCAGCAGCAGGGCGAAGAGCGCGACCGAGCCGACCACGATGCCGATCGTGCGCCAGTCGCTGTGGGCGGCGGGCGCACCCGACGGGGGACGCTCGCCGTCCACCAGCTCGCCGACGGATCCGGCCTGGTCGTGGGCCCTGTGCTCGCTGTCGGCGGGGCCGGACTCCGGTTCCGGTGCGGGGCGCCGGATCACCTGGAGGGCGAGAGCCGTGCCCAGGACGACCATCAGCACCGCGACGACGGACGGGAAGAACTGCGGGCCCGGCGAGGCCGAGTTGTCGGGAACGTGCATGGTGAGCGTCTGCTCGCCGAGGAAGAGGCCGATCCCGACGGTGAGCAGGCCGACGAAGACCTCGCTCCGTCCCCTCCACCAGTGCCGGGCCGACCGCGCGGGGCGCGGTCCGGCGTCGGTCCCGCGGGATTCCGCGGGTGTGCTGCTCAGGCTCATGACAGTCCCAGGTCCTGTGTGACGGTGGTGATGCGTTCGATCTCGGCGGCGAGGAACTCCTCGAACTCCGGTCCGGACTGGAAGGTGTCCTCCCACCGGTTGCGTTCGAGGGTGTCCTGCCACTCGGGGGTGCGGACCATCTCCTCGACGATGGCGGTCAGCTCCTCGCGCTCGGCGTCGCTGATGCCGGGCGCCGCCATGAACCCGCGCCAGTTCGGCAGTACGGCGTCCACGTCCTGCTCCGGCAGGGTCGCGTGCTCCTCCAGGCCCGGCACGCGCTCGTCCGCGGAGACCCCGAGGACGCGGAGGTTGCCCGCCTCCACCTGGTCGCGGAACTCGTTGTAACCGGAGACGCCGACGTCGATGCTGCCCGAGAGCAGGGACGTGAGCGCCTGGGCGCCGCCCGCGAAGGGGATGTAGTTGACGCTCTGGGGGTCGATCCCGCGCGACTGGGCCGCCAGTCCGGCGAGGAGGTGGTCGGTGCCGCCGAGGGAGCCGCCGCCGACCGCCACCGCGCCCGGGTCCTCCTCCCAGGCCTCGATGAGGTCGGACATGTCCTCCAGGGGCGAGTCCTCCCTGACGACGAACACCTCGTAGTCGTCGGCGACGCGGGCGATGGGGACCACGTCCTCCAGCGTCTGTGCCGAGTCGTTGACGATGATGCCGCCGATCATGACGGTGCCGGTCGTCATCAGGGTGGTCGCGTCGCCCTCCCTGCGGACCGTCTGCGCGAGGCCGATGGTTCCCCCGGCCCCGGGCAGGTTCATCACCTGCGTGTTCTCGACGATGCCGTTGACGCGCAGGGAGTGCTGTGCCTCGCGTGCCACGAGGTCCCAGCCCCCGCCGGGGTCGGCCGGCACGACGATGTCGACCCTGGCGCGGGCCTCGGACGCACTCGTGTCGGAGAGCGCGGCGTTGGCCGCTGCGGCGCCGACGACGAGGACGGAGGCCACGGCTCCCACCGAGCGGAGGATCCGCTGGTTCTTCATCCTTCACTTCCTCTCGACCCTCTGGTCCACCAGGTGGACCAGGAGGGCCGCTTGCTGGTTCCGGAAATGATGCGGGTCACAGTGGCTCCTGTCAACGGGAGGATGACACGCGCCCGTAACGTGTTCGTCGCGGTGTGGTTGTCCACGCCTCTTCCAGCGACTTTTTCGACCCAGGGGGAGTCGGGGCGGGTGCGGTGCCGCCGAAGGGAGCCTGTACGGCAATTCGGCCTGTGCGCTAGGCTGTCGCCGTGAGTCCACCTAGTGGATCAAATAGACCACTCAGTGGACCACTGGCGAGGAGGAGACATGCCGGGAGGCGACGCGGACGGCTCGGTGCGCAGCGTGGTGCGCGCACTGGACCTGCTGGACCTGTTCGACGAGACGCACCAGGCCCACACCGTGCGGGAGCTCACCGAGCGGACCGGTCTGGCCAAGACGACGGTTCTGCGCCTGGTGGGCACCCTGGAACAGCGGGGACTGCTGTGGACCCGGCCCGACGGCCGGGTCGGCGTGGGCCCCGGGCTGCTGCGGTGGGCCCGTCTGGCCCACGCCGTCTGGAGGGTCCCCGAGGCGGTCCGGTCGGTGATGCGCGAGCTCGTCGCCGACACGGCGGAGACGGTCAACCTCTACGTCCGCGCGGACGCGGTCCGCGTGTGCGTCGCCCAGGAGGAGGGCCCCCAGCGGCTCCGCCACGTCGTCAACACCGGCGACGAGATGGTCCTGTGGGGCGGCTCCGCCAGCAAGGTCCTCCTGATCGGCGCCCCCGAGTCCCTGCTCCTGCGCGTCTCGGCGGCCTCCCCCCACGGCCCCGGGCACCTCAACCGCCTCCGTGAGGAGGTGGAGCGCGCGGCGCGACTGGGCCACGCGGTCAGCCACGGCGAGCGCGAGACCGGCGCCTCCGGCGTCGCCGCACCCGTCTACGGACCCGACGGCGTCGTCCCCGTCGCGGCCCTGGCCGTGGGCGGACCCACCGCCCGCTTCACCGATGCCGCGGTCGAGAGCTTCACCTCGGCGGTCATCGGCGCGGCCGGGCGCATCACCCGGATCGGACTCGACCCCCTGGGCGGGCCCGCCGACGCCGGAAGGACCGCGCGATGAGCCCCGGGGAACAGGCGGCGCCCGAGCCGCTTCTGGCCGGGGTGCGCGTCCTGGACATGACCAACGTCCTGGCCGGGCCCTACGCCGGCTACCAGCTGGCGCTCATGGGCGCGGAGGTCGTCAAGGTCGAGGTGCCCCGCGGCGGTGACCTGGCCCGGCGCCTCGGAGCGGCCGCGGACCTCAACGCCCAGGGCCTGGGCGCGTCGTTCCTGGCGCAGAACGCCGGCAAGCGGTCCCTCACGCTCGACCTCAAGTCCCCCGGGGGCAAGGAGGTGATGGAGCGGCTGGTGCGCGGCGCCGACGTGCTGCTGGAGAACTTCCGCCCCGGAGTCCTGGAACGGCTGGGCTTCGGCTGGGAGCGGCTGCGGGAGCTCAACCCCGGACTGGTCTACTGCGCGGTCTCCGGCTTCGGCGCCGACGGCCCGATGAGCGGGCGCCCCGCCTACGACCAGATCGTCCAGGGCCTCTCGGGCATGATGAGCGCCACGGGCACCCCCGGGACGGGCCCCCTGCGGGCCGGCTTCCCCGTCGCCGACGTCCTGGGCGGCCTCGCCGCGGCCTTCGCCGTCAGCACCGCGCTCGTCCGGCGCGAACGGACCGGGGTCGGGGCCAGCGTGGACGTGTCCATGCTGGAGACCGCCATCACGGCCATGGGCTGGGGTGTGTCCAACTTCCTGACCACCGGTGTCGAACCGTCCCCCATCGGCAACGAGAACGCCACGGCCGCCCCCTCGGGCACCTTCGCCGCGGCGGACGGCGCCCTCAACATCGCCGCCAACAAGCAGGAGCAGTTCGAGGCGCTGTGCGCCCTGGTCGGAGCCCCCCACCTGGCCTCCGACCCGCGATTCGCCCGTCGCGAGGACCGCAAGGCCCACAGGGACGCCCTGCGCGAGGCCCTGGAGGAGTACCTCGCCCTGCGCACGGCCCAGGAGTGGGAGCGCGAGCTCTCCGAGGCCGGCGTCCCGGCGGCCCGGGTCCTGAGCGTGCCCGAGGCCCTGGGCCTGGACCAGGTGGAGCACCGGGGCCTGGTGCACACGCTCCCGTTCCCCGGGGACGGAGAACGGGAACTGCGCGTCCTCGGCAGCGGCGTGCACGTGGACGGCGCCGCACTCGCCCCTCCCGGACCGCCCCCGACGCTCGGGGAGCACACGGCGGAGGTCCTGCGCGAGGCGGGGTTCAGCGACGAGGAGATCGACCGGCTGTGCGAGGAGGGAACCGTATGACCGCCCCTGAGGAGAAGTCCATGACGCGTCGGGAGATCGGGAGCTGGTGGTCCACGGGGGTCATCAGGATCGCCCCGGGCGAGATCGAGCCGCGCGGCTACCCGGTCCAGGAGCTGATCGGGGGAGCCTCGTTCGTGGACACGGTGTGGCTCATGCTGCGGGGCGACCTGCCCGACCCCCGGCAGTCCCGCCTGCTGGAGGCGGCCCTGGTCGCGGCCGTCGACCACGGCCCCCAGGCGCCGTCGATCGCGGCCGCGCGCATGGCGGCCACCTGCGGTGTCGGCCTGAACAACGCCGTCGCCACCGGGGTGAACCTCCTCGGGGACGTCCACGGGGGAGCGGGGCAGCAGTGCGTCGAACTCCTGGAGCGGATGGCGGCGCTCCGAGCCGAGGGGGCCACGGCGGACCGCGTGGCGGCCGAGGAGGTGGCCGGGTACCGGGCCCGGGGGGAGTACGTGCCCGGCTTCGGGCACCGCTTCCACCCCCGGGACCCCCGCCGCGACCCGCTCCTGGGCCTGGTCGAGCAGGCCGTGGAGGAGGGCGTGGTGCCCGCCGGGCCCCTGGAGTCGGCGCTGGCGCTGGAGGCCGCCCTGGCGGAGGGCCGTGCGAGACCCGTCCCCATGAACGTGGACGCCGCGACCGCTGTCGTCTACGCCTCCCTGGGGTTCCCCGCCGAGCTGGCCCGCGGGCTGTTCGTGCTCTCCCGCTCCGTGGGCATCCTCGCCCACGCCTGGGAGGAGACCGGGACGGGAGCCAGGATCAAGGGGCCGCTGCCCCGCGCGGTGCTGGCGGAGTACACCGGGCCGTCGACCCGCCACGTCCCCGCTGACCGGCGTTCCTGAGGCCGCCCCCGGGACTCGCCCGTGCCCGGGGCCGTCCCCTGCGGGACCGCCGGTCCCGCAGGGGACGGCTCGCCTCCCCGCCCCGCCCGGCCCGCGCTGCCGGGGGCCGGGCCGGAGCCGCGCGGTAACGGCTCCCTTCGGCATCCCTCGCACCGGGGCCGCACACGGTCGTCCCCGGAGGGAGCCGACCGCCGTGGCCGGGGGCGGCGCCGCCCCGTGCCCGGCTCAGGGGGTGCGGAAGTCGCGGGAGCCGGGGGCCAGGGCGGCCAGCGCGGGCGCCGCCACGCACAGCAGGGCGCACGCCAGGAGTACCGGCCCGGCGCCGAAGGCCTGCGCGGCCGGGGCGATCAGGGCCAGGCCCACCGGGGCGAGCCCGTAGGAGAAGAGGAAGTCCAGGGAGGAGACCCGCGCGAGCTTGCCCGGCTCCACCTCCCGCTGCGCGGCCGTGAACCACGGGACGTTGAACAGTTCGACGCCGACCCCCACCACGGCGTACGCGGCCATGACCGCCAGGGGGCCCACGGGGAGGACCAGGCTCAGCGGGGCCAGGCCGTAGAGGGCCAGCCCGGCCAGTGCCGTCCACCCCTGGGCCCGGGGCTGCCAGCGTGAGACCAGCACCGCGCCGAGGAGGGCCCCGCCCGTGTAGGCGGTGAGCGCCCCGGCCAGGACCGCCTCCGTCCCGTAGTGGTCGCGGCTGGCCAGGGGGAGCAGCACGCTCGTGGAGGAGTAGCCCAGGGCGATCACGACGGTGAGGGCCCCCAGCCCGGCGACGAACCAGGGGTGCCTGCGGGCTTCGGCGAGCCCTTCGAGGAACTCCGTGTGGAAGGCCGCGCGCGGCGCCCGCTCCGCGGTCGCGGTCCCGGCCGGCGGGAGGAGCGCCGCCGCGAGCCAGAGGGCCGCCGTGCCCAGGAGCAGGGTGCCCGTGCCGGTCACCGTCGACAGCAGCGCGGTGAGCCCGGGGGCGAGCAGGGTGGCGCCGCGCACGGAGAAGGTGAGGGCGGCGTTGGCCTGCTGCCGGTCCCCGGGGGCGACGACCTCGGCGGTGAGCGCCTGGAACGCGGGTCGGCAGGCGCCCTGGCCGACGCCCACCACGGCCGCCGCCGCGGCCATGAGGGCGGTGGAGGTGCCCAGACCCGCGGTGAGGACGGGGGTGGCGGCGGCCGCCGCGAGCCCCGACCACAGGACGACCGACCGGCGGGAGTGGCGGTCGGCGAGCAGCCCTCCGAGGGGCACGGCGACCAGGAACCCGGCGGTCCGGGTGGCCAGGACCAGGCCCAGCCCCACCGCTCCGAGGGTGCCGTCGAGCACCGCCAGCCCGAGGATGAACGGCAGGGCCCAGGTCGCCAGGCCCGACGCCGTGGTTCCGCACCACAGGCGGACGAAGGCCGGGTCGAGGAGCGGTCTGCCCCGGGGGTCGCGGAGCGCGGTCGGGTTCGGCGGCGTCGATGGCACCGTGGTCTCTCACTCTCTGGAGGATCGGGAAGTGGTCGTTCCATCCTAGTGAAAACGATAACCACTCGCGATGAACTCGCATTGCCGCCATCTGGTGACAATGATTTTCATTTCCCCTATAGTCGTCATCGCCGGAGCCGCCCCCGGTGCCCCACCCCAGAGGTGCAGCGGGCGGCCCGGTGTCCGAGATGCGACCTGGGGCGTGTGTCGGCGCCCCGCCGCCGTTGTTCGAGACGCCACCCTCCGCCGTCGAAAGGACCCGCGTGGACCCCTCCCTGATCGCACAGCTCCCTCCCCCTCTGCCGTCCCGGCAGATCATCGGCATGAACCAGCCCAAGGCCGACCTCCGCACCCACCGCACCTACGCCTGGAACGGATGGGACTTCACCGTCCCACCCGGGGTGTTCCTGCCGGGGGAGACGAGCCGGATGGTCCACCAGCGCCTCCTGGACGGCGACATCGCGATCCGCGGCAGGCGCTACGCCGCGATGGGGGTCGGCCTGGGGGTCGAGACCGCCGTGGCGGGCCTGCGCGGAGCGGCACGGGTGTACGCCGTGGACGTGCACGCCGACAGCGTCCGCGCCGCCGGGGACAACTACCGCAGGATCGTCCCGGACGGGGAGGCCCCCGAGTTCGTCCCGGTCGTCTCCGACGTCTTCGCGGACTTCCCCGAGGGCCACCAGGTGGACGTCGTCACCTTCAACCCCCCGGCCGTCAGCCAGCGGGTGAGCGACGACCCCGACGTGGTCCGCAACGTGTGCGCGGGGGCCGCGGTCACCGACGCCTTCTTCTCACAGCTCGCCGAACGCGACCTGCTGGCCCCCGGCGGGGAGGTCTACCTCATCGTGTCCAACACCGCGGACCTGCGCGGCATCATCGGCCACGCCGTCCGCACCGGGTTCACGGCCCGGATCCACCACCGGCACGACTGGGAGGACGGCGTCCTCACCCACCTGTTCCGGCTCACCCGCGAACCCGCGGTGGCCGGCGACGGCGCCCGGGACGGGGAGGCGGTCCGATGAGGGACCTCGACGCGCTCTTCCGGTCGGCGCTGGCCGACCCCTCACCTCCCACGGCCACCAGCGTGTTCTGGGTCCACCACGGCACCCGGCTCGCGGGCTCAGGGGTCACCTACCTCAACCAGTACGTCCTGGTCAGGGTCGGCCGGGCCTTCGGCGCGTGCGCCTTCGAACCGGGTGAGATCGACCCCGAGGTCTGCGCCGAGGCCTCCGGCGGGCCGCTCCGGGACCTCCTCTCCCACGGGCCGCTCCCGCTGCGGCTCGCCGCCCTGGACGCCTACCTGGGACAGGCGGCGCCGCACTCCGAGGACCCCCGGGCCGAGGAGGTCGTCCTGCCGGAGGGCACCCCGGAGGAACGGGCCCTGGCACGGGACGCGGCCGTCGCCGGGCTCGTCCCGGAACCCGACGGCCGCAAGATCGGCCTCATCGGGGTGGTGAACCCCCTCGTCGCCGCGATCCACGACAGGGGAGGGCGCTGCCTGCCCTGCGATCTGAACCTGCGGACCACCCGGTGGGGCGACCCCGTCACCCCGGACATGGAGGAGGTCCTCTCCGAGGCGGACGCCGTCGTCGCCACCGGGATGACCCTGGGCAACGGGACCTTCGACCGCATCCTGGAGCGATGTCGCGAGCGGGACGTCCCGCTCGTGGTCTACGCGCAGAGCGGTGCCGCCGTCGCCCGCGCGTTCCTCGGCAGCGGAGTCAGCGCCCTGTCGGCCGAACCCTTCCCGTTCTCCCAGTTCAGCGCCGCCCCGACCGCCCTCTACCGCTACCGGGACCACGGTGCTGACAGGAGAGGGACGAGTGCCGGGGGAGGGCGGGGATGACCGTGGACGAGCACTTCTCCGAGGCCGTCGGCAGACCCGACCTGATCGACCTGGGCGGGGGACTGGCGTGCCTGCGCTTCGAGTCCATGAAGGTGGCGTCCGCGGTGGCGGCGGTCCGCCACCTGCTCGACACCGGCGCCGTCCGTCCGGGCGACACCCTCGTGGACAGCTCCAGCGGCATGTACGCGCACGGCCTGGCCCTGGCCGCCCACCGCTACGGGCTGCACTGCCACATCATCGGCTCCACGACGGTCGACCGGACCCTGCGCGTCCAGCTGGCCGTGCTCGGCGCCACCCTGGAGCAGATGCCGCCCTCCGACGACCTGCGGCTCGACCAGAACCGGCGCGTGACAAGGGTCCGGGAGGTGATCCGGGACAACCCCGGGTTCCACTGGATGCGCCAGTACCACGACGACATCCACGCCCTCGGCTACCGCGAGGCCGCCGACATGATCGCCCGGGAGACGGGCGGCGAGCCGCTGACCCTGGTGGGCGGGGTCGGGACGGGCGTCTCGACCGGGGCTCTGGCCCGCTTCCTCCGGTCCAAGGAGCCCGACACCGCGCTGGTGGGGGTCCAGCCCTTCGGCAGCGTCACCTTCGGCGGCGACGGCGTCGAGGACCGCGACATCATCATCGCGGGCATCGGCAGCTCCATCCCCTTCGGCAACGTCGACCACGCGCTCTACGACACGGTCCACTGGACCGGGTTCACTGCCGCCCTGGCCGGGAGCGTGGACCTGCTCCGCCGCCACGCGGTGTTCGCGGGGCTCTCCACCGGGGCGGCCCACCTCGTGGCGCGGTGGGAGGCCGGGCGGAACCCGGGGCGCCGTGTCGTCTTCCTGGCGCCGGACACCGGCCACCGGTACGTGGAGTCGGTCTTCGCCCGCCACGGCGAGGCCGCCGCGATCGAGGACCTGGCTCCGCGGGAGGTCCTGGACCCCGACGACCTGGAGCTTCCCTGGTCGCGGATGGAGTGGCAGGGGGCCCCGCCGCCGTCCCGTGCCGTCCACACCGACGACCTGGTCGCGTCCCTGGACCGGTGAGCCACCGCCTGGCCGCCTCCCCGCGGGGAGGCGGCCAGGCGGTGCGCGGGCGGGTGTGCGCCGACGGGCGCCTCCGGGAGCGGAGGCGCCCGCCTCGCGGTCGGCCGCGGGGCGCGGGCCGGGGTGCGCCCCGGCCCGCCGCCGTCAGACCCCCTCCAGCTCCCGCAGGTACTCGGCGAACCTCTCCAGCCCGTCGATGTTGCGGGGGCCGGAGATGCCCTCGTTGTAGTCCAGGACGAAGAAGTTCTCCTCGGTCACCGCCGGAACCTCGGACATGGCCGGGAACGAGGTCAGGAAGTCGATCTTCTCCTCGGCGGACTGGTCGCCGTAGTCGAGGATGATGATGACCTCCGGGGAGGCCTCCACGACCGCCTCCCAGCCGACCTGGCTCCACCGCTCGTCGAGGTCGCCGAAGATGTTCTCGCCCCCCGCGTGGCCGATGATGTCGTCGGGCGGCACCTGGCTGCCCGCCGTGAAGGGCTGGTCGGTCCCCGAGTCGTAGAGGAACACGGACACCGGGTCGCCCCCGGGGGCCTGCTCCTCCACCGCCGCGACCCGCGCGCGGTACCCCTCGACGAGCTCCTCCGCCCGCTCCTGCACCCCGAAGATCCGCCCCAGCCGCTCCAGGTCCGTGTACAGGCCCTCGAAGGGCGTGACCCGCTCCGGGAAACCGGGGTAGTTGAAGCACGACTCGGCGTGCATGAAGCTCTGGATGCCGATCCCGTCCAGGATCTCCGGGGTGATGCCGCGCTGGTCGCTGAACCCCGAGTTCCAGCCCGCGACCACCAGGTCCGCCTCGGCGTCCACGACCGTCTCGCGGTTGAGGAGGTCGTCGCCGAGGAACTCGACCGCCGCGTAGTCCTCCGCCCACGGGGACTCCTCCACCGGCGGGTTGGCCGGGGGCATCACGTAGCCGTGCACCCGGTCGGCCAGCCCCAGCGCGAACAGCTTGTCCGCGCTGCCGCCCTCGTAGGCGACGGCGCGCTGCGGGGTGGTGTACTCCACCTCCTCGCCGCAGCGCTGCGCGGTCACCGTGTCCGCAGCGACCGATCCCTCCTGCACCTGTGCGCCGCACCCGGCGAGGAGGACGGACACGGCTGCCACGGGGAGCACGGACCGCCAGGGGGAACTGCCTTCACGAACGCTGGTCGTCATGGGACGCCTTTCTCGACATCACGGAGTCCAGGGGGCCTGGACGGGGAGGGAGCCGGTACAGCACTTGGGGGTCGCCGGTCAGGGGGTGCGGCACCACCGAGGCCTCGATGCCGAAGACCTCGCGGAGGAGGGCGGGGGTCAGGACCTCGCCGGGGGTGCCCGCGGCGACGAGCGCCCCCTCGGAGAGCACCCCGATCCGGTCGCAGGCGGCCGACGCCAGGTTGAGGTCGTGCAGGACCACGAGCACCGTGATCCCGGCCCCCCGGACGAGGGACAGGAGTTCGACCTGGTGCCGGACGTCGAGGTGGTTGGTGGGCTCGTCCAGGACCAGCACCCGGGGCTCCTGCGCCAGGGCGCGGGCCACCAGGACCCGCTGGCGCTCCCCGCCCGACAGTTCGAGCACGCCGCGCCGGGCGAGGTGCGCCACGTCCAGGAGTTCCATGGCGCGGTGGCAGAGGGCGCGTTCCCGGTCGCTGAGCGCCTGGTTGCCCCGCAGGTGGGGGGCGCGGCCCAGGGCCACGACCTCCTCCACGGTGAAGTCCAGGTCGCTGCCGCTCTCCTGGGTCAGCGCGGCGACGCGCTGGGCGCTCAGGCGCAGGCTGAGGGAGGACAGGTCCTCCGTCCCCACCCACACCCGGCCCGCGTCGGGGCGCAGCGCCCTGTACACGCAGCGCAGGGCGGTGGACTTGCCCGAGCCGTTGGGGCCGACCAGCCCCACCACCTGGCCGTCGGGGACGTCCAGGGTCAGCGCGCGGACGATCGGGGCGCCGCCGAGTTCGACGGACAGGCCGTCTAGGCGCAGGTCCATCAGCGTCCTCCGAACAGGTAGCCCCTGCGGCGCATGAGGGTGATGAACACCGGGACCCCGATCAGGGCGGTGATGACGCCCAGGGGGAGCTCGCGGGGGGCCACGGCCACGCGGGAGGCGAGGTCGACCCAGACCATGAAGACCGCGCCGAGCAGCGGTGCGACGGTGAGGACCCGCCGGTGGTCGGCGCCCACCAGCATGCGCACGATGTGCGGGATGACGAGGCCGACGAAGCCGATCGCCCCGCTCACCGCGACCATCGCCCCGGTCATGACGGCGGTCAGCGCGAAGAGCCACCGGCGCAGCCGGTCCGCGTCGATGCCCAGGCTGGCGGCCGTCTCGTCGCCCAGCGCCATGACGTCGAGCGGGCGCGCCAGTCCGCGGAGCAGGACCGCGCCCAGGACGACCACCGCCGCGACCACGGGGAGCGAGCCCCAGGTCGCCGCGCCGAAGCTGCCCATGGACCAGAACAGGACCGTGCTCGTGGCCTCGCTGCTGGGGGCGAGGTAGATGATCACGCTCATGACCGCCTGGAACCCGAAGGACAGGGCGACGCCGGTCAGCACCAGGCGCAGCGGCGTCACCCCCGTGCGGGAGTAGGCGATGAGGTACACGAGGAGGGTCGCGACGAGGGCGCCGAGGAAGGCGCCGACGGAGACGGCGTAGACGCCGAGGGCCGAGAGCGCGCCGAACACGCCCACCAGGACCGCGCCGACGGAGGCGCCGGAGGAGACACCGAGGATGTAGGGGTCCGCGAGCGCGTTGCGCACCATCGCCTGGACGGCGACGCCGACGACGCCGAGCCCGGCGCCGACCAGGGCCGCGAGGATCACGCGCGGTGTGCGGATCTGCCAGATGATCTGGTAGCGGACGACCTCGTCGGGCTGGATGGTGCCGCCGGTGAGGGCGGCCCACAGGTAGCGCACGGTCTCGGCGGGCGGGACGAGCGCCGAGCCCAGGCCGATCGCCAGGACCGCCGACGCGGCCAGGACGGCGCCGAGCACGACGGTGGCCGCGGCCGTGCCGGAGGGGGTGGACAGCCGGCGGACCCGGGGCGGGTCCGCCGCCCCGGGGGAGGAAGCGGAGCGGGGGTCGGGACTGTGTGCCTGCCGTGGTTCGCCCGGGGGGACGGACAGTTGGCGCACCTGGTCTCCCTTCCGATATGCGCGACAATGACAATGGTTATCATTCTAAGCTCGTATCGCACTACTCGCGCACGCGATCGGCCCACGGGGGCCCGCGGGGCGCGCACTCCCGGCGGGGAGGCCGGGGCGCGGACCGCCTGCCCCGCAGGGGTTCCGGGACCGGGCCCGGCGGCCGGAGCACTCCGAAATCACCCCGGGTACCCGTATAGCCACGCAACGGCGACCCGTGCACAATGGCTGCCATGTCGACGCCCGCCCCGCCCCGGCTGCCGCGCTCCGCGGCGTTCGCGGGGGTGTGCGCGGGCGTCTCCGCCGCCGGGCACAGCCTCTCGTCCGGGCACGGCGTGTCCCTGCCCGCGCTCCTCCTGGGGAGCGCGCTGATCCTCGCCGTCGCCCACGGAACGGCCCGCTCCGAACAGGGCCTGGGCGCGCTCACCGCGAGGATGCTGTGGAGCCAGGCCGCACTGCACCTGGTCCTCACCCTGGCGGTCCGGCCCGGGGACCCCGCGTCCGACCCGACGGGGCTCGGCCACACCGCCGCGCACGGCTCCCTGCCCGAGGGCGCGGGCGGCGCCGGGGCCGACATGCTGCTCGCCCACGCCGTCGCCGGGCTCGCGAGCGCCTGGTGGCTGCGCCAGGGCGAACGCGCCGCCTTCGACCTCCTGGGGTTCCTGGACACCCTCCTGCGGGGAGTGCTCCTCGTCCTCCTCGCGCGACCCCGGCCGGCCGTGCTCCCCGGCACCCCCCGCTTCGCCCGCACCGGGGCGCCCGCCCCGCGCCCGGCGCTGCGGTACGTCCGCGCCGTGCGCGGGCCCCCGGCCCTTCCCTGATCGACACCACGTCACCGCCGCGCGCCGAGCGCCCGGCCCCGCGTCGGCGCACCCGCGCCGACGCCACCACCCGTGCCCGCGTCCCCACGGACCGCGGGGAGATCAGCAGAAGGCTCCGACCCATGCGAACAAGCGACACCTCCGATCCCCACGACCCCGCGTCGCCCGCCCCCGAACCGGCCGGCGCCGAGCCGGGCCCCGCCCGCACCCTGTGGGCGTCCCTGCGCCCCCTGGTCCTGCGGATGCACTTCTACGCCGCGATCCTCGTCGCCCCGTTCATCGTGGTGGCCGCGGTGACCGGGCTGCTGTACGTCTACACACCCCAGCTCGAACAGGTGGTCCACGCCGACCTGCTCGGCGTCGAACCGGCGGACACCTCCGTCCCCCTCTCGCAACAGGTCGGCGCCGCGGTGGACGCCCACCCGGAGGCGGAGCTCAGCGCCGTCCGCCCCGCCGTCGAACCGGACCGGAGCACCCGCGTGCTCTTCGACGCGGACGGCCTCCCCGAGAGCTACCGGCTCGCGGTCTTCGTCAACCCCCACACCGGCGAGGTCGTCGGGGACTCGACCAGCTACGGCAGCAGCGCGTCGCTCCCGGTGCGGTCGTGGCTGTCCGAGTTCCACCGGACCCTGCACCTGGGCGACGCCGGACGCCTGTACAGCGAGCTCGCCGCGAGCTGGCTGTGGGCGGTCGCCCTCGGCGGCCTCGCGCTGTGGGTCGCGCGCGGACGCCGGACGCGCCGCGCGCGCCGCGTCCTCCTGCCCCAGCGGTCGGCGTCCGGACGCGCCCGCACCCTCTCCTGGCACGGGTCTGTCGGAACCTGGGCGCTCGCGGGCCTCCTCCTCGTGTCCGCGACCGGGCTGACCTGGTCGCAGTTCGCCGGGGACAACATCGGCGGGATCCGGGGGGCGTTCGGCTGGCAGACCCCGGCGCTCTCCGCTCCCGCCCCCTCCGACCACGGCGGCCACTCCGGCCACGGGGACCACGCGGAGCACGAGGCCGCCACGCCCGCCGAGGAGGTCGACGCGGTGGTGGACACGGCCCGCTCGGCGGGGCTCGACGGCCCGGTGGAGGTCTCCTTCCCGGTGGAGGAGGGAGCGCCGTTCACCGTCAGGGAGACCGTGCAGCAGTGGCCGGTCCAGCAGGACGCGGTCGCCGTCGACCCGTCCACGGGCACGGTGGTCGAGGAGCTGCGCTTCGCCGACTACCCCCTGATGGCCAAGCTGTCCACCTGGGGCATCGCGTTCCACATGGGTCTGCTGTTCGGCGTGGTCAACCAGGTGCTGCTGACCGTTCTCGTCCTGTCGCTGCTGGCCGTGGTGTTCTGGGGCTACAGGATGTGGTGGCAGAGGCGGCCGACCAGGGACGGCGCCTTCGCGACAGGGCGGCCGATCCCGCGCGGAGCGTGGCGGGCGGTGCCGACCCGGGTGCGGGTCGGGGTCGTCGCCGTCGCGGCGGCCGTCGGGTACCTCCTGCCGGTCCTGGGGGTGTCGCTGCTGCTGTTCCTCGCGGTGGACCTCGCCGTCGGCGCCTTCCGGAGGCGGGAGGCCCGTACCGCCTGAGGGGTGCCCCGGGCGACGACCCGGCCGACAGGGATCCGGGGGCGGCGGTGGAGCGGTGTCAGCGCGGTGCCGGGCCGCCGCCGTCCCCCGCGCTCCTGCCGACGATCCCGGCGAGAACCCGGCAGGCCCGACGCAGGTCGGCGGGGTGTGCCGCGCCGTAGCCGAGGATCAGGCCGTGCACGGTCGGTTCGCCGTGGCTCGCCCGGGAGGTGTCCTCCACCAGGACGCCTTCCGCCGCGGCCTCGGAGACCACCCGGGCGACCGCGGCGGCGGGCAGCGGCAGCATGACGTGCAGGCCCGCCGTGTCCCCGGTCAGGTACGGTCCCAGGTGCTCGATCAGTGTCCGCCGCCGGCGCGCGTACTCCAGGCGCATGCGGCGCAGGTGCCGGTCGAGGTCACCCCGTTCCAGCAGCAGGGCCGTCGCCGCCTGGGCCTGGACGCCGGTGCGGTCCGACAGCCGGGTGCGGGTCCCGGCCACGCGTTCGAGCAGAGCGGGCTCCGCGACCAGCCAGCCGATCCCGAGGTCCGGGGACAGCGTCTTGGAGAGGGTGCCGAGCAGGACCACGCGCTCCGGGTCCATCCCGTACAGGGCGGGCAGCGGCGCCACGTCGTAGCGGAACTCGGCGTCGTAGTCGTCCTCGACGACCAGGGCGCCGCGCTCGCGCGCCCAGGCCAGGAGGCGCTCGCGGCGGGGGACGGGCAGCCGGCCGCCGAGGGGGTACTGGTGGGCGGGCGTCGTGTAGACGACGGAGAGGCCGGCGGGCAGCTCGTCGACCACGAGGCCGTCGCGATCCACCCGGCAGGGGACGACCTCCGCCCCGCGCGAGGCCAGGATGTCGTGGGCCCTCTGGTAGCCGGGTTCCTCGAGCCCCGCGCGGTCGTCCCGGGACAGGACCGTCGCGGCGAGCAGGTCCAGGCCGTTGCCCGTGCCCCGGGTGACCAGGACGTTCTCCGGGCCGACCCGCACGCCCCGGGTCCGGCGCAGGTGTTCGGCGAGTTCCTCGCGCAGCCGCGGGAGGCCGCGGGGGTCCGGATCGTCGTCCAGCGGCAGGGCGGCCGCGTGCCGCCAGGCCCTGCGCCACGCGGCCTCGTCGTGCGAACGCACCCACGGGACCCCCGGGCGCAGGTCGACCATCCCCAGCCGCCGGGCCCGCGCCCGCGACAGGCGGGGTTCGTCCGCCCGGCCCTCCGCCCGGCCCTCCGCCCGGCCCTCCGCCGGGCCCTTCGCCGGGCTCTCGGACACTCCCGGCGCTGCGGCGCCGGACAGGTCGGGGAGCGGCCCGTGGTCGGCGACGTAGGTGCCCGAGCCGTGCCGACCGTCGAGCCAGCCCTCCGCGTACAACTGCTGGAAGGCCTCGGTCACGACGGTCCGGCTGACGCCCAGCTGGGCGGCGAGGGACCGGCTGGAGGGCAGGCGCTCACCGGGCCTGAGCAGCCCTCCGGACATGGCCTCGCGCAGTCCGCCGGACAGCTGCACGGTGAGCGGCACCGTGCTGGAGCGGTCCAGGCGCAGGGGTGGGTCGGTCGATTGTCGGGACAAAGTGGTCTTTCATTTCGGGGAGGAAGTGGCCGTGTTCTGGGAGTCCACTTCTTTCTAGGCTAAGCCCATGCTCTCGACCACGGAACGCACCCGACTCGGCCGCGCCAAGCACAAGGCCAGGACCGACCGCACCGAGCTGTACGACCTCCTGGACGCGGGGTCCGTCTGTCACCTGGGCGTCGTCGTGAACGGCGCGCCCATGGTGGTGCCCACCGGATACGGGCGCGTCGGTGACACCCTCTACCTGCACGGGTCCACCGGCGCGCGCTCGCTGCGGGCCGGGGGAGAGGTCTGCGTGACCGTGACCCTCGTGGACGGCCTCGTCCTGGCCAGGTCCTCCTTCCACCACTCCCTCAACCACCGCTCCGCCATGGTCTACGGGGTGCCGCGCCCGGTGGAGGACGAGGCCGAGGCGCTGGCCGCGCTGCGCGCCCTGACCGAGCAGTTCGCCCCGGGCCGGTGGGACGCGGTCCGCCGCCCCTCCGCCAAGGAGCTCGCGGCCACGCGGGTGCTGGCGCTGTCGTTGGAGGAGGCCTCGGTGAAGGTGCGGACCGGCCCGCCCGCGGACGACGAGGCCGACCTCGGCCTGGCGGTCTGGGCGGGCGTCGTGCCGATCCGCCAGGTGTTCGGCGAACCCGAGCCGGACCCCGGCCTGGCGCCCGGGACCGGGGTTCCCGAGCACGTCGCCCGGCTCTCGGGCGCGCCCCTCTAGCGGTCACGGGAACGGCCCCGGTCCCGCCTCTCCGCCGTGATTCCGTCCTTGACTGCGGTCGCCGGGTTCGGCCTCGGGTACGGGCTCCTCCGGGTCAGAGGCCCTCCCGGTGCAGCGGATCGGGGCCGACCGTGTCCCGGTGCGCCGCCCGGCCTCGGGACGGGCCACTGGCCAGCGCGACCAGGGCGCCGAGCACGGAGAGCCCTCCCAGCAGCAGGAACACGGCGGGGTAGCCGCCCAGGGGCCCGGCCAGGAACGCGCACGCCCCGGGGGCCAGCGCCATGGTGAGCATGAGCGGCGTGTGCATGATGCCGTTGAGCGTGGTGTAGTGCTCCTCCCCCCAGCGGTCCGCGACCGCGGTGGCCTGGAGCAGGGTGAGCACGCCCCGCGCGGCGCCCACCAGCGCCGCGGCGACCATGACCAGGAACAGCGGTCCGCTCACCAGGGCGAGGAGGACGGTCGCCCCCGCGCAGGCCAGGAGCACGACCGCGATCCGGTGGACGGTTCCGCTGATCCGCGTCAGCGGGCCGTAGACGAGGCGGCCCAGCACCTGTCCCACACCCACGACCCCGAGGGCCCAGGCGGCCTGGGTGGTGCCGAAGCCGCGCTCGTCCATGAGGGGGACGATCCCGACCACGACCGCGTAGACGGTGAGGGTGCCCAGGGCGAGCGCCGTGGTCAGTGCCCAGAAGGCGCCGCTGCCGACCACCGCGCGCACGACGGTGCGGTCGCGTGCCGGGTCGTCGGTGCCGTCGGGTTCCCAACGCGGGGTCAGGGCCCCGGCGTGCAGCGGGACCGCCACCAGGGCGAGGATCAGCGCGAGGACGAGATACGCGCCGCGCCAGCCGACCTGCGCCTCCAGCGCGGCGGTCAGCGGGGCGAAGACGGTGCTGGCCAGTCCGCCGACCAGGGTCAGGACGGTCAGTGCCCGGACCCGGTGCGGCCCGTACCAGCGGGTCAGTGCGGCGAAGGCGGGAGGGTAGGAGAGTCCTGCCACGGCGATCCCCGCCACCTGCCAGGCCACGCCGAAGACCCACAGGTTGGGGGCCAGGGCGAGTCCGGCGACCGCGAGCGCTCCCAGCAGCGCCGCCACGGTCATCACCGTGCGGGGGCCGCGCAGGCGCAGCCAGCGGGCGACGAAGGGACCGCAGACGCCCGCCATCACTTGGGACCCGGAGAACAGGGCGATGATGACGGGAAGCGGCCAGCAGTTGTCGACGGCGATGGCGGGAGCCAGCACGGGAAAGGCGTAGAACAGCACGCCCTGGCTGGTGGTGACGGTGACGCACAGGGCGGCCAGCGCCCTGCGCGCATCGGTGCCGGCGGGTGTCCGGTCCGGTGCGTGGGGGCGCCCATGGGTCATGCGCGCCACCCGCACGTGGACGGTCGGGAGAGAGCGAAGGGCAGGGGAACGGGGGCACGGTTCCGTCGCGCTTGCACGGGGGACTCCTCGCCCTGGGAGGGGCAGACCCAGGGATCGAACGAACAGGTGACGCGTTCGTGTAGATATCCCCGCTACTACGCTGAGTATTCACCGAATGGCCATCTGTCATTTGCCTGGCATTCCAGGTTTTGTCCTCGCGCGCCTTTAGTGGCCATTGTTCCGATGTGTTCCGCGGGTGACGGGTGTGTTCCGGTCGGCCCGGCTTCGCCGGATCTGACGGGCCGTTCGGCCGTGCGGCGCGGCGTCCGGGCCCGCTGCGGCGTCCTCCGGCCTGCCCTGTCCCGGACCCTGGCCAGGCCCCGTACCGACGGCGCCGACCCGTGGCCGCGCGGCTCCCCTCCGAAGCCCCGCCCCCGGCGGGGTTCGGACGGGACCCGGGCGCCCCGGGAGGCGAACCGGGGGGCATTGACAGGGCGGCCCCGATCCACCACTGTCGGGTGCATGGACGCCCTCCCGTTGAACCGCCCGACCGCCCGCCGGTCCGCCCGGATCGACAGGAAGCGCCGCGGCACGCCGGGACTCATCCTGCGCCGCGGCCGCCTGGGCTCCCCTCCCCGCGTCTGATCCGCGGGTCCTCCGTGCCGCCGTCACGGCTGCGCCCTCCGTTCCGAGCCCCGTAGGCCCTGATCGGCGCGCCCGGCCCGTGGGCCCCACGTCGTCCCGCGGCGGGAGCGGAGCCGGTCACGGCCCCCGGCGGACCCCCCTCGTCACCGACGCCCGGCGAGTCGTCGGCCAGAGCCATCGATCCCCGTTTATCCTTTTTTCCCACCGGAAAGGTATGGAACATGACTGCGATCATCGAGACCACGACGACGGGGCTGCGGGACAGCGCCGCGGTCGACACCGCGCTCGTCGAGGGCCCGCGCACACTGCGCAGACTCCCCGAAGGCGTCGCCTCCAGGCCCTACGAACTGTTCGGGGTACGACCGCTCGGCGCCCTCATCGGCGCCGAGATCCACGGCGTGGACCTGCGCGAGGAGGTCGGCGAGGAGCTGCGCGGCGAACTCCACCGCGCCCTCCTGGAGTACAAGGTCATCTTCTTCCGCGACCAGCCGATCGACTCCGCGCGCCAGAAGGCCCTCGCCCGGATGTGGGGCGAGCTGGAGACCAACCCGTTCATCGAGCAGGGGGACGACGCCCACGTCGCCCGGTTCGCCAAGGGCGACATGCCGCCCAGCTACGAGAACGTCTGGCACACCGACGTGACCTGGCGGGAGCGGCCCGCCCTCGGGGCGATCCTCCGGCTGGTGGAGGTCCCGCCCATGGGCGGCGACACCCTGTGGGCCGACATGGCCGCCGCCTACGACAACCTGCCCGACTCCGTCAAGGAGCGTATCGAGGGGCGCACGGCCGTCCACGACGTCATCCCCGGGTTCTCGCGGTTCCTGGACGAGCGGAGGCTCCTGGAGTGGCAGGACCGGTTCCCGCCGGTCGAGCACCCCGTCGTGCGAACGCACCCCGAGACCGGCCGCAGGACGCTGTTCGTGAACGTCTCCTTCACGACCCGCATCGTGGGGCTGGAGCGGGCGGAGAGCGACGAGATCCTGCGCTTCCTGTTCCAGCAGGCGCACGCCCCGGAGTTCCAGGTGCGCTTCCGGTGGGAGCGCGACTCGATCGCGTTCTGGGACAACCGCGCGACCCAGCACTACGCCGTGAACGACTACCACCCCCATCGCCGGATCGCCGAGCGCGTCGCCATCGTGGGGGACCGCCCCTTCTAGGTCGTGTCCCCGGACCTCCGGCCCGCTCCGGTCTCCCGGTGCGGGCCGGTCTCCGGAGAGGTCCCCGGTGACTCCGGCGTGCCGGCGCGGCCCTGATCGCCCAGCTCGCCTTCGACGGGATGTTCCCGCCGGTACGGCGGTCGGTGTCGCGGTGCCGACCGTAGGCGTCCCCGGTGCGGTCCGAACCGCTGCGCGGCAGGGAGGGGCGCCCTGTGTCGTCCGGGGGTGCGTTCCCGGGCCCGCGGAGGGGGCGTCCCCGGTCAGGGCCGCCGAGCGTTCCACCCATCCCTCTATGTGGGACGGTGTTCGACAAAGTGGGACGGGTGGCGTTTACCTGTCGGAGTACGGAGGACCCACGGCGCGACGGAACGGATGAGATGGACGACTACTCGGCGGCCCGACTCGTGGCACTCGACTGGGGCACCAGCTCCTGCCGCGCCTACCTCCTGACGGAGGACGGAACCGTCCTCGACCACAGGTCCAACGGCGACGGCGTCATGCGCGTCACGGGCGGCGCCCGCGAGGCGGGGACCACCCGCGCGCAGGCCTTCGACCAGGCGCTGCGCGCCCTGTGCCTCGACTGGGTGGAGGGAGCCCCCGGGCCCCTCCCCGTCATCGCGAGCGGCATGGTCGGCAGCGACCAGGGATGGGCCGCGGCCCCCTACGTCGAACTGCCGGCCGACCCCCTCGCGGCGCCGCTGCCGCTGACGGCGGTCGACTCCTCGCTGGGCCCGGTGCACATCCTGCCAGGGCTCGCCGCCCCCGGAACCCTGCCCGGCCTCCTGCGCGGCGAGGAGACGCAGATCGTCGGCGCCCTGCTCGCGGACCGGGCCGGGACCGGCGCCGGGCACGCGACGGCCGGCTCCCCGGAGGGCCCCGGAGGGGACCCGGAGCAGGCCTCCGGCGGAGCCCGGGAACGGGTCTTCGTCCTCCCGGGCACCCACGCCAAATGGGTGCGGCTCCGGGACTCCGTCATCACCGGCTTCACCACCCACATGAGCGGCGAGGTCTACGCACTGCTCATGGAGGGCAGCATCCTCGGCCGCCTCGCGCGGCCGGCGGAGGGCGACCGCTGGGAGGCCTACGAGCGGGGCCTCGACGTCGCGATGGGCCCTGACGGGGACTCCGGGTTCCTCGGAACCCTCTTCTCCGCCCGCGCCCTCGTCGTCACCGGCCGCCTCAGGCCCGACCAGGTGGGCGACTACGTCTCCGGCCTCGTCATCGGCAGCGAGGTCCGGGGCGAGGCCGGCGGCACGGCGGGCGCCCCCGGCCCCGGCGCGGCCGACGTCCTCCTCCTGGGAACCGACGACCTGTGCGACCGCTACGAGCGCGCGCTCGCCAGAGCGGGGGTCCGGTCCACCCGGGGCTCCACGGAGACCACCCCCCGCGCACTGGCCCACCTGGCCCGCCGGGCGGGACTGCTCGACGCCCGGGACGGCCGCGACGGCGCCGCGGACCCGGCCGGGGCCGGCGGTTCCGGCTCCTCGGACCGCGCGCCGGCGTCCCCCTGACGACCCGAGCCCCGTCCGCACGACCGGCGGGGGACCTGACCGTCCGGGCATCCACACGACCCACGGAGAGACCATGACCGACACCCGACGCCCCAGCGGGCTCATCGCCATCCTGCGCGGCCTGGCCGCCGCGGACGCGGCCCGCGTGGGCTCCGCCCTCTACGAGACCGGACTGCGGACCCTGGAGGTCCCGCTGAACTCCCCGGACCCCCTGCGCGCGATCGAGGTCCTGCGCTCGGAGCTGCCGGGAGACGCCCGCGTCGGAGCCGGGACCGTGCTCACCACCGCGCAGGTGCGCTCCGTGCACGACGCGGGAGGCCAGATCGTGGTGTCGCCCAACGTCGACGCCGACGTCGTCCGCGAGACCGTCGCCCTGGGCATGGACTCCTACCCGGGCGTGGCCACGATCACCGAGGCGTTCACCGCCGTGCACGCCGGGGCCGGCGCGGTCAAGCTCTTCCCCTCCTCCCAGGTGGGGATCGACGGGATGAAGGCCTGGCGCGCGGTTCTGCCCGCCCACGTCGAACTCGTCCCCGTCGGCGGGATCGGCCCCGCCTCCCTCGGCGCGTGGGTCGAGGCGGGCGCGACCGGTTTCGGTATCGGCTCCGCGGTCTACCGGCCGGGGATCGCCGCCGAGGAGATGACGGCGGTCGCCCGGGAACTGGTCGGCGCCTGGCGCGAGGCCGAGCCGCGGCTCCGCCCGTTGACGGCGTAGAAGCCTGCGACCAGCCGTGGAGAGCGGGACGGCGCCCCGGGCGGTGAACGGGGGCCCCGTCCGCCTCGGTATCCTCGGCAGCGCCCCACGACGTATCCGCGAGAGGACACACCATGACCACCGAGCTGAGCCACGACGCCCTGGCAGGGCAGTTCGAGCAGGCCAGGAAGGACTACGCGGACCTGGCCGCCCGCGGCCTCTCGCTGGACCTCACCCGGGGCAAGCCCGCACCCGAGCAGCTGGACCTCTCCGAGGACCTGCTCGGCCTCCCCGGCGACACGCACACCGCCGCCGACGGCACTGACGTGCGCAACTACGGCGGGCTCCAGGGCCTGCCCGAACTGCGCGAGATCTTCGCCGGGGTCCTCCAGACGCCGGTCGGACAGCTGCTCGCCCTCGGCAACTCCAGCCTCGAACTCATGCACGACAGCATCGTGCACGCCCTGCTCGGCGTGCTCCCGGGCGCCGAGCGCCGCTGGGTCGACGAGGAGCGCATCGCGTTCCTGTGCCCCGTCCCCGGGTACGACCGACACTTCGCCCTGTGCGAGCGCTTCGGCATCGAGATGATCCCGGTGGCGATGACCCCCGACGGCCCGGACATGGACGAGGTCGAGCGCCTGGCCGCCGCGGACCCGGCGGTCAAGGGCATCTGGTGCGTGCCCAAGTACAGCAACCCGGACGGCGTCAGCTACAGCGACGAGACCGTGGCCCGCCTCGCGGCCATGCCGACCGCCGCCCCCGACTTCCGGATCTTCTGGGACAACGCCTACGCCGCCCACCACCTCACCGACGAGCCCGTCGAGATCGCCGACCTGCTCGCGGCCTGCGCGGACAGCGGCAACCCCGACCGGGCGTTCGTCTTCGGCTCCAGCTCGAAGATCACCTTCGCCGGCGCGGGCGTCGCCTTCTTCGGCTCCTCGCCCGCCAACGTGAAGTGGCTGCTCGCCAACAACGGCAAGCGCTCCATCGGCCCCGACAAGGTCAACCAGCTGCGCCACGCGCGGTTCCTGCGCGACGAGGCGGGGGTGCGCGCCCACATGGACGCCCAGCGCGCCCTGCTGCGGCCCAAGTTCGACGCCGTGCGGCGCATCCTGGACGCGGAGCTCGCCGGTACCGGTCTGGCCACGTGGACCGAGCCCAAGGGCGGCTACTTCGTCACCCTGCGGGTCCAGGACGGCTGCGCCAAGGAGGTCGTGCGCCGCGCGGCCGACGCGGGCATCGTGCTCACCCCGGCCGGCGCCACCCACCCCTACGGCGACGACCCGAGCGACGCCACCATCCGCATCGCGCCCAGCTTCCCGGGCCAGGACGACCTGGAGCAGGCGATGCTCGGTCTGACCGTCTGCGTGCGCCTGGTGGGGTACGAGAAGCAGCTGGAGGGCTGACCCGCCGGAGGACCCGGGACCGTTCCCGCGCCGTGCGGGACCGGAGTGTACGGCGGAGTCCCCGCGAGCCGGTGGAGGACAAGCCACCGGCCCAAGCGGGGGCTCCGTTCCCGTGTGCGGGGCCGGGCGCCGTCCCGGAGGCCGCGTGCGGCAGGGTTCCCGTTCGCCCCGGCGGTGACCGGCGGCTCACAGACCCTGGGCCCCGACCGGATCCGTGCCTCCCGAGAACGCGGCGGCCCCGCCCGCGACGACGCGCGGACGGGGCCGGGAGGGGCGGGTCAGCAGACGCTGTCGCCCGGCTTGGGCACTCCCAGCCCGAACAGGGTGCGGGCGCGCAGCCCGGCCCAGGTCCCGGCCAGGGCGAAGGCCGCCCACAGCCATCCGTGCAGACTGCCCGAGCCGATTCCGGCCAGGTAGGCGCCGATGTTGCAGCCGCCCGCCAGACGGGCGCCGATCCCCATCAGGACGCCGCCCACCAGCCCGGCGGCGACCAGGTTCCAGCTCAGACCGGTGTGCAGCTTCCACGTTCCGGCGGCGCCGGCGGCCACCGCCGCACCGAGGATGATCCCGATGTTGGTCAGGCTGTTCTTGTCCTGGAGGACCGGTCCGGCCAACTGAGCGGCCTGGTCCGGCTGGCTCCAGAACGCCCAGGTCTCCGGGTGCAGGCCCACCAGCTGCAGGGCCTTGGCGCCCCACAGGTTGAACGCGGAGGTGATGCCCCAGGGGCCTCCGGAGACCACCAGCACCGCGGTACCGAGCGCCGCCAGGACCAGGGCCCCGGCGATCAGGGGCCAGCTGCCGCGCACCACGCGCAGCGCGCCCCGGGCCGAGGGCGGGGCGCTCACGGGCGGCGGGACGCGGCGGTTCTGCACCGCCCGCGTGCCCACGACCAGCGCAACGAGGAGGGCGATGGTGATCGCCCACGAGCCGCCCCACCCGACGTGGTCGGAGAGCAGGAACGGCGGAAGCGCGGGCAGGTCGGCGACCAGCGGCCACGCGGCGCTGTAGATCACCGAGCCCGCGATGAACCCGACCAGGGTGATGACGATCGCGGACTGCCCCGAGCCGACCGCGAAGAGGGTGCCCGAGGCGCAGGCGCCGCCGAGCTGCATGCCGATCCCGAACAGGAACGCCCCCAGGAACAGGGCGATGCCGATGGGGCCGGCCGACGGTGCCGGGGTGCTGCCGAACAACCCCGTTCCGGTACCGATGACCAGGGCGAACAGGGTCGCGGTCGTGCCCAGCAGGACCGCGTGCGCGCGCAGGCCGGTGCCGTTGCCGACGGCGAGGAACTGCCTCCAGGCGGAGGTGAAGCCGAACCGGGAGTGGAACAGGGTGAAGCCCAGGCCGGTGCCCAGGACCAGCAGCACGGCGGGCAGGGCGCCGTGCGCGTTCCACACGAAGGCGGCCAGCGCGAGCGCACCCGCCAGGGCGACGCCCAGCGGCCACCAGCGGACCGGGTCGGCCTCGGGCGCCCTGGGCGGCGGCACGGAGAGCGTGGGTCGCCAGGTCAGGGCGAGGGCGGGCGAGACGGTCGCGGTGGCGCCGTCGCCGGCGGGACCGGTAGCGGTTCCCACCGAGTCGGTATTTCCGGGCGGTGTGGTGGGGTTGGCGGTCATACGGGTGCTGTCCAAACCATGCGGTGGCGGGGAACGGCGATGGTCCGGGCGGGGACCGAGGCCGTGAAACAGGGACGACTGCGTCCGGAGGACGGGGACCGGTGCCGGGCACGGGCGCCCGCGGGAGGCGGGGAGGGAACCCCGGAGCCTCGGGTCAGCGCACGCCTTCGCGGCACCGGCGGCGACAGAGGCCGTCATCGGTGCTCGTCAGCGACATGGAGATGAGGACCATGCGCAGGAAGCGGGCTGTATCAGACACGGCGAACATTCTAGGACACGGCGCTTCCGTGGCAACGGGCGGGCACGGTGGGCCGCGCCACCATCGGCTGCTCACGAGGGCGCGGAGGGGGCCGGGGCGGTGCGGAACCGGGAGCGGCAGGCCGGGGAGAGGGGCGGGACGCGCCGGACAGGGGGCGCGCGGTGAACGGGGGCGGCCCCGTCCGGGGCGCGGTGACGCACCTCGGGCAGGGCCGCACCTCGGTCGCTGTCCGGTCCGCCGCCGGAGGGCTGCGGACCGGACCCGTGGAATCACTCCGTCGCGTCCGCGCCCTTGGGGAGCACCACGACCGGCACCGTGGCGCTGTGCAGCACGCCCTGGCTCACCGATCCGAGGATGAGGCCCCGCACGCTGCCCCGGCCGCGCGAGCCCACCACGATCAGGTCCGCCTCGGCGCCCGCCTCGACCAGGGCGTCCACCGGGTTGCTCTCGGTGCGCACGACGGTGATGTCCAGCTTCTCCGTGCTCTCGTCCATGACCTCGGCCAGCACGCCCGACACGAGCTCCTCCGACCGCCGGTCCAGCAGGTCGTCGGGCGGGGTCCATCCGGCCGCGGCCAGCGACTCGGCGGCGAACGGCATCGGAACCTCCCAGCTGTTCACCACCACGACCGACTCGGCGCCGTTGCGCACGGCCTCGTGCAGGGCGAAGCCCAGCGCGCGCCGGGAGTCGTCCGAGCCGTCCACGCCCACCACGATTCGCTGGGAGTCGCGCAGCGGCGGGGTCTCGCCCTCCGGGGCCGGGACGACGGCCACGGGGCAGGTCGCGCGGGAGGCCAGGCGTACGCCCGCCGACCCGGCGAGGGCCGAGCGGACCGGGCCGAGACCGCGTGTGCCCACGACCACCAGGTCTTCGGGGTCGGTCCGGCGCAGGAGGGCGATGTGAGGCTCCTCCAGGGCCAGGACCGTCTGGACCTCCAGCCCGGGCCGGATGGAGCGCGCGTGCTCGGCGGCCTCGTCCAGGATGCGCCGCCCCTGCTCGGCGACCTCCTCCGGCGCGGGGAAACGGGTCGGTCCCGCGTAGACGGACATCACCATCGGCATGGACAGGGCGTGCACGGCGTACAGGGGGACGCCCCGTCGCGCCGCCTCCGTCGCCGCCCACTCCAGCGCGGACCGCGCGGTCGCCGATCCGTCGACGCCCACCGCGACCTTGGGGGAAGGTACCTGCTCGTCGGCCATGAATCCTCCTTCGTCCGGGGATGTCGGATCCCCCGTCGAGACTGCCGTACCCGCGACGTACCGAACCAACAGTCGCGGGGCGTGGCGGGAAATTCGTCACACCCGGGGACCTCCGTCCCGGGTCCTTCGGTCCCGGGGCGATCGACACCGCACAGGGTTGTTGTCCGTCACCGGTTCCCCGCATGGACCCCCATGGGGCAGGTTGGTGTGGACGAAGGAAGTCCTGCCGGCTGGTGGCCCAGAGCCGTGGATGTCTGCTTTGTTCCCAGTGTCTGTTTCCTGAGAAGTTGGAAAATCGACCGCTCAGCGCTGGTAAGTTCGCAGTTCATTCACTGTGCTCCCCGCGCACGCGGGGATGGGCCCCCCGTATCTTGTGACCTAAGTCACTGGCGGATGTGCTCCCCGCGCACGCGGGGATGGACCCGGGCCCGCCCCGGAGCCGTCGTCGACCACCGGGAGCTTCGGACCTTCCTGGCCGTTCTTCAGTAGAGGGTTCCCCAGGATGAACGGGCGGGGTGGGCAGGATCCGTTCGGGGGCGCCGCGTAGAGCCGGAGCAGCTTCGCGCCACGGGCGCACCGTGGACCGGTGCGGCACCGGCGCATATCGGTGACACTCTTCCCTGACAGGTCAAGAGCCTGCCCGCGCTTCGCACGGGCAGGCTTCCGTTTGCGCGGCATCAACGCGCCTCAGGACAGGGGGCGCCACCGGCCCTGAGAACGCTGACCCGCCGCTGCTCACCGCGTCGCGAACCGCCGGACGAACCACTGGGTGAGAACCTCATCGACCGCCACCGTCGCGGGCAACTGGGGAGCCGGTTCCAACCCAGGCTCGTCGGCCAGCGGGTGGGCCAGGCCCGGCACAGTCGTCAGCTCGATCTCATCCGGACGCGCGTACCGCCCGCGAAGGGCCTTGACCAGGGAAAACGCATCTTCGCGCAATGCCGGGTGGTCGTGCTCGCCACTGACCAGCAGTAGCGGGGGCTCTCCGCTCAGCTCTCCGGCGCGGCCGACGAAATCCAGATCGTCGGCCGCCCTGCGGGATTCGGCGGTCCAACCGTAGGGCTGGCCGAGCCCGGCCGCGAGGAGTTCGACGCCCGCGCTCACCCGCACAGCTGGATTGACGAGCGCGACCGCCCCGATCGGTGTCGGCGGGGCTGTGAGCACTTGCAGAGCCACCGCCCCGCCGAGCGATGCACCGAGGATGCCGATCGGCTGGTCGTCGATCGGTAGCTGACGGCGCAGCTCGGCCAGCGCGGCCGGGAACTCCTCCACGGCCTGGTGGACAACCGGACCGAAATACGCCAACAGAATGTCTTCGCGAGCGAGTTCGAGGTGTCTGTCGAGACGGCCCTCGACCATGCGCGTACCACACAGCGGCATACCCAGGTGGACCCGCCAGGAGGGAACACCGGCCATGGGCAGTGCCGCTGCGAAGGCCGCGTCCGTGCGGGGCGCGTCCAGCATGTGCCAGGTCACGATCAACGGCGCGCGGTCGTTGCCCGTCCCGGACGGCGGGAGGGCTGTGAACGGCACACCTGCGGCTGTACCGGTGATCGCATCCATACACACTCCTACGGCTTTCGGGGTTATGCCGCCAACCGTAGGGGAGCTCTACCGGGCGCGGACGCCCTTTCTGCTGCGGGCAGACCTCCGGGCCCCGACCCCTGGCCGTCTGCGCCGCTGCCATGACGGCCACCGGGTTCCGCGAGCCCCGCAACGGTGATCAAGGGGAAGCCTGCCCACGCTTCGCGTGTGCGGCAACCGGTCGGGGCGGTCGCTCCCGGACCTCCGCGCTCCGCGCGGCGCCAGTCCGCGCCACCCCTCACCCCGTGGTCCCCGGTGTCCGCCCGCGCGAAGCCCACAGAGCGACTGGCCGGAGGGGTGGTCCCGGTCCGCCCCGCAGCCCCGGCCCCGGCGCACCCGATCAGCAGCACTCCCACCGCAACGGATCACACAGCCGCCCGCGTGGCAGCCGGGGCCGGGCGTGCCGAATCTGTCCACGTGCGCACCGCACGGCGGGACCTCCATCAGTGGTGACGGTGGTGAGCGCGACCGTCTGCCCCCCGCGCACGCGGGGATGGGGCCTGGGGCCCGTGCGCCACCCCCTCGACGCACGGGCCCGGTTCACGTGGCCACGCGGCGGCACCATTGGCGGACCGCCACCCCCAGGTAGGCGTTGTCCTGGGCCTCGACCCGTCTGCGGGCGGCTTCCAGGCGGGCCTTCGCGGCGTCGAACTGCTGCTGGGCGGCGATCTGTTCCAGGCGGGCCAGGCCAGCGGCGGCGTCCGCGGCGGACCGTTCCCGCTCCTGCATGACGCGGGACGCGAGGCGTTCGGCGTGCTCGGTGTAGCGGGGGACGATCGGGGTCCCGTCGCTGGCATGCGGGGGCCTGGACCGGGTGGTCACCGGTTTCCTCCTTCTACGGGCCGGGCTCGGTGCGGGCCTTCGTGGTGCGCCGAACCCGTCCGGGCGGGGATCCGGCGGGAACCACGGTCGCCCCGGGGGGGGGGGGGGGGGCGCTGTGCACGGCCCGTCCGGGTGGGTCAGGGCTGCGGCGAGGACTTCCCGGCGCGCAGGGTCTCGATGAGGGTCGCGACGTGTCCGGCGTCGCCCATCGCACCTACCTCCAGGGCGAGGGTGTGGACCTCCTCCAGGGCACGAACGATGTCGCTGCTGCCCGTTCCGGCGTGCAGGGCGTGGGTGATCTGTGCCGTGGGGTAACGACGGTGTCCGCCCAGGGTCTTGACCGAGGACAGGCGGCCGTCCTTCTCCCAGCGGGTGACGGTCTTGGGGTCCACCCGGAACAGGCGGGCGACCTCTCCGGGGGTGAGCAGGGCCCCGGCGTTCTCGACCAGGTCGGGCAGGGGTGCGGTGGGCACGATGGTTCTCCGTCAGCGTGTGTCGTCGGTTGCGGGTGGTCGATGGTGGGTGGGGTCGGGTCCGGTCCGGGGAAGTACGACCGGACCCGAGCAGGTGGGGCGGGGCCGCCGGCCCCCCTTTTGGCGGCGGCCCCGCGGCCCGGTGCGCATGCACCGGGCGGGGAACCTCCGGGCGGATCGATGCCACCCGGAGGGGGTTCTCAGGGGGAGCGGCCCACCGTGACCGTGCGGGTCACGTGCCGCATCTGGCGGGCGAGCAGGTCGGGGTCCGCGTACCGGAGCGGGGCCACCTGCGCCGGGCCGAGGTAGAACGCCACCCACACGCGCAGGGAGTAGGACCACATCACCCACCAGCACGGGTGGTGGTGGGTCAGCGATGCGGCCACCTGCTGATACTCGCGGTCCAGCGCTGGTGTCCACCCGCTCACGGGTTCTCCACCTTCGCGCGGATCGTCAGCGGCCCCGACCCCGCACCGGGGTTCGCCCAGTCCCACTCCCAGTACACGGCGATCTGGTCCACCAGGTGCAGGCCAGGGAGGGGCGCAAGGCGAGGGTCCCCCAGCCGGGGGTAGGGGACCACGGAGTCCGGGCGGGGGCCGCAGTCGGTGACCGCGATGGTGATGAGGAACGGTTTGACGTCGAGGACCACCCGAACCGTCCCGCCGGGGTCCCCGCTGAGAGTGTGCTGATGGGCGTTCGAGGTGAGAGCTTCGGCCACCAGCGAGACCGGTTTCGCGGCCCGCCGGGGGGTCACGGCCCGCAACCACTTGGACAGGGCGGTGTAGTCGCGCTCGTGGCCGAGGATGATGCCGTGGCGATGGGGCTCGGAGAACCCGATCCGGTGCGGGTACGGAACGCCGACAGGGTCGGGTTCGGGGTCTGCGTCTGGCTTCGGTGCGGCTGCGCCGGTAGGCTTCATGTGCTTCACCTCGTGTCTTTTCGGGACAGGTGGGGCCTTTTGCCCCGGTGTCGCAGCGAACGGCATCGGGGCGTTTTTATGGCTTAACCTGGTGGTGTGTCCGGTTCGACCACATGCCAGTCAGGTGAGCCCGGGGCCGGGTGCTGTGGTGTTGCGGATAACGACAAGATTCCACCAACGCCCGAGAATTTAAAGGCCAGAACGCAACCCCGCCACTCCTGTATAGATCGACGCAACTTTTGGCAAATTTCAGTAGACTTAGCGCAGGACCGCTGCTTTCATGGACCCATGCAAGACGTCAATGGCCGCAAGGTTCCAGATGTGCGATTCGGCATGGCGCTAATGCGGCAGCGCAAACGAGCTGGAAAGACCCAAGGTGCACTGGCCTCGCACATAAAGTGCACAACCGGACATATATCCCATGTGGAGAACGGTCGGAGGGCCCTGAGTGAGGCTTCGGTCGCCGAGGTCGACGCATTCCTCGACGCCGGGGGTCGACTCATCCGCACCTATGGTGATCTGTACGAACCGGACAGTGTGGATTGGCTGGGGCAACTCCACGAACACCAGGCCTCGGCGGAGGTGATCCGCGAATACCACAACAGCGTGTTCCCTGGAGTGATTCAGGTGAGCTCCTATGCGCGTGCCGTGTTCAGTTCCGGGTCGCCATGGTTGGGTGAGGAGGGGACCAAGGAGCGCGTGGCGGTCAGGCTCGAACGTTCCAAGGTCGTTCTACGCGCAAATGGCCCGCAATACCATGTAGTGCTCGATGACATCGTGCTTCACCGTCCCGTGGGGCCGCCCTCGACCATGAAGGAGCAGATCGACGAGGTCATCAAGAAGGCCGAGTCGGGCAGAATCATGCTGCAGATGCACGGCTGGGGCCAGTACCCCAACCCCGGTCTCGACGGGCCATACTCGGTACTGATGTCAGTAGGAGCTCCGGACCTGGTCTACGTGGAGTCGATCTACGGTGGCCAGTCAACTGATGACCCGGTGACGGTGCGGCAGTTCGGGGTGCTGTTCAGTAGATTGCAGGCGAACGCCCGCTCACCGGGCGATTCGTTGGCGTTGTTGAAGGAGTGGAGTGAGCGGTATGGCAAGGCCCAGTCAGCCTGAGCAGGGTCCGTGGCACAAGTCCAAGCGAAGCAACGGATCTCAGAACTGCGTCGAGGTGTCCGAGGGTGCGTATGTGCTTGTGAGGGACACTCAGAACCGTGAGCGCGGGCACGTGGAGTTCAGCCGGAAGGCGTGGACACAGGCATTGAGGGCGATGAAGTAGCCCCTCTCTTGGAACAGATCGGACCCCGCCACGGATGTTGGCGGGGTCCTGTTCTATGTTCAGCGGGTTCAGGCTGCCCCGGCGGTCGGACATGGGCTTACCCCGCCGTGGCAGTCGCCCCCAGCGGCCGTAGAACCCCGGCCGGGGAACCCGCCCACAGGTGGGTGCGCTCCGCGTCCACGGTCACCCCCAACTGCTCCCGGCCCGGCCGCCCCGCCCGCTCCCACTCCTGCCACGCCGTACCGACCTCCGCCCACAGGTCCCGGCCCCCGGCCCGTTCGGTGACGTAGGGGCCGCCGGCAGGTGTGTACTCGCCCAGCGCCCACGCCCCGTCCGGGGTGGCCACGTACACGGACGCCTCCCCGGCGCACTCGGGCCGGTCCTCCGACGCCTCGTAGACGGCGTACCGCAGGTCGGGCACCAGATGGCCCAACACCAGCTGCCACCCGGGGTGCTCGTAGGCGACCAGGCGGGGGTTCACCGTCGTGGTCCCGGACTGCCTGCCGGGGTCGTCCTCGTCCACCAGGTCCCGGAGACGGCGGCTGTCGGGGCGCTGGGAGCGCAACACCATGAACGGGGCCCCGCCCACGACCCTGCCGTGCGCGGTCTCGTCCTCACCGACCTCCAGCCGCACCAGCACTCCGGGGCGGGTCCCCACCTCGAACGGGGTCACGATCACCCCGCCCGGCCACGTCTGCCGCACCCAGGAGTGGGGGATGGACCCGCGGGTCGCCACGGTGGAGATCACCCGGTGGAAGCGGTCCGCGCCGAGACCGGTTTCCAGGTGCCTGGCGCCGTCCTCGTCCAGCACGGTCGGCCGGTAACCGGCGCGGTCGAGGTTGGCGACGGCGGTGGCGGCCAAGGCGCGGTCGATCTCGGCGGACACCACCGCCTTCTCTCCGAGCGCGTGACAGAGCAGCGCGGTGTTGTAGCCGGTCCCCGTGCCGATCTCCAGCACCCGGTGCCCCTCGGCGGCGTCCAACGCCTGGAGCATGGCGACCACGAGCGAGGGTTGGCTGAGACTGGAGGTCGCCGCCCGGCCCCGGCCGTGGGGTCCGCTGGGGTGGCCGTCGTCCACCTGGGTGACGAGCGCGTAGTCCCCGGCCACCCACTGCGCCCACCGCGGATCGGTGCGGGGCACTGGGCACTCCCACCCCGGGTGGGCGGGGTCGGTGGTGTACAGGGTGTCGGGAACGAACGCGATCCGGTCGACGGAGAGGACTGCGCGGTGCCACATGGTGTCGGTGAACACCCCGCGCGAGGCCAGGAGTCGGGCGAGTGCCAGCCCCGGTGTCGCGTTGCCCATCAGGTGGGCCTCTGCCCGTCTTGGGAGGGTGAGGGGAACCCTTCGGTGCCGTGGTCGTTGGGTCGGCTTCCGTCAGTGCCGCCGGAGCCTCCGCTGCCGGAGTCGGTGGGTTTGTCCGGGTTGTCGTGTCGTCCCACGGTGTCCTCCAAAAAAGGGGAAGGGCCTGCCTACCACCGGAACAGTAATCCACCATCCGGTTACTGTGAGTGGTTCTGGCTGGAAGTGGCCACCCCGCGCAAACGACCCCTCACCCTGGGACATGGAGGAGCGGGTCACCCGGTCGCCCCGGACGCGATGACCGGAGAGTCCACGAACAACCACCCCACGTGCCAGGACCGGTCAAGGGCACAAGTCCCGGTCCCGGGGCTCGGGCCTCCTCCTGTGCTCCCAGGTGCTCCGCCCACGGCTCCGCCGCCACCAGCACGGCCTTCCACCACTCCTCCTCCGGCCTCATCTCGACCAACCACTGGTACAGGCGCACGTCGGCGCGGGCGAACGCCCTGGCGCTTGCAGGCGAGGACACCTTCCACGCCTCCAGTTGCCCCACCCGCCCCCCGGCGGGACCCCGGTCGCGCCCGTGGCGCCGGCCCCGGGAGAAGATGCACGGGCGTCCCCCCGGCGGTCAAGGAGGCCCCCCATGTCCACCGCACCACCCCCGCCCCTCAGGAACTGGGCCGGGAACGTCGCCTTCGCCCACACGGCGGTGCACCGGCCCTCGACCCTCGACGAACTGCGCCGACTGGTCCGGGACAGTCCCCGGATCCGGGCTCTCGGCAGCGGCCACTCCTTCAGCAGGGTGGCCGACTCCGACCACGCACTGGTCCGCCTCGACGGCCTGCCGTCGACCGTCGACGTCGACGCCCGGGCGGGAACCGCCACGGTGGCCGCCGGCACGAGCTACGCCGACCTCTCCGCCGCCCTGCACCGCGAGGGACTCGCCCTCGCGAACATGGCCTCCCTGCCGCACATCTCCGTCGCCGGATCGTGCGCCACCGGCACCCACGGCTCCGGTGACGGTCAGCGCTGCCTCGCCGCCGCGGTCCGGGGCGTGGAGCTGGTCGGCCCGGAGGGCGACCTCGTGCGGCTGGGCCGCGACACCGACCCCGACACGTTTCCCGGCGCGGTGGTCGCCCTGGGCGCGCTCGGCGTCGTCACCCGGCTCACCCTGGACGTCGAACCCGCCTACGAGGTCGCCCAGCGGGTCCACCTCGACGTGCCCCTGGACGCGGTGGCCGAGAGGTTCGACGCGGTGTTCGGCGCCGCCTACAGCGTGAGCGCGTTCACCGACTGGAACCGGAGCACAGCCGACGTGTGGCTCAAACACCGGACCGACCTGCCCGAGCGCCCGTGGGAGGGGGGACGGCCCGCGGAGGAACCGGTGCACCCCGTCCCCGGCATGCCGGCGGGGTCCTGCACCGGGCAGCTGGGGGTCCCCGGGCCGTGGCACGAGCGGCTGCCCCACTTCCGGCCCGACGTGACGCCGAGCGCGGGCGACGAGCTCCAGTCGGAGCTGTACCTGCCGCGCGGGGAGGCGGCGAGGGCCATCGCCGCCTTGCGGGGCATCGGGCACAGGGTGGCCCCGCTCCTGCACGTCTCGGAGGTGCGCACGGTGCGCGGGGACGACCTGTGGCTGAGCCCCGCCCACGGCCGAGACTCCGTGACGTTCCACTTCACCTGGGTCAACGACGCGGAGGCGGTGGTGTCCGTCCTCGCCGAGGTGGAGGAGCTCCTGTTGCCGCTGGGCGCCAGGCCGCACTGGGGCAAGCTCACCACGCTGCCGGCCCGGGACGTCGTCGCGGGGTACGAGCGCGCGGACGACTTCGGTCGGCTGGCGCGGAGCATGGACCCCCTCGGCACGTTCCGCAACGCCTTCACCGACGCGCTGTTCCCCCGCGGCTGACAGCGGTCGGCCCCGCGACGCCGACGCGGGCGTCACGGGGCCGACCTGTGCGACCGGGGCCCCGGGAGTCCGGGGCCCCGGTCGCACCGCCGCCGCCCGTCCGCACCGCCACTGAGGGCCGTGCGGACGGGCGCAGCCGTGCCTAGTCGGTGCCGGACTCCATGGCGACGTGGTCGAGCCAGTCGTCGTCGGCGGCCTGGCCGCGGGAGGCGATCGCCTCGGCGCCGCCCTCGGGCATCGCGCCGATCAGACCTGTCGCCGCGGCCTGGGCCGCGCCGATCGACGTCGGGTGCGCGTCCGCGCTGCCGACCATGCCGATCCGGGCGTAGTCCTCCAGCTTCGCGCGGGAGTCGGCGATGTCGAGGTTGCGCATGGTGAGCTGGCCGATCCGGTCGCCGGGGCCGAACGCGGAGTCCTCCGTGCGCTCCATGGACAGCTTGTCCGGGTGGTAGCTGAACGCCGGCCCGGTCGTGTCCAGGATCGAGTAGTCCTCACCGCGGCGCAGCCGCAGGGTCACCTCGCCGGTGACGGCGGTGCCCACCCAGCGCTGAAGCGACTCGCGCACCATGAGCGCCTGCGGCTCCAGCCAGCGGCCCTCGTACATCAGACGGCCGAGGCGCCGACCGTCGTTGTGGTAGCTGGCGAGGGTGTCCTCGTTGTGGATGGCGTTGACCAGCCGCTCGTAGGCCGCGTGCAGGAGGGCCATGCCCGGCGCCTCGTAGATGCCGCGGCTCTTGGCCTCGATGACCCGGTTCTCGATCTGGTCCGACATGCCCAGGCCGTGCCTGCCGCCGATGGCGTTGGCCTCCAGCACCAGCTCCACGGCGGTGGCGAACCTGTGGCCGTTGATGGTCACCGGCCGGCCCTGCTCGAAGCCGATCGTGACGTCCTCGGGCGCGATCTCCACCTCGGGGTCCCAGAACCGGACGCCCATGATGGGGTCGACGATCTCGATGCCGGTGTCGAGGTGTTCGAGGGACTTGGCCTCGTGGGTGGCGCCCCAGATGTTGGCGTCGGTGGAGTAGGCCTTCTCCGTGCTGTCCCGGTAGGGCAGGTCGCGCTCGGCCAGCCACTCGGACATCTCCTTGCGGCCGCCGAGCTCGTTGACGAAGTCGGCGTCGAGCCACGGCTTGTAGATGCGCAGGGAGGGGTTGGCGAGCAGGCCGTAGCGGTAGAACCGCTCGATGTCGTTGCCCTTGTAGGTGGAGCCGTCGCCCCAGATCTGCACGCCGTCGTCGAGCATGGCGCGGACCAGCAGGGTGCCCGTGACGGCCCGGCCGAGCGGGGTGGTGTTGAAGTAGGTGCGTCCGCCGGAGCGGATGTGGAACGCGCCGCAGGCCAGGGCGGCGAGCCCTTCCTCGACCAGCGCGGCGCGACCGTCGACCAGCCGGGCGACCTCAGCGCCGTAGGCGTTGGCGCGACCGGGCACCGAGGCGATGTCGGGCTCGTCGTACTGGCCGATGTCGGCCGTGTAGGTGCACGGGACGGCGCCCTTCTCGCGCATCCACGCGACGGCCACGGAGGTGTCGAGGCCTCCGGAGAAGGCGATTCCGACACGTTCGCCGACAGGAAGGGAAGTGAGTACCTTGGACATGAAAATAAGTATGCAGAAAAATGAATGAACATGCAAAACGGGGCGGCGTCGACACCGCCGATGTGGTCGTTCTCATGCCGGGGGGGGACCGGTCGCGGCCACCCGGAGGCCGCGCTCCGGCACCCCGCAGACGCGGGGCACCGGACGCCGGGCACCGGAGGCGGGGCACGGGAGTGCAGGGCGCCGTTCGAGGCTCAGCCCCCGCCCCCGTGCCCCCGTGCCCCGGGTCACCGGTCCGGCCGCAGATGCCTCCAGCGCACCGGATCGAAACCCACCGAGGAGGGCCTTCCGCGGAGGGAGGACCCCGGCAGGTCGCGCGGACCGCCGCACTCCAGCACCAGCATCTCCTCGTCCCCGGGGTCGAACGCGTAGTCCACGCGCTCCACCCGCGAGGGGACGCCGTACCCGGCCAGCATCTCCCGCATGCGGTCCAGCGCCGGGTACCGCTTGTGGCTCGTGTGCAGGAACAGGGGGTACAGGCGCACCTGCCCGCGGGACACCCGCACCAGTTCGAGCAGCGCGTCCCGGTGGAAGTCCTCATCCATCTGCTCCCCGTAGGAGAACAGCAGGTGGGAGCTGAGCACCAGGTCGAAGGCGCGGTCGGCGAACGGCAGGTTCGGCAGGGAGCCCAGGACGTACCGCCCCGGCCTCGCCGCGATGTCCGCGGTGAAGTCCCGTGCGGACCGCGAACGCAGCCGCGTGTACCGGCGGGGACCGCCGAACCACGTCCACACGAAGTCCTCCGCGCGCCCGACCACCTCCGCGTGCCTGTGCTCGTTCTCCCGCAGGGCCAGCGGCCCCAGCGCCTCCCGTCCCGGACCGTACTGGGGGTCCACGGCCACGGCGTCCGTGCCCCGGGCCCCGGCGCCCGCCACGAAGCTCGCGGCGCCGCCGGGACAGTCCAGGATCCGCAGGGACAGGTCGTGCTCCGAGAGCGCGAACATCGCCCGGTACTCCTCGAAGGTGCGCGCGCTGATGAACACCCCGGTCACCCCCGCCCGACGAAGGGCATCGACGTCGGCAGCACCGTCAGGAACTGCACGTTGGCCTCCAGGGGCATCGACGCCATCAACAGCAGGGCCTCGGTGAACCTTTCCACCGGGATCGTCGGCTCCACGGCCATCGTCCCGTCGGCCTGCATGGCGGGCGGCTGCGGGCCGCCGTCCACCGGGGCCACGTTGCCCACGTCGATCTGCCCGCAGGCGATGCCGTGCGCGCGCCCGTCCAGGGACAGCGCCCGGGTGAGGCCGAGGACCGCGTGCTTGGCCGTGGTGTAGGCGACGGAGTTCGGCCGCGGCGAGTGGGCGGACGGCGCCCCGTTGTTGATGATGCGCCCGCCCGGGGGCGACTGCTCCCGCATCGAGCGGAACGCCTCCCGGGCGCACAGGAAGGTCCCGGTGACGGTGGTGTCCACGATCCGGTGCCAGTCCTCCAGCGCCACCTCCTCCACCGGTGTGCGCGGCACGGCCGCGCCCGCGTTGTTGAACAGCAGGTCCACCCGGCCGAACCGCGCGCGGACCGCGGCGAACAGAGACTCCACCTCCACGGGGCTGCGGATGTCGGTCGGCACGGCCAGGACGCGGTCGGCGTCCCGGCCGGCGAGGGCGACGGTCTCCTCCAACGCCTCCTTGCGGCGCCCGGCGACCGCCACCGACCACCCGTCCGCGAGCAGGGCCAGTGCGCTCGCACGCCCCAGGCCGCTGCCGCCCCCGGTCACCACGGCGGTCCCGCGGCCCCGCGCACGGTCCTCCCCGCGGGCGCTCACCGGCTTCCCGTGTTCATCCACGCCCGGAGCACGCGCCGCGCGCGGGGGCCCGGCTCGTCCACGTAGGGCGAGCGCCCGTGCAGGACCCGGCTGTTGCGGATGAGCAGCAGGTCGCCCGCCGCCAGCCGCAGACCGAAGGCGATCTCCGGCCGGTAGAGGACCTCGTCGAGCACGTCGAGCGCCTCCCACTGGCGCGCGGTCAGGGGCGGACCGCCCCTCTCCGGGGAGGTGCGAACGGTGCGCGTCTGGTAGTAGCAGCCCACCGTCCCGTCCTTCTGGGTGAACAGGATCGGGGAGACGATGACCTGCTGGCCGGCCCGCCCGGTCCGGTCGAAGGTCCAGTCCTCCTCCAGCGTCGCCAGGACGTCCGGGCGCTCGCGCCCGATGATCTCCCGCACGTACCGGGCGCTCGCCAGCTTGGTGTCGCCGCCGCCCAGCACCGCGGGCTGGAGGCAGAGCAGGACGAGCACGTCGCAGGTGTCGCAGTGGAACCCCAGCTCGGTGGCCCCGTCCCCGTCCCGGTCGCGGAGCACCTGCCACAGGTCGCCCTGGGCGTTCTGCGGGATGACCTCCCCGAAGTCCCCCAGCACGAAGGACAGGGCCCGCACGATCTCCTCGCCGTCCGCGGAGGCGTCCATCAGGTTGGGGACGTGGGCGAAGCCCACCGAGCGGATGCTCTCCTCCGTGGAGGCGCGGAGCCCGTCGCGCACGTGGGCTGCCCCGTTCCACCTCCCGGCGACGGCGTCCGTCCACAGCAGCTTCCGGTCCTCGTCGCCGAGCGGCCGGGACCACAGCGCCCGACGCGAATCCAGGGTCGTGCTGCCCCAGCCGATCTCTGTCACAGTGTCATCGCTCATGGTGAGGATCGTTCCCTTCGTCGTGAACATCGGCACCGGGTTCCGGCAGGAAGCCGACACCGGCGGCCCATTCCATGGCGGCGGACCACCACTCGGGTGTCGGAGGGGCGAAGCGCACGCCGACGCGGTCGAGCGCGGCCGTGGTGGAGGAGCTGTCGACCACGACGTTGCGGTCCTCCAGCTGCGACCACGCCGAGGCCAGCCGCGCGGCGGTCGGCCTGGTCCGCTCCACCCCGGCCAGGGCGGCGGCGAACCCGTCGTCGCCGGTCAGCGCGATCGGGTGGCCCATGCCGACGAGCCACGCCACGAGCTCGTCGTGGGGCACCGTGTGCGGCGTCTCCACGTGGTAGGTGCCGGGGGCCGCGTACGGGTGCGTCACGATCGCCGCGATCCCCGCCGCCACGGTGTCGACGTGGGAGAACGCGAAGGACTCCGTAGGGCGACTCGGCGCCGCTCCCGCCAGGACGTAGCCGCGGACCAGCTGGTAGACCCTGTTGTCCTCCACGTTGGCCTGGAAAGCCCCCGTCCTGCTGTGCGCCGCGACGTGGCCGCTCCGGTGGACGTAGCACTGGCGCCCCGACGCGGCCCAGGAGCGGACGGCCTCCTCGGCCGCGAACTTGGTCCTCTCGTAGGGGGTGCGGAACCCCTGGCCGATCCGCAGGTCGGCCTCGCTGAACCGGCGGGCGGGCCCGTCCACCCCGCCGGCGACCGCGAGGGTCGAGAGGTGGTGGAGCCTGGCGCCGGGGACCTCGGCGTCGATCCACCCGAGCAGCCGGCGCACCGCGGTGTCGTTGGTCCGTTCCAGGTCGGCGGGCGGGGCCACGAGGCGCACGTCCGCGGCCGCGTGCACGACCACCTGGGCCCCGCGCACCCGGGCCAGGCCCTCCCGGGACAGGCCCAGGCCCTCGCGGTCGATGTCGCCCGCGACCACGTCGAACCCGCCCCGCCCCGCCCCGTGCCCGTCCGGGCCGGGGGAGAGCCGCAGGGCGGCGTCGGCGTCGCGTTCGCCGCGCACCAGGCACGTGACCCGCGCTCCCCGCGCGACGAGTTCGGCCAGCAGGTGCCTGCCCACGTAGCCGGTGGCGCCGGTGAGCAGCACCCGCGTCGGCTCGCCCAGGACCCGGACGCGCGGCGCGGGAGGGGCGGTGCCCGTGTACAGCAGCCGCCCGGAGGTCGAGACGGGGGACCTGGTGTGCGGCAGGGGAGTGGCGCCCGCCTCGGCCGCGACGGCCCGGCCGAAGGACGCGACGACGCCGTGCGCCGCGTCGTGGGACAGCCGCGGCCACGCGTACACGAGGTCGGTCACCAGCCTCCCCTCGACGATGCGGGCGGTGAGGCGCATCCGGTAGAGGGGGTCCCCGCCGGCGCAGCGGGCCGCCCCGCCCGCCTCGGGCGCGACGGACCATCGCAGCGTCGGTTCGTCGGGCAGCTCGAACGTGCCCAGGAAGTTGAACCCGACCTCGGGGCGCGGCCCCGCCGTGTCCATCGGCAGTTCCGGCGCCTCCCGCACACGGCGCTCGACCTCGCGCACCCGCGCGGCCGGGGTGTCCGCGCCTGCCGCGTGGCCGTCCGGTCCCCGGAGGGCCGTGGCGGCGACCGCGCCGCCGTCCCGGTCGGTCCGCCCGTCGCGGCGGGCCCTGGCGGTGGAGCCCGTGGTCGCCGCGCGGACGGCCCGGACGGGATGGTCGACGACCACGTGCTTGACGGCCGTGAACCATCCGACGGTGTCCATGTGGTCCCCGCCCGCGCCTGTGGTGTCGCGGCCGTGGGTCTCCACCTCCACCCCGAGGCGGGACCGGCCGCTCCAGCGCAGGGCGGCCTCGGCGAGGGCCGACAGAAGGAACGCCTCCAGGCGCTGCGCGCGCCCGTGGCGCCGGACGAGCCGGGCGGTGGCGCTCTCGTCCAGGGCCCAGGTGAGGGCCACCGGTTCGGTGTCCCCGGCCGTGCCGCCCGACCCTGCCGACCTCTGCGCGCCGCCCGTCGCTCCGGTGCCGCCTGCGCGGTGAGGGCCACCGGCGGCGTCCTCTGCGGGCTCCGGCACACCGGGAGCGGGCGGCGCCGTCGCCGCCCACCGGTAGAAGTCGGCCGTGGGAGGCAGGTCGGCCGCCCGCCCCGAGACCGCCGCCCTGTAGGCGTGGGCGAGGTCGTCGAGCAGGATCCGCCAGGACAGGCCGTCGCTCGCCAGGTGGTGGACGATCACCGCGAGCCGGTCCTGGACGCCGTGCCCGCCGGAGAAGAGGTGGATCCGGATCAGGCGTCCGGCCTGCGGGTCCAGCCCGCGTTGCAGCTCCGAGCACGTGGCCTCGACCGCCTCGGCGAGGTGGCCCGTGGTGCGCGGCAGGGACGAGAAGGTCACCGCCTCCACGTCCTCGGCGGGGCGGGGGAGCCCGGGGCCGTCCGGTCCCACCGGCTGCCGCAGCGCCGGGTGGCGCCGCAGCACCTCCTCCACCGCGGCCGAGAGCGCCGCGGGCTCCACGGACACCCCGCACCGCAGGACGGCGGACTGGTTCCAGTGCCGGTGGTCCCCGATCCGCTGCCGGAACAGCCAGCGCTGGGCCGGGGCGAGCCGCCCCGTGCCGTCCCCCTCCTGGGCGGCGGGTCCGCCGCCGTCCGCGCCGTCGCCCGCCCGGCGGGCGACGGACGCCAGGAGCATCGGGGTCGGGCTCCGGTAGAAGTCCTCGAACGCGACGCGGTACCCCGACCTCCGCAGCAGCGTGACCGTGCGCATGGCGAGGATCGAGTCTCCCCCCAGCGCCAGGACGTCGGCGTGCGGATCGACGAAGGGCAGGCCCAGCGCGCTCGCCCACAGCTCGGCGACCGCCCGGACCACGGGCATCTCGATCCGCTCCGGCACGGCCTCCCGGCCGGGCGCCGCCCTCGACGCCCCGCCCTCCAGGACCCCGTCCACGACCGCGGCGAGGCGTTCGCGGTCGAGCTTGCCGTTGGGTCCGGTCGGGAAGTCCGGCAGTGCGACGATCGGCTGCGGGACCGAGTAGCCGGGCAGGCGGTCGTGCAGGTGGGAGCGGAGCGCGTCGAGCGTCCCGTCCCCGTCGTCCCCGCCCGCGGTGCGCACCGCGGCCAGGAGCTGCCCTCCCGACGCGGTCTCCCGCACGAACACCGCCGACTGGCTGACCCCGGGGAACTCGCCGATCACCCACTCGACCTCGGCCGGGTCGACCCGGAAGCCCCGGATCTTGACCTGGCGGTCGGTCCGGCCCGTGAAGACGAGGTTGCCGTCCGGCCGGCGGCGGCACGTGTCGCCCGTCCGGTACATCCGCTCCCCGCCGTGCCGGACGAAGCGGAGCGCCGTCTCGTCGGGGCGGCCGAAGTAGCCCGCGGTGACCCCCCGCCCGCCGATGAGGAGTTCCCCCTCCACACCGTCGGGCACGGGGAGGCCGTCGGGGCCGACCAGGAAGAGGCCGACCTCGCCGATCGCCGTGCCGACGGGGACCGACGCCTCGTCCGCGGGCAGGTCGGCGGGGGACGCGGCGACGAAGCAGGTCGCGCCGATGGTCGTCTCCGTCGGACCGTAGTGGTTGACCACCCGGTCCGCCACGCCCCCGGAGAGGAGGTCGGCGGCGAGGGGGCGGGGCAGCGTCTCCCCGCCCAGGAGGAGCGTGCGCAGGGGTGTGCTCCCGGTCGGCCGGCCCTCCAGCAGCGCCGTCAGGTGCGACGGCGTCGTCTTGAGGACCGACACCCCGGCGGCGTCCAGGGATGCCCAGAACGCCTCCGGGTCGCGGGTCTCGTGGTCGGGCACCACGTGCACCGACCCGCCGGTCGCGAGGGCGAGCAGCCACGAGGTGTGGCCGAGGTCGGCGGCCATGGTCGTGACGTGTGCGACGCACGGCGCGTCGGCGCGGGTGAGCCCGAGGCGCCGCCGCAGCGAACGGGCGTAGTGCACGGCGTTGGCGTGGGTCACGGCGACGGCCTTCGGCTCCCCGCTCGAACCCGAGGTGAAGGACAGGTAGGCCGCGTCCGCGTCCGGTTCGGTCTCCGGGGCGGTGGCCGGCACGGGCGGGTCGACCGGCCCCGCCGCGGCCAGCGCGTCCACGTCCAGCACCTCGGTGCGGTACCCCCCGGGGGCGAGCACCGCGCCGTCGGTGCTGAGCACGTGCCGCACGGAGACGGAGTCCAGCCGCGCGCGCACGTCGGCCGCGCTCCACGACGGGTCGACGAGCACCGCGGCCGCGCCGGAGCGCAGGACGCCGTACAGCAGCGCGCACACCCGGCCGTCGCGGGGGCCGAGCACGGCGACCCGGTCTCCGCGGCCGGCGCCGAGTCCGTGCAGGTGGGCCGCGACGCGACCGGCCGCGGTGTGGAGCGCGCGGTAGTCGAGGGAGCGGACACCGTCGCTCAGCGCGGGCCGGTCGGGGTGGGACCGGGCCCTGCCGGCGAGCAGGTCGTGGAGCGAGAGCGCGGGACGCATCGTACGGGTCAAGGGTGTGGGTCTCCGGTTCGCGCGGTGGCGGGGCGGGGGTGGCGGTTCGGGTCGGGGACGGGGGAGCCGGCGACGAACGCCTCCACCCCCTCCCCGGGGGACAGGCGCCCGGCCAGCTCCCAGGCGATCATGCGGTGCAGGCCGTCCAGATGGATGAGGCCGGTGCGGACGCGCAGGTCGCCGTAGTCGGAGTGCGGCACGGGGCGGGTGCTCAGGTAGACGGGGGTGAGGGGCGCGCGCCGGAACAGCTCCAGCTTCTCCGCGCAGAGCGGGTTGGCCTCGGCCATCCCCGCGCCGCCCGCGCGGACCCGCTCCGCGGCCTCGCCGACCGTCAGGCCGGACCGGGGCACCAGCTCGACCCCGCCGCCCTCGCTGAGGTGCCAGGGGAGGACGACGCCGAGGACCTCCTCCCGCGTCAGCCGGACCCTGGACCAGGAGCCGAGCAGTGCGTGGGCCATGGCCAGGGCCTGGTCCCCGTCGCGGTTGGAGTTGGCCGCGTGGGACCGGTCGGCGGGGTGGTCGCGCAGGTACACCGCCCGCACCCGGTCGAACGCGACCGGGCGGACGGCCCTCACGCGGAGGCCCCCCGTTCGGCCGCCGTGTACTCGGTGAAGTGCCGGGCCGAGAACAGCTCGGGCCACCGCCCGCCGCCCAGGCCCAGTTCGCGGGCGCGCGAGAGCATGTACCGCCAGTAGGGCTTCACCGGTTGCCACCTCGCCCCCGCCTGGCAGTACGAGGCGTCGACGAAGTAGCGGGGCCGGGAGGGGCCGGGCCGGGCGGGTCTGCGGGCGTGGAACAGCGCGGAGTTCATCAGCACGGTCGAACCGGCCGGGAGGCGGTCGATGACGACCTCACCCGGCAGCTCCGCGGTTCCCAGGTGGGCGCGCGCCGTCTTGTCCGCGTGTTCGAGGTGGGATCCGGGCAGGACCGTGAGGCTTCCGACGGTCCCGTCGAGGCCGCCGAGGTAGTGCAGGGCGTGGACCATGAGCAGACCCGGGTCCTCCCGGTCGTTGGACTCGTGGTCGTGGTGCCAGGGCTTGCCGGTGGTCGCGGTCCCGTGCCTGTCGCTGTGCAGGTGGTGGAAGACGAAGGAGGGGCCCATGAGTTCGGACAGGACGTCCATCAGCGGCTCGTGGGTGAGGAGCTGGCCGTGGGCGGGCAGTTCCAGCTCCAGCACCGGGGGCGGGCCGTACGTGTCCGGGTCGAGGCAGGCGGCGATCGACCGGTCGCGCAGCCCCTCGTCCACCCAGCGGTCGACCTCGGGCACGAGGCGGTCGAGCAGGGGGCGGGAAAGCAGACCCGGGAGGACGAGGTATCCGGATTCGGCGAACTGTTTCCGCCGTGCGGTGACGGTATCGCCTTCCTGGGTAAACGTGTGCATCAAGATATGGCCCCTGTTTCGCAGGTGGGTGGTGGCCGTTCGCGGGGCGCGGGCGGGGGCTCGCGCGGATATCGATCATGGACCGGTAGTGCGCAGGTGGGCGGTGGTCGGCTCGGCGTGCTTCCGGTGAAATGATCGTGGAGAACGGCAGGAGAGGGAGGTCGTCGGGAGTGCCGCCGGGGTGAAGGTCGGCAGTATCAGTTTCCATTTGGCGCGTGCGATGTCAAGGGAAACCGGGAAATGCCGCTATCTCCGGCCGTGATGTCGTCCTCCGGTGCTGATCAGAGCGTTGATCCACGAGATTCGAGGGATTCCCTGTTCTCGGTTCGCGGTCCGTGATAATGGCGCGGGTGTGCCGATCCGTGGACGGTCGGTGTTCATTCCCCGGTGTGCGGAAGTGTTTTCGTGGCGCGTCGCAGGTGGGGAGGTGGACCACCGGGATCGGGGCATCGCGAAACGCGGAGAATCCCTTTTGTCAAGGATTGCGTGTTGTCAGGGGATTTCCCGGAGGGGTGGGAAAGAGGGCAGTGCCGCCGGGAGCCCGGGGCCATGGGGGAGCGAGTTGCCCTTGGGTGCGATGTGAAAAAAGGGAAATGGAAAGGCCGAACGGCGCGCTGCCCGTCCGGCCTCTGCGGGGTGGCGGGGTAGCCGGCCGCCCGGGGCGGCCCTACCGCTCCCCGTCCGGCTCGGCCCCCGGCACGGGGGTGACGTGGTCCTGCGCCCACTCCACGAGCGGGAGCAGCAGGTCGGTCACCCGGCGCCCGTCGGCGGTGAGGCTGTAGACCACGTGCGGGGGGACCACCGGCCTGGCGTCGCGCAGGACCAGCCCGTCGGCCTCGAAGGTGCGCAGGGTCTGGGCGAGCATCTTCTCGCTGATGCCGCCGATGGCGCGCAGCAGACCGCTCCAGCGCAGCGGCCCCCTGGACAGGGAGATCAGGACGAGCACCCCCCACTTGCTGGTGATGTCGCCCAGCAGCCGCCGCGAGGGGCAGCCGGGGGACAGGACCTCCCCGCGCAGCAGCGGACCCGCGTGACTCTTCTCCGGCGTCGTCATGACCAGACCTTACCAAAAGGTGGGTACCTCACTTAAAGGTGTGTACATGACTTCTGGAATGCTCCGAAGAGCAGGCCGGTTACCACCCCACGAAGGTCGGGAACCCCCCGGCCCGCGATCGGAAGGACCCGCATGTCCGTCGTCATCACCGGTGCCACCGGCCACCTCGGCCGCCTCGTCGTCGCCGACCTCCTGGCCCACGGCCACCCCGCCGACCGGATCATCGCCACCGGCCGTGACACCGACAGGCTGGCCGCGCTGGCCGCGACCGGTGTGCGGACCGCGCGCGTCGACCTCGACGACCCGGAGGCGCTCGGGGCCGCCTTCCGGGGCGCCGACACCCTCCTCCTGATCTCCGGCAGCGAGGTCGGCAGGCGCGTGGTCCAGCACACCAACGCCGTCGAGGCGGCCGAGGAGGCCGGGATCGGGCACATCGTCTACACGAGCGCGCCCAGGGCCACCGACACCACCCTCGTCCTGGCCCCCGAGCACAAGGCCACGGAGGAGGTCCTCGCCGCCTCCGGCATCCCCGCCACGATCCTGCGCAACGGCTGGTACAACGAGAACTACGAGCAGCAGATCGGCCGGGCGCGCGAGAGCGGAGCCGTCATCGGCAGCGTCGGCGGGGGCCGGGTCGCGAGCGCCTCCCGGCAGGACTTCGCGGAGGCCGCCTCAGCCGTCCTGCGCGACCCGCGGGCCCACGCGGGCGCCGTGTACGAGCTGTCCGGCGACACCGCCTGGACCTACCCGGAACTGGCCAGGGACCTCGGCGAGGTGCTCGGCCGCGAGGTCGTCTACCAGGACCTCACCCCCGAGGAGCACCTGGCCGCGCTGACCGGCGCCGGGCTGGACGAGGGCACCGCCGCGTTCGTCGTCGCCCTGGACGGCAACATCCGGGACGGGGAGCTCGACGCCACCAGCGGCGAGCTGTCCCGCCTGATCGGCCGACCGACCACGCCGCTGGTCGAAACCCTGCGAACCCTGGCCTGACACCCGCGGGGCGCCCCGGGGGCGGGCCGCGCCGTCCGTCGCCCGGGGCGGCCCCGCGCGACCGCGCCGCCGGGGTGCGGCCCTCCCGGCGACACCCCGATAGATGCGGTTGCGTAAAGACGGCGTGCGCAACTATCTTCGTGTCCCGCGCTCCGGCGTCCCGGAGCGGCGTCGCGACGGTAGGGAGCAGCCCGCATGCAGATCGACCTGGCCGGCAGGACCGCCCTGGTGACCGGATCCACCCAGGGGATCGGAGCCGCCATCGCGCTCGGACTGGCCCGGTCCGGCGCCAGGGTCGCCGTCAACGGCCGCACGGCGGAGTCCGTCGGGCGGGCGCTCGAACGCCTGGGCGCGGAGCTCCCCGGCGCCGACCTGGTCGCCGCCCCCGGGGACATCGCCACCGACGAGGGCGCGCGCCGGGTCCTCGACGCCGTGGAGCACACCGACATCCTCGTCAACAACCTCGGCATCTTCGGCGCCCGGCCCGCACTGGAGGTGGGGGACGACGAGTGGCGCCGCTACTTCGAGGTCAACGTCCTCACGGCGGTGCGCATGACGCGCGCCTACCTCCCGGGCATGGTGGAGCGGGCCTGGGGGCGGGTGCTCAACATCGCCAGCGACTCCGCCGTGGTCGTCCCCGCCGAGATGATCCACTACGGAGTGACCAAGACGGCCCTGCTCTCGGTGTCCCGGGGCTTCGCCAAGGAGGCCGCGGGCACGGGCGTCACGGTCAACTCCGTGATCGCGGGCCCCACGCACACCGGCGGCGTGGAGGACTTCGTGTACGAACTCGTCGACAGGGACCTGCCGTGGGACGAGGCCCAGCGCGCCTTCATGCGGGAGCACCGGCCGCAGTCCCTCCTCCAGAGGCTGATCGAACCGGAGGAGATCGCGAACATGGTCGTCTACCTGAGCTCGCCCCTGGCCTCCGCCACCACGGGTGGCGCCCTGCGCGTCGACGGAGGGTACGTCGACTCGATCCTTCCCTGAGGCCCGCGGCCCCGGAGAGGGGCGGGGACACGGGCCCGGCGGCCGCCGCGGCCCTTGCCGGGGCGGGGCGCCCGACCGCCGGGCGTCAGCGGCCCGAGCTGCCGGGGCTGGCGTGCCACAGGCGCCGGACCGCCTCCGGGACCGGCCCGGGGGAGGACCGCCACGCGGCGCGCCCCTCCGGCGCCCTCGCGGGGGTCGCGGGCGGGTCCGCGCGCAGCGCCTCCGCCAGCCCGGCGGCGCCCCGCTCCTCCCAGACGCGGTGCAGGTCGGCCAGGTCGTGGGCGTGGGACGCGGTCAGGGTCGCCATCCCCGACCCGGACCTGCGCACCCTGCCGCGCACGGCCAGCAGCAGGGAGGAGAACACCGTGGCCGCGCACCTGTGCTGCACCGACGAGAAGAAGGTCAGGTCGGCCAGCCCCGTCGCGTCGTCCACGGTCGCGAAGATGATCCGCTGCCCCGACCGCACCGCCGGGGTCTGGGTGGCCACCTTCACCCCCGCCACCAGCACCTCCTCTCCCGCCGGCACCAGGTGCAGGTCCTGGGCGCGGACCAGGCGGTGGTGGACGGCCAGGAAGGCGAGGAAGTCAGCGTAGCCGTCCAGCAGGTGCCGCTCCACCTCGTATCCCAGCAGCTCCAGCTCGGCCGACACCCGCTCGTCCGCGGTGGTAGCCGGGAGCGAGCCCCGTACGGGAGCGGTGCCGTCCAGCGGCAGCGGGAGCTGCCCCCGGTCGGTCCGCGTCCTGCGGGACCGCTCCAGGGCGGACACCTGGAGGAGCAGGTCGCGGCGGTCGGGAGGCCCCGCCTCCGTGCCCGTCCCGTGCCGCCCCGGTACCGCGCCGCCGCCGTCCGGTCCGCCCTCCGCTCCCGAGCCCACCCCGCACAGGGCGTCGAAGGCGCCCACCCGCACCAGGCTGTCCAGCGCCTCACGGGACAGGTGCGCCCGGTCCGCGGCGTCCGGCAGCGACAGGAAGGGCCGCTCCGCCAGGACCCGGTCGACCTCCGCCCCCGTGATCCCCCGGACGTCGGCCAGGGACGCGCGCACGCCCCACCGGCCCTCCGGCGTCCGCTCGGCCCGCCACGAGCGCTCGGACCGGTTGACGTCCACGCCCAGGACGGGGACCCCGAAGCGGCGGGCGTCGGCGACCAGCACGCGGCGCGGGTACATTCCGGGGTCGTGGGTGAGGATGCCCGCGTAGAAGGCGGCCGGGTGGTGCCGTTTGAGCCACGCCGACTGGTAGGTGGGGAGCGCGAACGCGGCGGCGTGCGCCTTGCAGAACCCGAACGAGCCGAACGAGGCGACGATCTCCCAGGCGCGTTCCACGGTCTCCTCGTCGTGCCCGCAGTCGTAGGCCATCGAGGTGAACGCCTCCCGCACGTCGGCGAGCCCCTGCACCGTGCCGAGCCGCCGCCGCATCGCCTCGGCCCGGTCCGGTCCGCAGCTGGTCATGGCGTGCAGGAGGGCGATGATCTGCTCGTGCCAGATCACCACCCCGCCGGTCTCGGAGAGCACGTCGTCCAGGAGCGGGGTGAGCGACAGGTCCGGGGGCGCGCCGTCGCGGGCCGACAGGTAGGGGGTGACCATGTCGCTCTTGACCGGCCCGGGGCGGAACAGGGAGATGTCGGCGATCAGGTCGGCCATGCCGGTCGGGCGCAGGCGGCTGAGGAGTTCGCGCTGGCCGGGCGACTCGATCTGGAAGCAGCCCAGGGTGAGCGACGCCCCGATCATCTGGTAGGTCGCCTCGTCGCGGGGCAGGGCCTCCAGGTCGGGAGCCCGGCCGGTGGTGCGCTCCACCTCGGCCCGCGCGTGGGCCAGCGACGACTGCATGCGCACCCCGATGACGTCCAGCTTGATGAGCCCCATGGGCTCCACGTCGTTCTTGTCCAGCTGGACCATGGGGTAGCCGGCCAGGGACGGCTCCACCGGGACGCGGTCGCGCAGGGAGGCGTCGGAGACGACCAGGCCGCAGGGGTGCATGGCCACGTGCCGGGGCAGGCCGTCCAACCGCTCCGCCAGCCGGAACAGGTCCTGGGTGGCGGGGTCGTCGAGGCCCGCGCCGTCGTAGCGCCGCAGCTCGGGCAGTTCCCGGGCGGCCTCGCGGATGCGGCCCGCCCGCAGGTGGGGGAACGCCTTGGCGAGGCGGTCGACCTCCAGCGGGGGGAGGCGCAGGGCCGCGCCGACGTCCCGGAGGGCGCTGCGGGCCCGGTAGGTCTCCATCATCGACACGCACGCCGTTCCGTCCGGGTAGCCGCCGAACACCGCGTCGTAGGCCTCCAGCCTGCGGGCGGACTCCACGTCCAGGTCGATGTCGGGCAGGCCCGAGCGGCTCTGGCTGAGGAACCGCTCCATCACCAGCCCGTGGTCCAGGGGGTTGACGGCGGAGATGCCGATCAGGTGGTTGACCAGGCTGCCGGTGCCCGAACCGCGGATGGAGCAGCGGATGCCCTTGTCGCGGATACGGGCGGCGGCGTCGGCGACGGTCAGGAAGTAGGCGGACAGCCGCTTGCCCTCGATGATCTCCATCTCGTGGGACAGGCGGCGCAGGGCCCGGGGGTCGTGTCCCAGTCCGACCCGGATCAGGCCGTCCTCGCAGGCCCGCAGGAGCCGGTCGGTCGCGTGGGGCACGTCGGGCAGGTGGATGTCGTCCATGCCGAGGTCGGTGTCGGGGTCCAGGGTGCAGGACGCGGCCAGGGCCGTGGTGTGGGCGATCAGGCGCCGGGCGCGGGCGGCGTCCCCGCCGCACAGCCGCTCGGCGACGGCGAGCATCTCGGCGCCGCTCTTGAGGTACGCCTGGTCGGTGGCGGGGCCGGGGCGGGAGCCGCCCGGCGCCCACCGCCGGGCCTGGTCCAGGACGTGCGCCACCTCGGCGTCCTCCGCCACCGGGTAGCGGACGGCGTTGGTGAGTACGGCGAGCGTGCGGGTCTCGGCGGCCAGGGACAGCAGGGCGCGGGCGGTGCGCCTCTGCCCGGGGAGGTCGTGGTCCGCCACGGCGATCGCGACCTCGGCCGCGTCCTTCCAGCGGGCGAGCAGGCGTCGGGCATGGGTGGGCCGGTCCCGGGCGACGGCCTCGCCGACGTCGGACCCCGGGCCCAGGAGCACGACCACGCCCGAGGAGCCCTCGGCCATCGCGGCGTGGGGCAGGGCGGGGGAGCCGGCCGCGCCCTGGACCCGCAGTGAGCCCGTGTGGCCGGGGGCGGGGGCCGTGCGGGTGTGGGCGTGGGCGCGGGTGACGAGGCGGCACAGGGTCGCCCAGCCGAGGCGCCCCCGGGCCAGGAGGGTCACCCGGCCGCCGTCGGGGGAGGCCAGTGCCAGGTCGCAGCCCAGCACGGGGCGGATGCCCGCGCTCTGGCAGGCGCGCACGTGCTCGACCATGCCGTACACGCCGTCGCGGTCGGTGAGGGCGAGGATGCCCTGTCCCAGGTCGGCGGCGCGGGCGGCCAGGCGGTCGGGAGGACAGGTGCCGTGGTGGGTCGAGAACGAGGAGACGACCCCCAGGTGGGCGAAGTCCGTGTGCTCGCTGCCGTGCCGCATGCGCTGTCCCTCCCCGTGGTGGCGTACTGGGGCTCGGCCCAGTCCTGGTGCCGGTGGGGAAGAGGCGACACGATCGAACCTATGTTCGAATTCTAGACCATGCGAAGGGTGGTGGCACCGCCGGGCGTCCCGGCGGGGACGAAGGGGGCGCCGCGGGGGTCAGTCGCTCCCGCGGCGCTCGCGGGGGACCCCCTGGTACGACTGCCCGGCCATCTGCGTCACCCGGGTGGCCGGGACCTCGGCCACCTCCCAGCGCCACTGGTAGGGCTCCTCGCGGTACTGCTCCACCCAGGTGATCCGGGCCCGGAGCCCGGCGCGCGTCTCGACCCACGCCAGGAGGTAGGCGTACCCGCTCGCCTCTCGGGCGCGGACGAGGGGCGGCACACGGGTCAGCGGACTCGGCATGCACCCATTGTCGCAGGTGGGGTCGTGAGTGTCCGGGGTCTTCGCCCCCCATCCTCCGACCCCGGGCTGTCCAGGGGTGACGCGCGGCCCCCGGGGTGTCGGACACCGGTCCGGCCGGTGCGGCCCGGCCGCCTCCTGCGGCGGCCCCGGCGGACGGGCCGGCGGTGCGCGGTCCGGTCCGGAAGCCGGTGCCCGGGTGTGCGCCGCCCGGGCCTCGGTGTCGTAGGGGAGGCCCGGAGCGTCGGAGATCGCGCGCTCGTAGGCCGGGTTGCCGACTGACCGGCGCCTTTGTCCGGACGGTCGGGGCGACATGAAACCGCTGTGGCGCAAGTGATGTAGTGGGACGAACGGGTCGTAGGATCAAGGTCCCGGTACGGCGACGGCAGTGAGGCGGGGACCCATGGGCGGGCGGGGGCCGGGTGCGGGCACGGGGGCTCTCGCCGTGAACGACGCACCCGGGTCGGGCCGGTGCGGTGGCGTCGGAGGAAGGCCCTGACGGCGGTCGGGGCCCTGGCCGGCCTACCGGGTGAGCGAGTTCTCCAGTTCCTGCACGAGCCGGTCGAGGGAGACCGCCGCGCGGGGGAGGGCGGTGTCGGCGCTGGTCAGCATCACGACCCTCAGGAGCGAGCCCACCGGGCGCACGAGCAGCGAGCCTCCCCGCTGGAGTCGGATGACCAGGTGGTCGACCGCGCCGTACCTCGTCAGCGAACCGATGCGTTCCGCCCCGCTGAAGAGGAAGCTGCCCAGGGCCGAGAGCTGGTCGGCCTGGCGGCGGTCCGCGCCGAGGGCCAGGGTGTGGACCAGGCCGCCCTCCGTGCAGAGCACCACGTGTTCGACCCCCGGGACCTCCGCGAGGAGTGCGCTCAATGCCGGGCTGGTACTGGGAGGGGCGGTCTTGTTCATCGCGGACCTTCTGGCAGTCGGGTGGAGGCGGAACCGGGCGCACCGCGGGGAGATCGAACGCAGAACGGATATAACGCTCGGAAACCGCGAAGATACACTGTGCTCCATCTCGTTCAAAATTCAACTTCCTCGTCGGTAAAGCCGCCTACCGCGCACCCCGCCGCGACGGACCGCCGGGCGCGGAGGACCTCCGCCGAAGAGCGGGCTCCGGGGCCAGGTCACACGGGTGGGACCTGGCCCCGACCGGTGCCCGGACCGACCGCGTGCCCACGCCGCCGTCGCAGGCCGTCCCGGGAACGTCCGAACACGAGTGCGGAAGATCACGACCGCATCCGGCGCGCGACAGTGGACGATGCGACGGGAAGACCACCACACTCCGGCCGGGGAACCGCCCCGGTCGGCCACGAGACGGCGGCGGACACGCCGCCCGACAGAACGGGGACATCCATGCCCGCACCACGACGGATCCGGAGAACGGCACCCGGCGGCCTCCTGGCGGCGCTCGTCGCCGTCATCGCCGCCTCGGCCTGCGCCGGGCCGGGTGAGACCATGCCGGTCGGATCCCACACCGCGGACGAGAGCGGGTCCGCGGCCATCGAGGGCTTCCCCGAGGGCACCTTCGACTACCAGCTCGGCGCGGCCTACGAACCGCCCGCCGGGGTGGGCACGGTGGTCCGCGACTCCACGGCCGAACCCGCGCCGGACCTGTACTCGGTCTGTTACGTCAACGGTTTCCAGACCCAGCCGGGCGACCTGGAGTGGTGGCTCTCCGAGCACCCCCACCTGATCCTGCACGACGAGTCCGGCGAACCGGTCATCGACCCGAACTGGCCGGACGAGCGACTCCTGGACACCTCCACCGAGGAGAAGCGGTCCGACCTCGCCGAGATCCTCGCCGAGACCATCGCGACCTGCTCCGAGAAGGGGTTCGACGCGGTCGAGTTCGACAACCTCGACTCCGACCTGCGCTCCCAGGGCCTGCTGACACCGGACGACAACCTCGCGCTCGCCACGGAGCTGGTCTCCCTCACCCACGGGCACGGGATGGCCGCCGGACAGAAGAACGCGGCCGAGGCGACCGAACGCGGCAGGGACGAGGTCGGCTTCGACTTCGCCATGGCCGAGGACTGCGCCGTCTGGAACGAGTGCGACGCCTACACCGACGCCTACGGCGACGACGTGCTGGCGGTGGAGTACCCCGAGGCCCTGGAGGAGGCCGGGTTGACCTTCGCCGAGGCCTGCGCCTCCCCGGGCGCGCCCGACAGGATGATCCTGCGCGACCTGGACCTGGTCGGCCCGCAGGAGGAGGAGTACCTCTTCGAGGCCTGCTGACACGGGGCGGCCCCCGCCGGGTACGCCCGGCCTCGCTCCTCCCCGCCCCCGCCCCCGCCCCCGGCCGCGCCGGGGGCGGGGGCGTACGGCACCCCAGTGGAGACCGGTGACCGGGCCGCGGGCGCGGCCGGAGACCGGTGAGGCGGGCGGGCGGTCCTCACCGGGAGCATCAGGGGGCAGGGGGAGCGGCGGTGCGGTGAAGGAGGGACGGGTGAGGGAGGGACGGGAACCATGCGGGCATGGTGTCGGCCCGGACCTCGGCCCGGGGAGGGCGGCCCGCCTCAGTCCTCGAAGCCCGCTCCGTCGAACGCCGCCTCGTCCTCGCTCCCGTCGGTGACCCACCAGCGCAGCGGCGCCGACCAGTCCGCCTTCGGGACCTGGTACAGCACCAGCTCGTCGGAACCGTCGGCGTCGTGGTCCGCGCAGGCGAAGACGTGGGCGACCGGGGCGCCGCCGTCACCGGAGTCCGGGCGCACCAGCGTCGGCGCCCCGTTCGGGGCCAGGCCCGAACCCGTGTCGTCCAGCAGGTCGACGCCGTGGCCCCCGAGGCCCACCGCGAGCGTGTCGGCGCCGTCGCCGTCCAGGTCGCACCCGCCGAGAGAGCGGAAGACCCCGTAGGTCCCCTCGTCCCGGGTCAGCCGGACCGAGGAGGGCTCGGGCACGCCCGCGTCGAAGGGGCCGTGGTACACGTTCAGCCTGTCGTCCACCTCGGGGGACTCGGTCCCGTGCCCCGGTTCGTTGTTCCTGCCCCCGTCGTCGCCGACGGCCAGGTCGGTCTCGCCGTCGCCGTCGAAGTCGCCGAACACGGACATCCCCCCGGCGTGCAGTTCGGCCTCCCCCCACGCCTCGGGGTCGCCTCCCCCGGTCAGGTAGAGGGTGTTGCCGGGCTGCTCGCCGTCGTCGCCGCGCCGCACCAGCAGAGGGGTGGGAACACCCTCCGCGAGGTGGCCGGGCACCAGGTCGCCGACCCAGGCGTCGACCGTGCGGTGGCCGGTGCGCGCGGGAGTCCCGTCACGCTCGAACGGGCCGTACAGGACGGTCAGACGCGACCTCCCCTCCGACTCCTCGAACGACACCAGGTCGGCACTGCCGTCGCCGTCGAAGTCGCCGGGCGCCGGCGCCGCGCCGCTGGGGGACCACTCCCCGTCCGACCCCTCCCCGGAGGGCACGGACGCCAGGGGGACGGGGGCCGCGTCCGGGTCGGGGCCGGCGGGACCGCCCCAGAACACCGCGGCCCCGCCGACGCCCTGCCCCGAGGGCGGAGCCGTCGTCACGGGTATGTCGGAGAAGCCGTCACCGTCCAGGTCGGCGGTCCCCGCGCGCAGGTGCTGGCCGCCGCCCGCGGCGGCGACCGCGGTCACGGCCCCGGCTTCGAGGCCCGTGCGCGTGGTCGGATCGGGGCCGCGCTCCGAGCCGTAGACGACCACCAGCCGCCGCGTCTGCTCCCAGGTCCCCTCGTTCCCGGCGGTCTCGACGGGCCCCAGGAAGAGGAGGTCGGTGTAGCCGTCCCCGTTGACGTCGTCGGGGAGGTCGCCGCCCCCGCCCTCGGGGACGGGGGCGAGTTCGTACACCTCGTCGGCCCCCTGCCCCCGTCCGCCCTCCGAACCCCCGGGATCGGGGGCGTTCGCGCACCCGCTCAGGAAGAGGACGCAGGCGAGGGAGAGCGGGGCGGGGCGGAGGGGGTACATGGGATCGTCCGATCGTCGGGGAGCCGGCACGGCGGGCGTGCCCGGTCGGCCTTCGGGGATCACGCCAGGGTAGTCGCAGATCCGTCGGGCGCACGGCGCCGGTCTCGGCCGCCGAAGGCCCCGCTGTGGAACGCGCCCCCGTCGGCGACTCCTCCGGTGACCCGCCGGCGGACCGGTGCTGAGCGCACCGCGCCCGGGTCGTGGGCCGGAGCCGGCTCGTCGGTGCCCGTGGTCCCCGGTGACCACCGGGGGAGGGGTGGAGCCGTCCCCGAGGTCGGCGGCGCCCGGCCGCGGGCGGGTTCGGGCGCCTCCGGGAGGAAATCTCCGTGCCGTGCGGGAGGCGGCCCCGGTACGGTGCGCGTATGAATCCCTCTCTCCCAGTGCACGTGCGTCCCTCCAGGGGCCCGGAGGAGTACGCCGCCCTGGCGGAGATCTGGCGCAGCGCCGTCACCGCCACACACGCCTTCCTGACCCGGGAGGACGTCGACCGCTACGAGGCGAGGATCCTGGACGCCTACCTGCCCCGGCACGACGTCCACGTCGCCGTGGACCCCGACGGCCGCCCCGTCGGCTTCATCGGGCTCGACGGCCACCACGTCGACATGCTGTTCGTCCACGACGACGCCCGGGGACGCGGCGTGGGCCGCGCCCTGCTGGCCTGGGCGGCGCAGGGTCGCCCGGTGCTCACCCTGGACGTCAACGAGCAGAACCCGGCCGCGCGCGGGTTCTACGCCTCACAGGGGTTCGAGGAGACGGGCCGCTCACCGGTGGACGGCGAGGGGCGCCCGTTCCCGCTCGTCCACATGCGCAGGGACCGCTCCTGATCGCCGCGGGGCCGACCGGGCACCCGGGGCCGACCGGGAACCGGCCGCACCGCCGCGGCGCCCGGACACCCGGGCGCGGCGGCGGAGCGGCGGCAGACCTCAGACGCGGCCCGCGGTCACGCCGGTTCCCGACACGTCGTCGGCTCCCAGGTGGTCCATGACAGCGGCGGCGGCCAGGTCCGCCCCCGCCAGCAGCGGCGAGGGCACGCCCGGGATCGCGCCGATGGAGGAGCCCGGCTGCACACCCTCGGCCGGGATGCCGAGCACCACCACCCTCTCGTCCGCGACGCCGTCGGCGTCCAGCAGGCGGAAACCGGACCTGGTCACGTCCAGGGTCCCGCTGGACGACCGGGAGCCGTCCGCGGACGGCCACACGTGCAGCCCCGCCCGGCCGGACCCCAGGAGGGCGCCCAGCAACGGGTCGTCGGTGCCCGTGACCACGCCCTTCGACATGCGCGTCTCCACGAACGCCCGCGCCCGCACCGGCTCGCGCCGCACCGACGCCGAGCGCCCCACGAACACGCCGTCCTCGAACTCCACCGACGAGCCCTCGCCGAGTAGCTCCAGCACACCGGCGTCGATCAGCGCCAGCACCTGGGCGGTGCGGTGCGGAGGAGGCCCCGACGCGAGCGCCAGACCCGTCGGCGTGAACCACCCCGCCACGTCGCGGGCCACGCTCGCCCCGTCCAGCGCGCCCGCCGCGACCAGGCGCTGCACCTGCCCCCGCAGCGCCGCCATCGCCCGGTTGACGGCGTTGCGCGCGCTCGTGAGCGGGGAGTGGATCGTGTCCAGCTCCTCGTTCACGTACGCCGCAACCCACGCCCGCCAGGCCTCCTCCGTCAGCGGTCCGGCCGGTCCGGGCCGGTCCAACCGCCGCGTCGACAGGCGGTGGCGTGGATCGGTCACCGCAGCCGCCACGACGGCGTCCACACCGTCGGCGCCGGCACCGCGCAACCGCGCCAGCAGCTCCTCCGCGCCCAGCCCCGGCACCACGGTCCCGGGGCGGTGCTCCAGAAGGGACGACAGGTGCGCCCACGCGAACTCGCGGGCGAGCTGCGGCCACACCGCCGTCCGGAAGTCCTGGCCGGTCTCCGACGCCACCTGCGCGAACCACTGCCGCGTCGCCAGGCGCGGCTCGTACCGCGGCGGGAACCCGTCGGGGTAGGCGGCCTTGGCCCGGTAGGGCAGGCCCCGCCGGGACCCCGCCACCAGGTGCGGCTCGTCCCCGCTCCGCACGTAGCGCAGCCGCGCCGGGTACAGCGGATCCCCGGCGGGCTCGAACCGCCCGCCGCGTCCCTCCGTCAGCAGCGCCACCACGTCGAAGAAGTTCGCGCCCAGGCCCGCGACCAGGACGGTCTCCCCTCCGGGGACCCGGTCCCAGTCGCGTTCCGCGGGCATGCCCGGCTCCACGTACACCAGCCCGTGCGCCTCCGCGGCCGACACCAGGGACCGGACCCGGGGCGAGCGCCGCGCCTGCACCATGCCCTGGGCCAGCACGACCACGGGCGCGTCCAGGCGGCGTCCGTCCTCCAGTACCACCGTCCGCCCGGCGTCCCCCGACGCCACCAGGTCCACGGCGGTGCCGACGACCGGTGTCAGCTCCACCCGGCCGGTGGCCCCCGCCGCCGCCAGCTGCTCGTTGTAGTACACGCCCTGGATCCGCCGCGACGGATAGGACCAGGGGCGCAGCTCCGCGACCTCGCGGGCCGCCCACGCGGGGCGGTCGGCCGGGACCTCGCTCTCGGAGGCCCAGCGCAGCAGGTCGGGACCGGGGACGACGGGGCCGTCCATCGGGGTGGAGCCGTCGGCGTGGATCGTGGTGTGCGCGCTGTAGGTGTTGTTGAGCAGCAGGGGGGACTGGTCGGTGCGCCAGGTGGCGCCCGCCCCCACCTCCACCCGGTCCACGACGGCCACCCGTACGGGCCGGTCCGTGCGGGGGTGCCGGGCGGCCAGGCGCGCCACGACCGCGACCGCGCGCGGGCCGCCGCCCACCACCACGGCGTCGAACCCGCGGAGCGGGAGGGGGGTCGTCCCGGGGATGGTGCTCACAGTCCCGCCTCGTCGTGTTCGTCCGGTGTTGAGGTGCGGCGACGGCGCCGGGGGACGAGAGTTCTCGCACGCTTGCCGCGTCGCCGCAGCCGGGTCGTCGATTCCGGGGCACCCCACCGCGCAGGAGGGTTGCCGCCCAGCTAGCCGGACCTTCGCGCTGGAACTCGTGACCTGAAACCGAACTTATCCACTAGGAAATATTCCAGACAAGTGGGAGGGAAGGTGACGAGAAATACACACAAGGGGGCGGATGGTGGCAATCGGTGCACCCGAGGGGCGGTCGGCTCCGCGCCGACCGCCCCCGGCGCGCTTCCCGGTACGCGGCGCGCGCCGGGAAGCCCGCCACTCAGGCGCGTGCGGCCGCGTACGCGCTCAGGCCGGTGTAGGCCAGGGAGAACAGCGGGGTGGGCACCCCCAGCTCGCGGCCCCGGGCGACCAGGTCCCCGATGATCTGGTCGGCCTCCACCGGGTTGCCCTGCGTCAGGTCCCAGTACAGCGAGGTCGTGGTCGTCGCCGTCGTGTCGGCGATGATCGCGTCGGCCCGGTCGCGGGCGTCCTGGCCGGGCGGGTACCCGGACGCCGTCGCCACCGCGATGGCCTCGGCGAACACCCCGGCCGTGAACTCCTGGCCGCCGGGCGCGCTGTTGATCCGGCCGATCGGGGCGCGCATCAGGCAGTTGCACGCGCCCAGGGTCGCCAGGAACACCCACTTGTTCCACAGTTCCTGGCGCGCCGACCCCGTGAGGGAGACCGAGTAGGAGCCCGCGTCCAGGGCGGCGTGCACGTCGGCCGGGGCCACCACGGGGCGGTCGGAGAGGGGGCCGTAGATCAGCTGGCTCATCTTGCCGACCTCGACGATCTCGCCCTCCGCGCCCAGCCTGGTCATCACCATGGCCACGCCGCCGTAGACCCGGTCGGCGCCGAACCGCTCCACCAGGGCGTCGATGTGCCGCATGCCGTTGAGGAACGGCAGGACCACGGTGTCCGGACCCACCGCGGGGGCGGCGTCCTCCAGCGCGGCGTCGAAACCGTACGACTTCACGGCGAGGACGACCAGGTCGTAGCCGGGTCCCAGCCGGTCGGCGGTCACCGGGGTGACGGGGACCGACTCCACACCGCCGTCCGCGCTCCGCAGGACCAGTCCTCTCTCCCGGAGGAGTTCGGCGCGCGCGGGCCGGACGAGGAAGTCGACGTCCCGGCCCGCCTGGACCAGGCGTGCGCCGAAGTACCCGCCGACGGCTCCGGCGCCCACCACAAGGATCTTCATGATTCTCCTACCCGGTGTCTCGTGAACACCGCAAAACGTATGACCATGGGACACCTGGGGGCAAGGGTGAAGGAGTTGCCCTCCGGTGACACGGAGTCGCGCCGCGGTGCGGAGCCCGCTGGCGCACCGGACGGCAGGAAGGGAGCGCGGAGTCCCCTCCCGTCCCGGGAGGGTCCGCGGGGTGGTGGCCCCGCGCCCCGCTCCGCAACGGACGGGCTGTCCCGGCGGTCCCCCGGCCCCGCCCCTCGGTCACGTGGTCTCCACATGCGGAGAGGCCACCGCCCGGGTGGCCTCAGCTGGTGGATATGGGGAAGCGACCGGACATGTCCGGCCGCGGGTCTAGGGTTGGCGTATGACTGAATCGCAGGACACACAGGACATCCAGGCCCAGGCGCGCGAAGCGATCCTCAAGAAGATCGTGGAGTTGGCTCCCGTCTCCGAGGAGGCCGAGGACGTCAAGGACCTCGCCGAGGCTTACGCGTTGGTGCTCAGCGTCGACGAGTAGGAAGATCCCCGGTGGCGTCGTCCTGTCGGGCGGCGCCTTCGTCGTGTCCGGGGTCCTGTCCGCCGACGAGGCCGCCGGAGACCATCGGGTTCTCCTTGGTTCTGTTCGTGTCTGACGGCAACGTTTGTCGATGAGTGTGGTCAACACCCCTGCTCATCGCTCTGTCGTGTCGATGAGTTCGGCAACCCCGAGGGCCTTGCGGTGAGAGCATCAGTGTGCTTCCCATCGCGGAGGGGACCCGATGCCGTCGCAGTCCAAGACAGAGCTGTACGCAGCCATCCGACGCGACGTGCGCACAGGCATGGCACTCCGGGCGTGACGCGCAAGCACGGCGTCTCCGGGTCAGGTGCGCCTCGGAGCGGGATACGTGGGAATGTCGCGGAGGAATCCCTGGAGTATCCGTTGCAGCGCGTCGGTTCGTTCGAGGTGGACGTCGTGCCCTGTGCCGGGGATGCTCACGGCTGTCGTATCCGGTCGTAGGCGGAACATGTCGTCGATCTCCTGCGGGGGGATGATGCCGGACTGGCCGAGGACGACCAGGGTCGGGCATGCGATCTTTGCCCACTCGTCCCAGAAGGAGCGCCGGGCGTTCTCGGCCAGCGAGTCGACCATGACGTCGCGGTCGAAACGCGGCCACCAGCCGCCGTCACGCTCCTCCAGCCCGGCTGCCCAGCCTTCGCCGACTGCCCCGCCGCCGAGGAAGTCGACGGCCGCCTGCCGCGACGGAAAGGGGTTTGGCCACGAGTCGAGCCATCCGCCGATCTCCTCCTGCACGTGGGGATTCGGGCCACCGGGTCCAGCTTCGACCAGGACGAGCGCGTGGATGAGGTCGGGGTGTGCGGCGGTGGTGAGCATGGCAGCGTGGCCGCCGAGCGACTGGCCGATCAGGACGGGCATCCTTAGGTCGAGCTGGTCGAGTACGGCGACGACGTCGGCGACATAGGCGGCGCGGGAGAGGTCGTGGGGGAAGCGTTCGCTGGCACCGTGGCCGCGCTGGTCGACTGCCACGACCCGGTGTCGGATGCTCAACTGCCGGGCGATGGCATCCCATTCACCCGCGTGGCCGGCCAGTCCGTGCAGCAGGACTACAGGGCGTCCGGTCCCTGCCCAGTCGCGGCAGGAGATACGGACGCCGCCACTCTTCACGGTGCGTTCGGACCAGGTCATACGGTCTCTCAAAGGTTGGTCGGGGCTGGGGGTTTCGGCGGGTCAGCGGGAGGCGGTTGGGCCAGGTGCGAGGGGAGGTCTCAGGTGCTGAGCTTGGGGCGCATCCACTCCGGGCAGTCCTCCCGGCGGCGCGGAGGGAGAGGCGCGGGTTGGCGTCCGGTTCCGGGGGATCTGTGCCAGCCAGAGGGTCAGGGCGCGCAGATCAGCGGCCGTGACCGGGGTGTCCACGGTTCCCAGGCGCCGTGTGCGGGCTGGTGTACCCGGGGCCCGCTCCGTCGGCTGGCCGGGAGCCGCCGTCTGCACCGCCGGTACGAGCGCAAGGCCGATCACTTCCCGGCCTTCGCCGGCATCGCTCGTACGCTGATCTGCTACCGCCGACTCACCACACGAGATGAGCCCTTAGCGTGCTTCGACGAGGGTGAAGATCTGGCTGTCCGCACTGGCCACACCGGGGCTGCCCGCCCCGACGCTCGCGAAGAGTCCTGTCTCGCGCAGCCATGCGTAGAGGGCGAAAAGACCTCCGTAGGAATGGCCGAAGAGGCCGTGCCCGGACTCGCTGCCACGCAGCTTCGAGCGCAGGTGCGGACGGCCCCGCCCGCCGCGGGCAACGCTGCCTCCCGCACCGTCCCTAGAAGGGGACCTCCTCCGCTCCCGGCGTCTCGCCCCCGTCCTGCCGCTCCGGGGCCTCGGGCAGCCACTCCGGGTCCTCCTCCTCGATCTGAGCCGTCAGCCGGATCAACTGGAGGCCGTCGAAGTCCAGCACCTGCCGTCGCCGCTCGCCTGCCGTGAGCACGACGTAGCCCTGCTCGTTGTCGGCGGTGTGCAGGCACACCGCGGCGCCGTCCCCCACCGATGCGCTCACGGCGGACCACAACTCCTGGCGCACCCGGGCGTTCATCGTGCCGACGTACAGGCCCGCGCCGGGCTCGGTCATCCACCGGGACAGGGCGCCGCGCACCCGGTCCGGGACCGAGGTCGTGGAGATCACCACCATCGACCCCATCAGCGCCCCTCCACCGCGTAGTTGACCCCGCCCGAGACCGCGCCGGCGGCGGGGTCCCACAGGTCGACCACCCGCCACCGGCGCGTCGTCGCCTCCGGGCCCTCGTCCTCGTCTTCGTCCCCGGTGTCCGGGTCGAGCAGGACCTGGATGTCCCGCACCATGCGAGGGATCATCCTGTAGAGCTGTAGTTCGGTCCGCAGCAGAGTCCGGGCACGCCCCTCGGGGTTCTCCGCCCCGTGCAGGGAGAACGCCAGTGGGATCGTGGTCCGCGCCTTGTAGAGGTCGGCGATGTCGTAGACGAACGACTGCTGCTTCCCGGAGTGCACGAAGCCCAGAGCGGGGGAGCAGCCCAGGTGGGCGATGACCGAGTGCACCACCCCGTACAGGGCCGCGTTCCCCGCCGACAGCGCCTTGTTCACCGGATTCTGCCCGTCCCAGTCGGCCGGGTCGTAGTTGCGCTTGAACGGCTTCACCCGGTGCTTGGTGGCAAGGCTCCGGTACAGCGCCTTCATACGCTGCCCCTCCAGGGCCCGCAGGCGCTCGATGCCGACGCCCTCCTCCACCTCCTCCCCGAACCGCATCGCGTACATGCGCCGGGCCACGGCCAGCCGCGCCGTGTCGTCGGCGTAGGCCCGCGCCTGCCGGTCCAGCCACACGGTGGTGCGGCTCTCGGGCACCAGGCTTCCGTAGTGCAGGATGCCGCCCGAACCGCAGCAGACCACCGTCGTCCCGTGCCGCATGAACGTCGCCAGCGCGGGCGAGGTGATGGAGGTGCCAGGGCCGAGCAGCAGACAGGCCAGGGACGCCGTGGGGATCTGTACTCGGTGCACGGTGCCCGCTCCGGCGGCGACCTCGGCGCACACACCGGTGTCGGTCTGCACGATCCGGCAGATGTCCGCGTACAGGAACGACAGGTTGTCCGACACCTTCGGCAGCATCGCCAGGGTCGGTCGGGCCAGCGCCTTGCGCGCCCGGGACTCACTCGTCGCGGTCACCGGCCTCACCACTCCGCCGGAGCGAGGCTGAGCATCCCGCAGCCGAACGATTTGCCGCGGCCCACGCCCTCGACCACGGCCCTGCGCACCGCCTCCGGGTCGCTGACCACAGCGTGTCCGTCGAACCGGGTCATGTGCAGGCGCACGCCGCGCCTGCCGCTCCCGCCCTGGTCCAGGGCCGGACCCAGCCCGGTGCTCAGCACCTCGCGCAGATCCAGCCCGTGGCGCCCGGCGCGGTCACGCCACCACTGCTCGGCGTCGGCCCCGTACAGCGGCCGCGTGTAGGCGTGCACTCCCGCACGTGCGCGGTCACCGAGGCGCTCGGCGTTCTTCTCCGACTTGCCGAGCCTCTTGCTCGGGGCGGCCGCCAGCCGGTAGCGCACCTCCCGCCCCTTCTCCAGCCCGTCGAGGAAGGACGACAGGTCGCGCTCGGCGGCCTCGCCAATCCCGTCGCCGACCCGGGTCAGGTCGAGCCGGTCGTGGCTCTGGGCGAGCAGGACCGGACCGCTGCGGCCCTCGTCCACCCGGAAGAGCAGACCGGTGTGCTGACGGGGCGAGGGCATGCGCTCCTCGCCCAGGTGGGTCGAGGCCAGGCCGATGAGCAGCCGGTGCAGTTCCCCGGCGTTGGCGAAGGCGGCACGGGCCCGCCGCGACGACAGGTCGGGGGTGATCTTCGTGAGCCAGGTCAACGGTGCTCCTTGACGTAGGCCAACAGGCGTTCCTGGTACTGACGGATGCTGTCCGAGACCAGGTCCGCGGACAGCGCGGTCCTCTCCACCAGGACCTCCCGACTCGTGTATCGGCGGTGGGCCGAGGCGAAGGAGCGGGGGACGTCGTTGAGGACGGTCCTGCCGCCGGTGTCGGCGGCGCCGGTCGAGACCTGCTCGGAGACCAGTTCGACCTCCACGGTCCGCTGCCCTTGTGGGACACGGCGGCGCGGCAGCGGCACCGCTGTGCGCAGTTCGTGCTCGGGGTCGGGGGCCTGAACCCGCAGCACCAGCAGGGGATCGGGGACGAACGAGCGCCGCCCCAGGTAGGTCTGCCAGTGGGGGGACAGCAGGGAGCGCCCGATGTCCTCGGACCCGGGGCCGGAGACGGCCACGGTGAACACCGCGTCGGCCAGGTAGGCCCGCCGGGTGACGATGGTGGTCGCGCCCTCCGGGCGTCGCTTGCCCTCGGCGGTGGGTACCGTGCGCTCCCGGGGCAGGCCTCCTCCGACCGTGTGGAAGTCGGTCATGCGGACACCGCGCGCGTCGACGCGCACGAGCAGCCGCAGCCCGTCGTAGCGCTCCAGGCCCTCCTCCCGGCCCACGCCCTGGGCAGCGGCGAACATGCCCACCAGGCCGGACCGGCTGGGGAACGCCAGGGTGTCGCGTTCCCCGAACGCGCTGTGCTCCCCCCAGCTCTGCATCGGTCCGGCCAGGCGCAGCAGCAGACCGGTCACGACCCGTTCCCGGGGTAGGAGTCGGCCACGGCGGTCTCGACCAGCTTCGGGTAGCCCGACAAGCGCTCGCCGAGGTGCTCGACCGGTTTGTCGTCGATCCCGGCGTGGACCGAGGAGAGCACGGTGTCGGGCCACCAGAGCTGGCCGAGCTTTCCGGCGTAGTCGCTCAGCCGGGACACCGAGGCGGGGGTGAACCCCTCCGTTCCGCGCACCGCCGCCTCGAAGGCGGGCGCGTACGACACCGGCCGGTCCGACCGCACCACCACGTGGGCCAGGTCTGGCAGGGTCATCGCCGCGGTCGCGTTCTGCTTGCCCGAGGGGACGGTGCCCAGGAACGCGCGCAGGAACTCCGATACCAGCTCGCGGGCGACGGCGGTGTCCCCGTCGAGGTTGCGCAGCAGCCCGGCCAGGTCGATGTTGGCGTAGCGGTAGAACGTGCCGGTGCTGAACTGGCCGACGTTCATGTGTCCGCTGCCGTGGTCGTCCTGCTTGGGGACGTCGTCGACCGCGGTGAAGAAGTCCACCTCCACGCTGGTGCCGTGGGTGGTGAAGGCGTGCGCGAACTGCACTGACCCGTCCACCTCTGTGGAGGGCAGTTCGGCGAGCATCCGGCCGAACAGGTTGACGGTGGCGTTGCGCGAGCGCAGCACCGCCACGATGTCGTCGGCGGGGAGGATCCCCTTGGGGGACTTCTTGGCGGACTCCTTGGCCACGGCCTCACGGTGTTCGTGGGCGATGGCGGCCAGGGCGTCGACGGCGGAGACCGGGAGGTAGAGGAGCACGGAGGTCACCCGCGACTCTCCCTCCTTCTCCTTCTCCAGCTTGATCCCGCCCTTGGCCGCGGACAGGACGACCTGGTTGCCGCCCTGCTCTGCGAGGGACGGATCCCAGCCGAGGGCGGTGAGGCGCCCGGCGATCTCTCCGACGATGCGCCGCGTGCGCACCGCCGGGTCGCCCAGGCGCTCCTCGACCCGGTGGCGCACGGCGCGCTTCCAGCTCTGGCTGGAGACGCGGGTGCGTTCGGTGCCGCCGTAGACGACGGTCTTGGGAGAGCCCAGGTCGTCGCGGTTGACGTTGGAGTAGGGGAGGGTGTGCAGGACGTGGACGTCCAGGAACGTGGGAGTGCTCATGCTGCGTGGTCCTCGGAGTCGTCGGCGGTGGCGTTCTGGGCCCGGGCTTCGTCGCGCCTGGCCCTCTCGGTCTCGATGGTGCGGTGGTAGCCCTGCATCCACTCCTTGGCCACGGAGTCGCGATCGGCCCCCCAGCGGGACAGGTCCAGGGCCAGGCGCCCCCAGTCGATGGGGACGTCCTTGTCGCGGGCGTACAGGACCAGGCGGGGGAGTTGCGCGTGCACGCCGTCGGCGGACTGGCGGCACAGCAGGTGCAGGCGCTCCTCGGTGGTGTCCGCGTTGAGCCGGCCCTGGGTGACGGCCCCGCCGAGGGCTGCACCGAGGTTGGCGTGCCTCCTCAGCGGGTCGGTGGGCCGCTGCCCCGCGCCCGTCTCACCGGGGGAGTCCCGGTCGGCGGACGCGTCCTGCGGCGTCTCGTCGGGGGAGTCCTCGCCCCCCACACCGATCCGGTCGCGGGCCTGGCGGGGCTGGGCGGCGATCATCGCGGCCACCCCGTAGAAGGCGCGCTCCACGTCCCTCTCCGGGAACCACCACCGGGCGCTGCCGTCGGATTCGATGGAGGTGAGCAGCCGGTCCAGGTAGCGCGCGACGAACCCGTGGACCGGCAGGACCGCGGGATCCTCGACGCGCTTGCCGCTCGCCCTGCGCAGGACGGCCCGCACCGCGGGTTCGTCGCGCACACGGTCTTCGAGGTTTCCCGCCATCCGGTCTGCGGCGCGGAGGACCTCCTTCGCCTTGCTCATGTGATGTCTCCTCGGTCGGTACGGCGGGTGGGCCGCCGCAGGAACAGCGCCCGCCGGTGCCGTTCCACCACGGCGGCGACGCGGGGGCGCGAACAGTAGGGCCCGGTCACCTCGTCATAGGCGGCCAGAGCCAGGCGGGAGAAGGCGACACCGGGGCCCCGGGCCTCGGTGTCCATGGCGATCCTCCAGAACTCCGACTCGGCCTCGGACCAGTACCGGGACAGGCCGCGCCTCAGCCAGGGGCCGGTCCCGGTATCGGTACGTCCGGAGCCGCCCGAGGGGCTGTTGCCCTCCTTCCAGGCGTCGGTCAGGGCGTGCTTGAGGCGCAGTCCCAGGGACTCGGCCGAGCGGCGGGTGAACCGGATCCGGGTGCGTGCCGCGACGGCCTCCTCGGACGCGTCTGCGGAGTCCTCCAGCCATCGCAGGACGGCCGGGGTGTTGGCGGTGAACCACTGGCGGTCGCGGGTCTGGCCGTCCTGGTCGAAGCCGAAGGCGCGCAGCCGCAGGGTCCGCCGCAGCTTCTCGGGGAGGTGGGTGGTGCTGGTCAGGTGACCGAGCAGTGCGGGGCGGAACCGGTCCTGGGAGTCCTCCGACAGCAGCGAGTCCAGATCACGCCAGACCGCACGCGTGGCGTCGGCGGGGCGGGCGTACCGGCGGCCCTCCTTGCTCGTCAGGTGGATGAGGAAGGGGTCGGTGGGCGGAACCGGCCGGTCCCGCCGGGCCCAGGTGACGTAGGCGTCGACGACCTTGTCGCCGCCCGGGTCGGGGACCAGAAGGACCGCGTGCGAGGCCTGGTTCAGCAGGGTTCCGGCCAAGCCGGTGGACTCCTGCGGGGGTCCCAGCGGATCGGGAAGGGCGTCCCGTTCCCAGGGTGCGGGTTCCACATCGCCGGGTTCGTCGTCACTGTCGCCGTCGAAGGGGATGTTGAGGACCAGGCTCTCGAACAGGGTCCGCCCCAGCGGATGGAAGGACACCGTCCCGCGCAGCGGGCCGGCGGTGCTGTTGGCCTCGGAGCGGCCGTCGACCGTGCGCGAGGTACAGCGCCCGGAAGGGCCGTAGCCGAGGGTGGCGAGCAGGTGCCAGGCGGCCTCGTCGGGGGGCAGGGGCACCGGGGCCAGGTCGTGGTGGTGGCCGCCCAGCCACACCTGGTTCTGCCCGGCGGTGCGGCCCCAGGCGAGTTTGTTGACCCCGGAGGTCTTGGCGCACTGTGCGCGCAGGCGCGGGTCCTGTGCCCAGGGCCGCTCGGGGTGGAACAGGTCGAAGCGGTCCGGGAGGGAGGCGAAGTAGGCCTCCACCCGGTTGTGGTCGAACGCCCCTGCGTCAAGGACCTCGCGGCGCGTCCTGTACCAGGCACCGGCCTCGTCGGCGGCGTCCAGGCCGGTGACGCGGGCGGCCAGCAGGGTCAGCACCCGCCACAACTGGGCGGAGGCCGGGGGGATCGGCAGTTCGATGTCCGAGAGCGCGTGGGCGCGGGACAGCAGTTCGCTGAGCCCGACCGCGGGCGCGGGTGCGCCGTCGGCCGCGCGCACCGGTAGCCAGGGCCGTTCGGCCAGGTCGTATGAGGGAGGGGTCACCGTCGCTCCGTGGAGGGTCGGTCGGACGGGAGAGTCCGGGGCGGGTCGGGGTCAGGTGCGTTCTTCGAGGCCGTTGTCGGGGTGGAGGTACAGGCGCCTGTCACCGAGGACGGCCTCACCGGTCGCGCCGTGGCCAACCGGATGGACCAGGAGCACCAGGTCGTGGAGGTGGAAGTTCTGCTCCCACCCCTTCGGGCCCCGGTTGGCCTCCGCCAGGGGCGGCTGCGTGTTCCGGTCGGCCCGCAGGGGGATGGTGCGGGAGATGACCGCGCGCAGGTCGTCCCCGGACATCCGGCCCTCGTGGTCGGTGGCAGGAAGGCGTCGGGTCAGGGCCTCGTCCAGCCACAGCTCGCCGTGCGCGTCGCGGTAGCAGCACAGGACCCGCACCGAGTCCGCACCGAACCGTGTGGCCAGGAAGTGCTCGCCGATCTCGAAGTCGGCCTTGGTGAGCGGTGACAGGTCTCCGTAGACCTCCCTGCTGGTGGGGATGACCGCGTTGCGCCCGTGAGTGCGCAGGGCCAACTCCTCACCCATCCGCTTGATGTCCGCGGTGACGTCCTCGATCAGGGTCGGGTCGTCGTAGAGGTCGTCCACCAGGGACTGGATGTCCTCAGGGATCCTCACGTGCGCACCGGCCCTGCGGGCCAGCAGGGTGTGGGTGCGCATCAGCAGAGACGGGGTGTAGACGTACTGCCAGGAACGGGGGACATGCCCCCTGCTCTGCTGCTCCTGCGGGACCAGCACCGCCATCCGCGGCTCCCTCGCCCAGGCGGGGCGTGCGACGACTCCCAGGTGCTCGTGCCGCCAGCAGCGGCCCGCGCGTTGCAGCAGCAGGCCGACGGGGGCCAGATCGGTGACGAGCAGGTCCAGGTCGAGGTCCAGGGACTGTTCGATGACCTGGGTGGCCACGATGACGGCCCGCGTGGGACGGTCGCCGTCCCCGGCACCCTCCTTGCCCAACCTCCGGGTGAGTTCTGCGGTGATGCGGGTCCTCTGGTCCTGGGGGAAGCGCGCGTGCAGCAGGAACAGCTCCGGAGGGTCCTCCAGTGCGTCGAACCACGCGGCCAGCAGGTTCCGGGTCTGCTGGGCCTCGGCGACGGTGGTGCAGATGACGGCGGCGCACCCGCTCTCGGTGACCAGGGGTGAGAGCAGGTCGCGCAGGGCTTGCTCCCGGTCGGGGCGCTTGTCCCTGAGGGGGATGGGAACCAGGTCGATCTTCAGCGGGGCCCGCTCCGTGGTGGCGAACGGTTCGGGGTTGGAGGTGACCTCGCCGCTGCCGGGGTGCACGTGCAGCCATCCGGGGTAGCCGATCTTCTCCACGAACGGCGGCGCGGACCGCTTCACCTTGCCCTTGGAGCCGGTGACGTAGGCCTTCACCAAGGAGTTCGCCACCGAGTGGTGCAGGGTGGCGGACAACAGTACGACCGGGGCGCGGTAGACGCCGAGCCAGTGCAGGAGGCGTTCCAGGAGGATCTGCATGTACGGGTCCACCGCGTGAACCTCGTCCACGACCACGACTTTCCCGGCCAGGCCGAACATGCGCACGGCGTTGTGCCGCGAGGGCAGCGCGGCCATGAGGGCCTGGTCGATGGTGCCGGTCGACCAGGAGGCGAGCAGACCCCGTTTGGCCTTCATGAGCCAGCTCGTGGGGGCGAGGTCGTCGCCGCGGGCCAGCTCCCTGTCCGTGGGCGCGTACTCGGGGTTCAGCCAGGCCATGGAGTGGAGCAGCGTCAGGGGGGACCCGACCTCGGAGCGGTGCTCCGCGTACTTCTTCAGCCGACCGTACATCTGGTCCGCGGTGGCCATGGTCGGCAGGGCGAGAAAGCGTCCGTCGTGCCCAGTCGCGTTGCCCAACAGGTCCGCGGCGTGCAGGGCGGCCTCGGTCTTGCCCTCGCCGGGGGGTGCGGTGACCAGCACCAGACCGCCCTCCGCGCACAGGCCGGGGAGGTGGCGGGCGAGCGAGTCCTGGAGGCCGTTGGGGGTGAATCCGGGGAAGGACTCGGCGAACGAGGCGGGGGCGGTGGTGAGGCGGCGCAGCCCGGCCTCCTGCACCAGGTCGATGATCCTGGAGGTGGAGGCCCGGAAGTGCGCCAGGAGGGCCGGGCGGCCGCCGTCGGAGGGAGGGGTCCTGAGCCGGTCGAGCAGGAAGTGCTCCTGGCTGACCAGCCAGTCGGCGAGGATGACCAGTCCGCAGACCAGGGGGGCGACCGCGGTCTCGAACCGGGCGGGCGGCTCCGGGGAGCCGGCCGCCTCGTGGACGAGCCGGGTCGAACGTTCGCGCTGTTCCTGCCAGGGGCCGTTCTGGAACCGCGGCGTCGTGTACTCGTCGAGGGGCTCCGGGTAGACCCCGTGGTGGCCTCCGAGGAGTTGGGCCACCAGGTGCGCGGTGTACCCGTCCTCGTCGTTGTAGCCGAGGGAGCCGAGCGCGGTGACGAGCCACTGGTGGGTGACGAAGGAGTGGCCGGCCCGGTCCCCGGGATGCGGGTCGCCGGGATAGGCCGACAAGTCGAGGGCGACCTGCTCCTGGAACTCGCGGATGAGCTTGCCGATGTCGTGGCACCCGGCCCAGAAGGCGACCAGCGCGCGGGCGCCGTGTTCGTCCGCATCCAGGCCCGCGGCGATCCGGCGCTTCAGTCCGCTGGGGAGCACGACGTCCCACAGGACGAGGGCGGCGGCGGTGGCGTCGAGGGCATGGAGGACGTACGGGTACCGATGGCCGCGGAGGTGGCGTTCTTTGGCCCAGAGGCCGAGATCGATATGGGCCGGGCCATCGGCGGGATCGGGGAGATCCGGGGGATCGACTGTCATCCTGGTGTGCTCCAGCGTTCATGAGAGCATGCTGTGAGGTGAAGCTAGCGCTGGGGCGGGACATTCTGCAGGGTTTTGTGAGGGGTGGCCGAGGTCGGCCATTTCTTAACTGGCCAGTAGGTCTCGCGGAGATAACGCCCCGCGTTGTCGCAGGTCGTTAAGCGTGAGCCCCACGCACGTGGGGATGGACCGCCACCGAGAAGGGCCTCGACGCCCCCATCAAGTGAGCCCCACGCACGTGGGGATGGACCGCACCTGCCCCTCTCCCAGTTGGACACGGACGCGTGAGCCCCACGCACGTGGGGATGGACCGGCCCAGATCGGCAGCCTGGAGTCCACGGCCATGTGAGCCCCACGCACGTGGGGATGGACCGCCCCGCGCGAGCTCCCCCGCTCCCTGGCCTCCGTGAGCCCCACGTGGGGGTGGACCGGCAGGGAGAGCGTCTACCACCGTTCCTGAACGGTGATCGGAAGTGACCCCCGGGGGGCACGCCGGCACCGCACCCATCCGAACGGTTCTGGACGGGCTGGGTCGCCGCGTTCCTGCCGCGAGTGGCGCCAACGGATCCCGTCCGTGGTCCGGGGCTCGCGGGGGCGGTTTCCCTCACGCCCGTGACCCCCCGGTGCGGACCGGGCGGTCCGATGCCCCACACCGTCACTCCGGTGGTGCGGGGCCGGTGCGGTGTCTCAGCCGCGGGCGAGGGCGCGCAGCTCCTCCAGGCTCGCGGCACGGGACTCGGGGGCGTCGGCGTCCACACGTCCCCCCTGGGGGTCGTCGACCCTCCCGGCGCAGGACCGGAGCGCCTCCAGGGCGGTCAGCCCCTCGCCGCGCAGGCGCACGTGCTCCATCGTCCACCAGCCGCGGGCGACGTTGCCCGCCGTGTCGGGAGGCAGGAGGGGCTGGAAGTCGCTGGCCTCCTCGGTCTCGGAGGCCCACAGGTACCCGATGAGGCCGCCGTCCCGGTGCACGGGGAGGTACACCACGGGGCCCGCGGTCGTCGGGGCGTAGGAGCGGCCGACCAGTACAGGGGCCAGCGCCTCGTCGCTCCACCGGTCGAACGCCCCCTGCCCCGCGCCCGGCGCACGGGCCGGACCCCCGGCGCCGTCGGCCCCGCTGGACGGATCGGGCTCCGCCCCGCCCCGGTCCGTTCGGTACCCGTCCTCGGGTGAGCGCCCACCGTCCATGCCGTCCCCACTTCCTCTCGTCTCCAGCTGTCACTGCGGTACCGGGTGTCCTGCCCGGATCAGGGGGGAGGGATCCCGTCCAGGCGGTCGGCGTGCTCGGGCACGCTCCCCGGCGGGACCGCCCCGGCACGGTCGTCCTGAGGGGCCCCGGTCCAGCGTGCCAGCGCGCCGAGGGCGTCCAGCCCCTGGGCCCGGGCCAGGATCAGGCGGCGCACCCAGGCGCCCTTGGCGTTCAGCCCCGCCGGACCGGGCACGGGCAGGAACCCCGCGGCGGCCCCGTCCCGCGAAGCCCAGAGGCGGCCCAGCGCACTCCCGTCCTCCCGCAGCACCGGTACGTGCAGCACCGGCCCGTCGGTGTCGGCGGCGAACCGGGGCTCGGCGCCCGCGAACTCGGGGCGGAACTCGTCCCGCGCGGCCTGCTCCTCGTCGGTCATCCCTCCTCCTTCGTCACGGTCGCGGGGTGAACGGGAGCACGGTGACCCGCAGGACCCACTGCCCGGTGTCGGGGTCCTGGAGCGCGTCGTCGATCCTGAAGCGCGTTCCGCGCGGCAGGAGCAGCTCCCTTTCCGACCGGTGCACGCTGCCATCGCCGATCCACAGGGCGGGGTGCCCCGCGGGCACGGCCAGGTGGAACTGGTAGGCGGCGGTCCGGTTCACGGTCTCGACCCCCAGCGACCCCGAGAGGAACCCCCGTTCGAGGAACTCCGTGCCGATCAGGTCCGTGGGGTCGTGGAAGGGCCTCCCCGGCGGGGCCATGAAGCCCACGCTGAACACCGAGCGCCGGACCTCGACCGTTTCCGGGACCGGATCCATCGCCCGGTCGAGCCGCTCCATCCCCTCGCGCAGGAGGTCCCAGGTCTTCTCTGCGTTCTCCCGGGTCGGGGTGTGCCCGTCGAACCACTTCTCGACCCACGCGCCGAAGAACCGGTGCTCGCTGAGTCGCAGGACCTCGGTCTCGGGGCTGGCGTGCCGGGAGAAGTCGTTGTAGAACTGCGCGTTCTTCGTGTAGGCCCGGGCGGAGTCCTGCTGCTCCGGGGTCAGGGACGCGAACCGGTCGCCGAGGACGAGCTTCCCGTATCCCGCGCCGTCGCCGTCGGTGGCGAACCGGCGCACGCCGTCGGGGTCGACGCGTCCGGGGCGGTCGTCGGGCAGGTCCGGCCCGGCGGCCTGTGTCCCGGTCTCCAGGGGAGCGGCGGAGTCCTCCGCGGTGGTCTCCGGGTGGGCCGCGGCGGCCGTGGTATCGGCGCCGACGGCGGAGTCCAGCCCCAGGAGCGCGGTCAGAAAGGCTTCGGTGCCACTGTTGAATCCCACTTCTTCGGGGCCGGTCACGGTGGTGTTCGTCTCGGTTCGCACGGTGAGCACCGTGACGTCCGTGACGTCCGTGGCGTCCTCGCCCCGCTGCTCCGGTGACTGAACGGTCTCCGGCTGCGGCGGAACCACCACCTCGGCTTCGATGTAGAAGCCCGGCAGCTGGAACGATCCGCCCCATCCCGCGCGGGTGATCCGGTAGGTGGCGCCCCGGGCGAGGACGACCTCGCGCTCCTCCGGGTAGTCGCTCCTCTCACCGATCCACAGGCCGCGGCTGCCCGCGGGCACGGTCAGGTGGATGACGTGCCCGGATTCGGCCTGGTGGTGCCCGGCCAGCTTGTTGCCCAGGGACATGGACATGAAACCGGGCTCGGTCTGGACGGTGCCCACCAGGGAGTAGGGGTCCAGGTCCCGGAACCCGTCGAGGAACGAGACCTCGGAGAGGCCGCGGACCATCTCGACCGTGTCGGGTAGCGGGCGGTCGACGGCTCGGTCGAGGCGCTCCAGGAACGCGGCCACATCGGCCGCGGTGGGGAACGCGCCCCCGTTGGACCGTGCCACGACACCGGCTGCACCCGCGTGCCGGTGCCAGCCCGCCAGTTCCGTCTCCGGGTTCGGCGCGTCGAGGATGTACCTGACGAAGCCCGCGGCGTGTTCGGGCACCCGGTCCTGCGCCAGGAGTTCCCGAAGGCGCTCGACGGTGGGCCAGGACAGGTCGTTCAGCTCGTACAGGCTCCAGCCGCGGGCCGACATCGGGTCCGTGGTGGTCTGGAGGCGGGTCGAATCCAGCACCTCGTCCAGGGCGTCCTGGATCTGCTCGGCCGAGAGGTTCTCGCGGACGATCTCGTTGAGCCACCCGTCCGCCGTGTACCCGAGCACGTCGTCGCGCTGCCGGTCGGGGAGGGTGTCGAAGGCGTGCGGGTTGTTCGCCGGATCGTGGAGCCAGCGGCCGTAGGCTTCGGTCTCCTCCAGTGAGCGGAACCGCCGCACGCCCCGGTCGTCGACGTACCCCCTGCCGTCGTCGGGGAGTCCGGTGTCGGTGGCGGAGGTGTCCGGGGTGGCCGTGTGTCCCGTCTCCTCGCCGGGGGCGGCCGTGTCCTGCCCGGTCCCCCCGACGGTCGCGGGAGGGGTTTCCTCCACGGCCGGCGGTCGGGTTCCGGAGGCGGTGCCGGTCTGTTCCGGTAGGACGGCCTCGGCGGACAGCAGCAGGCCGTGAGCGGTCCTCTCCGCGCCGGTGACGCGATAGGACGTCTCCCGGGGCAGGACGATCTCGTGGTTCGACGGCCGCGGGCCCTCCGTGCCCAGCCAGAGCCCGTGCGCGCCCTCGGGCAGCGTCAGCCGGACGGTCACCGCGGGGTGCCCCAGGCCCACCGGTTCCGGGTTCACGGAGACCGTGGTGTACCCCGGGCTGCTCTGGACGGTGCCCACCAGGCCGGAGGGGTTCCTCTCGTCGTACCCCTCCGGGAACCGGAGGTCGCGGGTGTGGTTCAGGACCCACGTCGTCTCGACCGCCTCCGGGAGCGGGCGCCCCACCGCTTCGTCGTAGGTTTCGAGCAGTTCCCGCACACCTGCGGAGGAGGGGTAGGTCCCCCCGTTGGCCGCGGCCAGCGCTCCGGCCATACCGCTCCTGCGGTACAGACCGGCCAGCCGTTCCTCGGGACGCGCCAGCGTGAGGATCGTCCGCAGGAAGTGCGTTCTCGGGGCCCCCTCCTCGGCGGCGTCCGCGATCTCCCGCAGCCGCTCAAGGGTGGGCCAGGTGAGCCCGTTGGCCTCGTAGACCTCCCAGCCGCTGCTGCCGTGGGGATCCACGACCGAGGGCCGCTCGGTACGGCTCATCGAGCGCAACCGGTCGAGTTGCGTCCGCACGTCGTCCGGGGGCACCAGTGCCAGGTCCGCGAGCCACGGGGTGTCCGAGAACGCCGCGGCGACGCGGCGCGTCTCCTCGGGCAGGGTGTCCAGCGTCGGCATGCCGCGCTCCGCGCGCGCGGCCCTGTGGGCGTACCAGTCGGCCTCCGCGGGCGTCCGGAACCGCCGGACACCGGACGCGTCCACCCGTCCGTCCGAGAGCGGGTCCGCGAAGGCCTCCGGTCGCAGGACCACCTCCGCGGAGAGCACGGTCACGATCCCGCTCGTGTTCATGTCGAACGTTTCCCGGACACCGGTGATCCGGTAGGTGGAACCGCGGGCGAGGGTGAGTTCGCGCTGTTCGGGGTCGTGGCTGCGGGAGCCGATCCAGAGGCCGTGCGCCTCCTGGGGGACGTTGAGCCGCAGGAGGTAGCGGAAGGGGGCGGCGTCGGTCTTGAAGGCCTGGTCGCCCAGGGTGGTGGACATGTACCCGGGCTCGGTGTGGACCGTTCCTTCGAGGTCGTCGGCGTCGTACCTGCCGGCCGCGCGCAGCAGGTGGTCGACGGAGTGCATGCCCCGGGAGACGACCAGGCCTTCGGGCAGGGGGCGGCCGGTGGCGTCGTCGAGGAGGCGGAAGAGTTCCAGGACGCGGTCCACGTCGGGATAGGTCCCGCCGTTGTGGCGGGCGATGACCCCGGCGTACCCGGCGTTGTGGAACCAGTAGCGCAGCTCCGCGGCGGGGTCGCGGGCGGTGAGGACGTAGTCGATGAGTCCGGCGGTGCGAGGGGGGAGGCCGTCCGGGTTCGCCCGGATCTCGCGCAGCCGGTCGAGGGTGGGCCAGGTGAGTCCGTTGGCCTCGTACAGGTCCCAGCCGTGGGCGGTCACCATGGTCGCCGCCTGCCCGGCCTCCTGTTGGGCCCCGGCCCGTATCAGTTCCAACTGGCGCGCCACACCGGTCGGGGACATGGGCCGGATCCGTGCCATCCGGGTGATCCAGGCGGACCTGGTGTAGGCGTCGACCATCTGGCGCTGGTCGGGGGTGAGGGTGTCGAAGGCGTGGGGGTTGTTGGCCGGGTCCTGGAGCCACTGGTCGTAGGCGTCGAGTTCCTCCAGGGCGCGGAATCGCCGGTATCCGTCGTCGCCGACGTGCCCGCGGCCGTCGCCCGCCGGAAGGCGCGACTCCTCGTCGATGACCGTGGAGGCGTCCGAGTCGCCGTCCCCGGCCTCCGCTGACGGCTCTCGCGGCGACATGTCCGCGTGGACCGGCTCGGCGTCGATCTCCATTCCGTCGTCGGTGATCCGGACGTCGGTGACGCGGTAGCCGAAGTCCCGGGGCAGGACCAGCGCGTACGGGTCGCCCGTCGCGCCCCGGCCACCGATCCACAGGCCCCGGGCGTCTTCGGGGAGGACCATGCGGACGACCGCTACGGTGTCGCGCGGTGCGGTGGTGAAGGGCGAGTCGCCCAGGGAGACGGTGGTGTACCCCCGCTCGCGCTGGTCCCTGCCCACGATGGCGGACGGGTCGTCCCAGTCGTATCCGTCGAGTCCGGGCAGGTCCCGTCCGACATCCAGCACGACGGACACCGCGATCGGGCCGGGCAGGGGCCGGTCCACGGCCGTGTCCATGTCCCGGATGAGCTCCAGGGCCCTGTCCCCGGTGGGGTAGACACCGCCGTTGGCCCGGGCGACTTCCCCCGCGTCGTCCGCGTTCTCGTACCAGTGGTCCAGCCGCAGCCGCGGATCGGAGGAACCGAAGATGTCCGCCGCGACCGCCTCGAACGCCGGGGAGCGGCCTCCCTCGGCGTACAGTTCGCGCACCCGGCTGAGCGAGGGCCACGACAGGCCGTTCGCCTCGTAGAGCACCCACCCGTTGGGGGTGTCGGGGTCGGCGGCGTTCTCCAGGCTGATTCTGCTCCAGAAGTCGAGCCTGCCCTGGATGGCCGCCGGGTCGGAGGTTCCGAGCCGGGCGAGATTGCTGAGCCACGGGAACGCGGTGTGCGCGCTGATGAGGGCGCGCAGCTCCGGCGGGAGAGCGCCGTAGGTGTGCGGTTCACCGTCTCGGTCCTCCAACCGCTCCGCGTAGGCGTCCAACTCCTCCCGGGTGCGGAACCCGCGGACCTCTCCGCCGCTCGTTTCGGGGGTCGCGGCCGCGATGTCGCCGTCGTCCGCCCGGTCGAGCGGGGCCCGGTCGGTGTGCGAGGCCGTCGGCGCTTCGTCGTCGGAGTCGTAGCGTTCCAGGAGGGGCCGGTCGTCGTCGGAGTCGTAGCGTTCCAGGAGGGGCCGGTCGTCGTCGGAGTCGTAGCGCTCCAGAAGGGGCCGCTCGTCGTCGGAGTCGTAGCGCTCCAGAAGGGGCCGCTCGTCGTACGCGTCGTCTCCGGCGCTCTCGTGCCCGGAGTCCTCCAGTCCCAGGAGCGCGGCCAGTCCGGCCTCCGCGTCCGCGCCGAGTCCGGGTTCGTCGGGGCCCGTGACGGTGGCGTCCGTGTCGGTCTCCGCGGTGAACACGTGCAGGTCAGTGGACCCCTCGACCCGTGTCGGGGCCGGTTCGGCGACCGGCCGCTCCGGCACGATCACCTCGGCCTCGATGTACAGACCCTCCAGCCCGCGGGAGCCTCCCCAGCCCGCCCGGGTGATCCGGTAGGTCGTACCCGGGGGGAGGATCAGCTCGCGCTCCTCGGGGTGCCTGCTCTCCGAACCGATCCACATGCCCCGGGAGCCGCGGGGGAGGACCAGGTGTATCGCGTGCGCGTAATTGGACGTGACTCCCGCGAGCTCGTTCCCCAGCGACGTGGACATGAACCCGCGCTCGGTGTGGACGGTGCCCACGAGGGAGTAGGGATCCTTGCCGTCGAAGCCCTCGAGGTGGTCCAGTTCCTCCAGCCCGCGGATCACCTCGACCCCCTCGGGCAGGGGTCTGTCGATGGCCTCCGTCAGGGTCCGGAGGTGTTCGAGCGCGCGTTCCGGGGTCGGGAACGCGTCGCCGCTCGACCTGGCGACCTCCCCGGCCTCACCGGCGCGCGCGTGCCAGCTGTCGAGTTCCTCCTGCGGGTCCCGCGCGTCGAGGATGTACCTGACGAAGCCCTCGGCCCTCTCCGGAACGCGCCCCTGCGCCAGGAGTTCCCGCAGCCGGTCCAGGGTCGGCCACTCGAGGCCGTTCATCTCGTACAGTTCCCAGCCGCGCGAGCCCATGGGGTTGGTCTCGAACGAAGCGACGGTGTCCTGGCGCATCAGGTCCAGCACGATCGCCACCTGGTCCGCGCTCATGGAATCGCGGGCCACGGTGTTGAGCCAGCCGTCGATGGTGTAGCCCGTGATCCTTGCCCGATGCTCAGGACCCAGGCCCGTGAAGGCGTGCGGGTTGTTGGCCGGGTCGTGGAGCCACTGGTCGTGGGCGTCGAGTTCCTCCTCCGTGCGGAACCTCCGGATCCCGTTCCCGTCGACGTGGCCCCGTCCGTCGCCGGGTCCCTGCCCGGTGTGGACCGTGTCCGGTCCTGTGGCGGCGTCGTTCGTCCCGTCGGGCGCGACCCCAGCGGCGGGCGGCGCACTCACCACCTCGGGTGCGGCGGTGTCGTCCGTCGGCGCGGCGGTGTCGTCCGTCGGCGCGTGCACCCGCGCGGTGATCACGGGACGGCCTTCGGACGTGTCCACGGAGTCGATCCGGAACCCGGTCCCCGGCGGGAGGACGATCTCCTGCTTCTGGGGGCGGGGACCCGCACCGCCCAGCCAGAGGCCGTGCGCCCCCGGCGGCAGGACGAGACGGACGACCGCGGCAGCCCCCTCGCCCGGGCCGACCGGCCGCGGGTTGAGCGCGACCGCGGTGTACCCCCGGGTGGCCTGCTCGGTCCCGGCCAGCGCGGAGGGGTCGCGCGGGTCGAATCCGCGCAACTGCTCCCGCGCCGCCGCTTGGTCCAGGTACCAGGTGCTCTCGACCGCGTCGGGCAGCGGACGGCGGACGGCGCTCTCATAGGAGGCCAGCATGTCCAGCAGCCTCTCGGGCGAGGGGTAGGTGCCCCCGTTCGCGCGGGCCAGGACCCCGGCGGCCCCGGCTGCGTTGTACAGCCCGCCCAGCCTGCGGGCCGCCTCCTGGGGGCCGTGCCTGAGGAGGTCGGTGATGAATCGCGCCCGCGCGGGGTTGCGCACCCGCTCCGCGGGCAGGAGCTGGAGCAGCCGGTCGGGGGTGGGCCAGGTGAGGCCGTTCGCCTCGTACAGCTCCCACCCGAGGACCTGCTGCCGCTCCGTGGGGGTGGAGGCCGGGGTGACACGGCTCGCCGCGCGTAGGGAGTCCAGCAGTTCCCGGGCGCCGTCCGGGTCCGTCCGGGTGAGGTCGACCCCGGACGCGAGCGCGCTGAGGGCGCGGGCGAGGTCGTGCCGTGCCCGGGGGAGCGCGTTGACGGCGTGCGGGTTGTGCGCCGGGTCGTGGAGGCGGTGGCCGTACCAGTGGGCCTCCTCCGCGTTCCAGAATCTGCGGACGCCGTCCTCACCCGTGCTCCCCTCCGAGAAGAGGTCGGGCACCGCTCGTGGCAGGGGGACCACGGTCGCGGTGACCACGGTCTGCGGGCCGCCGGATTCGGGGTCGACCCTGTCCTGGACACCGGTGATGCGGTACGTGGTGCCGCGGCCGAGGGTGAGCTCCATCTGCTCCGGGTCGTGGCTGCGTGTACCGATCCAGAGGCCGCGGCTCCCCTGGGGCACGTCCAGGCGCAGCAGGAAGGGGAATCCGTCCGAGTCCGTCTTGAACGGGGAGTCGCCCAGGGTGGTGGACATGTAGCCGGGCTCGGTATGGACGGTGCCCACCAGCCCGCGGGGGTCCGGGCCCCCGGTCGTGCGCAGGAGGTGGTCGATCGACTGCATGCCGCGGGACACGGCCATGCCCTCGGGCAGCGGGCGGTCGACCGCGCCGTCCAGGAGGCGGAACAGCCGCCTGGTCTCGGCGGCGTCGGGGTAGACGCCCCCGTTGAGTCGGGCGATGACCCCCGCGTATCCGGCGTTGTGGAACCAGTGTTCGAGTTCGGCACGGGGGTCGGGGGCGTCGAGGACGTTCCGGATGAGCCCCCGGGTCCGCGGGGGCATCGGCTGCGGGGAGGCCGCGATCTGGCGCAGCCGTTCCACGGACGGCCAGGACAGCCCGTTGGCCTCGTACAGGTCCCAGCCGTGGGCCGTCTGCGCCGTGTCGGGGTCGGCCGCCTCGGACCGGGACTGCGAGCGCCACTCCATCAGCTGCCGCGAGACGGTCTGGGGCAGGAAGGGCCGGATGCGGGCGACACGGGTGATCCAGGCCGACCTGGTGTAGGCGTCGACCATCCCGCGCTGGTCGGGGGTGAGGGTGTCGAAGGCGTGGGGGTTGTTCGCCGGGTCCTGGAGCCACCGGTCCTGCCCTTCGGCCTCCTCGGGCGAGTCGAAGCGGCGGATGCCGTCCTCGTCGAGGGTGCCCCTGCCATAGGTGTCCGCGTCCGAGGCGTCCGATTCCGAGCCGGCGTCGGTCTCGTCGTCTCCGTGGCCCGCGTCGTCGTGGACCGCGGCGGGCTCCGCCGGGGGCGCGGCCACCGGTCGCGGTTCCGCGGGCAGGGCCACGGCGGTGATCTCCACGATCCCGTCCGACTCCGTGACGTCGGTGACGCGGTAGCCGGTGCCGCGGGGGAGGAGGAGCGTGTACGGGTCGGAGGTGTCCGCCCTGTCGCCGATCCACAGGCCGCGCCCGCCCTCGGGTACGGTCAGGCGGACCAGGGCCGTACCGTCGTCTCCGGTTGCCGGTGAGCGGTCCAGGGAGGTGCGCAGGTACCCCGCCTCCCGCTGCTCGGTGCCCACCAGCGAGGAGGGGTCGCCCTCGACGTACCCGCCGAGCCCGGCGAGGCCCTCGTCCCCGCTCAGCGTGAAGGTCACCTCCACGGGGCCGGGCAGCGGGCGGTCGGTCGCGGCGTCCAGGGTGCGCAGGGTGTCCAGGACCCCGTCGGCCGTCGGGTAGGCGCCGCCGGCGGCCTTGGCCAGGGCTCCGGCATCGTCCGCGTTGTCGTACCAGTGGCGCAGCCGTCGGCCGGGGTCCGGCGCCTTGAAGATGTCATCGATGAGCCAGTTGATGATGCGGGTGTTCCCGCCGTCGGAGTGGAACTCCCGGATCTCGGCGAGCGTCGGCCACTGCCTCCCGTTCCTCTCGTAGAGGGGCCAGCCGTTGAGGTCGTCGCCGCTGGCGTTGTCGTCCGCGTCGTACGTCAGGTCCTCCAGCCTCTTCTGTACGGAGGCGGTGTCCAGCGAGGGGGTCCAGGTGAGGGACGAGAGCCAGCCTGTGGCCGCCTGCGCGACGACGGCCTCGCGCTGGTCCCGGGGCAGCGCGTCGAAGGTGTGCGGGTTGGTGCCCGGGTCGTCGAGCTCCGCGGCGCGGGCGGTCGGGTCCTCCAGCCCGAGGAGGCCGGCCATCCCGTCTTCCCGATCGCGCGTCCACCCGGGCTCGGCGGGGGGCCCGTCAACCTCGGCCGGGTCCTGGTCCGTCGTCTCCATCAGGAACACGGTCATCTCGTCGTCCGTGTTCGGCTCGGACACCGATCGTGCTGAAACCGGCTGCGGGGACGGTCCGCCCCCCGGGCCGGAGGACTCCTCCCCGGTCACCGGTCCGCTCCGGTCGGGCGGGGACTGCTCGTTGAGGGCGCTGTGGAACGTGTCCAGGATCGAGGCGGCCGCGGGGCGCTCCCCCGGCTCCGGCTCCGGCTCCGCCCGGTCGCTCAGGGGCGCGACGCTCTCGGGACGGTGCGGCGGCGCCGGCGGTGCGTCGGGCGTATCCGGGAACGAGTCCCGGGCCTCTCCGGCGTCGGACTCTCCGCGGGTCGCGACGCTCTCCGCGGCCTCGGCGGACGGCTGGTCCGCGGATCCGAGCGCCTCCGCCGGGGCCGACGCCTCCCCGGACCGCCTTCCAGAGGCCGATACGTCTCCGTCGCCGTCCACCAGCGCCGTGTTGACGGTCTTCACCGCGTCCGGTGCGCCGTAGGGGGAGGACCCCCGGTCCGCGGGGTCCTGCATCGCGTAGCGGACGTAGTCCGTCGTGAGCCGCCCGCCGGGCAGCCAGAGCCGCGCGCGGACCGGGTCGTGGCGGTCCCGGAGCTGGCGGCCGATGCCGCGGGCCAGGGCCTCGGCGTCCCGGACGCGTTCGGGAGAGGCGGACTCGCCGCTCAGCGGGACGCGTCTGTCGGAGGGGTCGGAGACGACGTACACCAGTGCCTGGGCCAGCGCGCGCGCCTCGCGGATGGAGTGGTTCTCCGGGGCCGGGCCGTCGACCGGTCGCAGCAGCCTCCAGAACTCGGCTCCCAGCGTCCGCGCCCTGGGGATGTCCTTGTCCGCGAGGGCCCGGGTGAGTTCGGGCAGGCGGTCCAGGACCGACGCGGCGCGGGCGTCGGCCCTCGGGTCGATCCCGGGAGCCGTGGGGTCGGTGCGCGTCTCTCCGGGGGTGTCGGAGCCGCTGTCCGCCGCGCGCTCGGGTCCGGCGGTGGGCGGTGCCGGAGGCGCGTCCGTGTCCGTGCTCCGCGTGGGGACCGGCGTGCCCTCGGCGGCGGGCGAGGCGTTCCGCTCCGGACCGGCCTCCCCGTCGGGGGCGTCCCGGTGCACGGACCCGGCGCCTTCGTCCTCGCGTTCGCCGGCCTCGCCGTTCTCACGACGGGATCCGTCGCCCTCCTCCTCGCCTGAGCGGCCCTTGCCGCCCTCAGACCCCTCCCTGTTCGTGTCGGAACGCTGACCATCGCCGGAGCCGTCGTTATCTCCCTCGTCCGGCTGTCTGTCGTCGCCGGACCGGCCCTTGGCGTCGTCCTCGGAGCGGTCGTCGTTCTGGGAGACGTCCTCGTCGCGCCCGGGAGCGGTGTGCCCGGTGTCCTCGGTGCCCTGAGGCGGTCCGCTCTCGGCCCTGGGACCGCTGCCCTGTTGGTCGCCGCCGCTCTCGGCCACGGGCGGCGGGGACGGCGCGCTCTCCGTCCTAGGTCCGGTGCCGTGTCGGTCGTCGCCGGTTTCGGCGACGGGCTGCGTGGACGGCTGGACGTCCTCCGACGCGGTCCGCTGCTCGGGTGCGGTTGCGGTGTCCGGCTGGGACGTGCTCTCGGCGGTGCGCGCACCGCCGTCGCTGCGCTGTGGGGAGGAATCCGGCGCGCGGTTGTCATTGGTGCGCTGGGGAGCGCGTCCGCCGCTGTCGGGGGCCGGGTTCTGCGGTGCGTTTGCGGGTGGCGGGTTGGTGTGGCCGGCGGGGGGTGCCACGGCGATGGGCGCGGGGTCGTGCTGTTGCTCTGGTGCGGGGGCGGTGCGGTCGGTCGGGTTCGTGTCGCCGTTGTTGCCTGTGTTGGGTGTGGTCTGGTCGGTGCCGGGGGGCACGTCCGTCATCGGGTTGTCGGGGACGATGGCGTTGAGGAAGTTGACGGCGAGGGGGCCGTCGTTCATCCCTGGCAGGTAGGGGTCGTTGTCGAGGCCGAGGGGTTTGGTGTCCGCTGCCTCGAAGGGGTCCTTGCCGGTGTCGGGGGTGCGGGTGTCTTCGTCGTCGTGGACGCGGACAGTGTCGTCGGGGGTCCGGTCGCGGTCGTCGGGGTCGCCGAAGTCGGAGTCGGTGTCGCTTCCGGCGTTGCTGTCGGTGTCGCTGACCAGGTCGGGGACGTCATCGACGTCGGAGGAGCCGTCGCGGTCGTTCGCGGACGCCCCGTCGCCCTGCCCGGAGGGGGCGGGAGTGGCGTCGTGGTCGCCGGTGCTGTCCGTGGCGGTGGCCGGAGGGACCTCGCGGTCGGGTCGCCCGGTGTCCTCCCGGTCGCGGTCGTCGGTGCTGTCCGTGGCGGTGGCCGGGGGGGCGTCGGGTCGCCGGGTGTCCTCGCGGTCGGGGCCGCCGTCGCGGTCGCGTCCGGCACCGGGGCCCTCCCGGCCCTCCCGGTCTTCCTGGTTGTCTCCGCCCCTGTCCTCCCGGTTGTCCCGGTCGGATCCGTTCTCGGAGGGGGGCCGCCCGTTCCCGGGGTCCTGGTCCCCGCCTCCCCACGGGTTGGTGTGGGGGAG